>JADHOF010000098.1 GCA_016779125.1 Verrucomicrobiia bacterium | reverse complement strand
GTGAACGCGCACGACTCCGACGACGCCAGTTCAAAAGGGTGCACGCCACGTTGAATCAAACATTTATTGAACGCCAAAGCCGCAAATCCGGTCTGATAAAAATAATACGTATAGGTATGAAATGATTGAAAACAACCCACCGGGGTGCTATCGCCACGGTCGCACTTGGCCAGCCGACACACTGATTTCACCAAACGCAGCCATGAAGATCTTCAAACCGGTCCTCCTTCTCATGGCGAATCTGTCGCTCTTCTCAGCCAGCTCCCACGGAGCGGCCCATCCCGGAATCGACGACTGGCCGATGTTTCGAGGGCAGCCATCGCTCACGGGAATCGCTGCCGGAAAGCTTTCCGCCAAACTGGAACTGAAATGGTCCTACAAGACCGGTGCCGAGGTGAAGTCCTCGCCGACCGTGTCCGGCGGGCGCGTGTTTGTCGGCTCCTTTGACGAGCATCTCCACGCGATCGATCTGGAAAGCGGCAAGGGACTTTGGAAATTCAAGACGGACGGCACCATCGAATCCTCCCCCCTCTTTCTGGACGGAAAAGTCTTTTTCGGCTCGGAGGACGGGAAGGTCCGCGCGGTGAACGCGGCGGACGGAAAACTGGTCTGGGAGCGCCAGACGGAGGACAAGGTCATCGGCGCGCCAAACTGGGTGAGGAATCCGAAAGGCGGCAAGCCCTGGGTTCTCGTCGGCAGCCACGACTATTTCCTCTACTGCTTCGATTCCGAAACCGGGAAGACGAACTGGAGCTACGAGACCGGAAACTACATCAACGGCTCGCCCGCCGTGGAACCGGACCTCGCGGTGACGGCCTTCGGCGGCTGCGACGCGATCCTCCACGTGATCAACGTCGAGACCGGCGAAAAGGTCAAAGAGATCGACGCCGGTGCCTATGTCGCCGGCTCGGCCGCGCTCACGGGAGGCCGCGCCTACTTCGGGCACTACGAGAACGAATACCTCTGCATCGACCTGCAAAAGGGCACCAACATCTGGACCTATCGCGAGCGCAATTTCCCCTTCTTCTCCTCCCCCGCTGTGACCAAGGACCGGGTGATCTTCGGCGGACGCGACAAGCGCCTTCATTGCGTGGACCGGGCGGACGGAAAACAGATCTGGACCTTCAGCACCCGGGGCAAGGTGGACAGTTCACCGGTCGTCTGCGACGGCAAGGTCGTCGTCGGCTCCGATGACGGACGGCTCTATGTCGTATCGCTCGAAACCGGGAAGGAAATCTGGAATTCCGAGATCGGCGAGGCCGTCACGAGTTCCCCTGCAATTGTGAACGGACACATCCTCGTCGGCTCCGACGACGGCAATGTTTATTGTTTCGGCCCCAAGTAATTTGGAAAAACTTTCATGAGCACCCCCGCATCCGAATCCCCGACCGCCAAGCCGGCGCTTGAAAAACAGACCACCGCCGGCAACTACTTCGTCACGAACTATCCCCCGTATTCCTTCTGGAAGACGGATCAGGTCGGCAAGCTGTTGGAGGCGATCGATCGCCCGCCCGAGCCGGGCACACCGCTTGGCGTCTACGTGCATATCCCGTTCTGCCGCAAGCGTTGCCACTTTTGCTATTTCAAGGTCTACACGGACAAGGACTCCTCCGAAATCCGCGCCTACACGGACGCCGTCCGCCGGGAACTCGAGACCTACGCAAGCAAGCCCTTCATCGGGGGACGCAAGCCGAACTTCGTCTACTTTGGCGGCGGCACGCCGAGCTATCTCTCAGTCAATCAGCTCAAGGAATTGACCGACAACATGAAGGCCGTCCTGCCGTGGGATGAAGCCGAAGAGGTCGCGTTCGAGGCCGAACCGGGCACATTGACCGACCACAAGCTCGAAGCGATCCGCGAGATCGGGGTCACCCGCCTCAGCCTAGGAGTGGAGAACCTCGACGACCACATCCTCGAAATCAACGGCCGCGCCCACCGCAGCAAGGAGATCATCCGGGCCTACGAAGTCGCACGAAAGGTGGGTTTCGAAAACATCAACATCGACCTCATCTCGGGCATGATTGAGGAGACGGAGGAGAACTGGAAAGAGAACATCCGCAAGACCGTGGACATGAGTCCCGATTGCGTGACGATCTACGAGATGGAGATCCCGTACAACACGACGATTTATCAGCGCATGAAGGCCGAGGGCAAGCTGGTGGCACCGGTCGCGGACTGGGACGTCAAGCGACGTTGGGTCGACTATGCCTACAACGAACTCGAAAAGGCCGGCTACACGATCACGAGCGCCACGACGGCCGTGAAGAACCCCGATCGCGTGAAATTCATCTATCGGGACCGACTGTGGGAAGGCGCGGATCTGCTCTCAGCGGGCGTCGCCTCGTTCGGGCACATCGGCGGCACGCACTACCAGAATTATCACGAGTTCGATCCCTATGTGGAGCGCGTCAATCGCGGGGAGCTGCCCGTCTACCGGGCCTTGACGCCAACGGCGGACGAACGGCTGATCCGCGAGTTCATCCTGCTGATGAAACTCGGCCATCTGGATCTCGGCTATTTCACGAAAAAATTTGGCGTCGATCCAAAGGTCCGATTCGCCGGGCCGCTTCAACGCCTGAAGGACTGGGGCTTCATCACGATCGACGGCGACAAGCTGCTGATGAACCGCGAAGGCCTGTTGCAGGTCGATCGCCTGCTCCACGAGTTCTTCCTGCCGGAACATCAAAACAAGCGTTACGCCTGACATGTCCACACCCGCCCATGGCGCGCCCCAGGTGCTGCCTTACGCCTATCCGCTGGACGATTTCTACGCCCAGCAGGGCCTGACTCTGCCGGTGATCGACTCCGTGGCGGGGGAGGACGTGCCGCAGCCCTATCGTTCCCTGCTCGTTCACGACGACGACATGACGCCGACCCTGGAGCACTTTCACGGCGGGCAGATTCACGTGACCGTCCTGCGGAGACAGCAGCGCGGAGACTTTTATTATCGCGAGGTCGTGCTTTCCCGCGACACCGACAACGCGCCCGTCGAGTTCGGTGCGATCAAGATCATGCTCAATCTGTTCCCCGCAGCCGCCAGACAGGCCGTGCTGTCGGAGCGCACACCGCTGGGACGCATCTTGGCCGAGCACCGCATTCGGCATACCAGCAAACCCAAGGCCTTCCTTCGCGTCGAATCGGACAACTTCATCAATTCCGCATTGCAGCTGTCCGGCGAGCACGTGCTCTACGGACGCCGCAACACGCTTTGGAATCCGGAGATGAAACCGCTGGCGGAGATCGTCGAGATCCTCCCGCCGGAGCCACGCTCCTGATTTGCCGGAAGCCGAACCGGGGCTAGATTTCCACCGCATGACCAGTCCATCCAATTACGACACGATCATCATCGGCGGAGGGCCCGCCGGCTGCGCCACCGCCGTGATTCTCGCGGGTCACGGGCATCGGGTGCTCGTGCTGGAGCGCGAGAAATTTCCGCGCTACCACGTCGGCGAATCGCTGCTCCCCTTCACCTACGAGCCGTTGAACAGGCTGGGCGTCATCGATCAGATGCGCGACTCCGCGTTCATCAAGAAATACAGCGTCCAGTTTGTCACCCCTTCAGGCAAGGCCAGCACGCCGTTTTACTTCTGGGACCGCTACGACCGCGACACCGTGGCTCAAACCTGGCAGGTCACGCGGGCCGAGTTCGACCTCATGATGATGGAGCGTGCCCGCGAGGAAGGTGCGGAGATCCGGGAGGAAATCACGGTCAAGGAATTGCTGCGGGACGGGGACCGCGTCATCGGCGTGCGGGCGGTGGACAAGGAGGGAACGATCCACGAATTCCACGGCTCCATCACCGTCGATTGCTCCGGCAAGGAGGCCTTCGCCGCCGTCCGCAACCAATGGCGTGTAAAGGATCCCTTCCTCAACAAGGTGGCCGTCTGGACCTACTACGAGGGCTCCAAACGCGCCGAAGGCACCGACGAAGGCCAGACCACGGTCGCGTTCATTCCCGAGAAGGGATGGTTCTGGCACATCCCGCTTCAGGACGATCGGGTGAGCGTCGGGGTCGTCAACGAAGGGAAATACCTTTCCCGCGACGGCGTCCGGAAACCGGAGGAAATCTTCCATCGCGAGGTCGAGAACAACCTTTGGATCAAGGACTGCCTGTCCGAAGGGAAACAGGTCGGGCCCTACTACATCACGAGCGAGTATTCGTTTCACTCGAAGTATTGCGGCTGCGAGGGACTCGTCCTTGCGGGTGACGCGTTCAGCTTCCTTGATCCCGTGTTCTCATCCGGCCTCATGCTGGCTTTGAAGAGCGGTGTGATGGTGGCGGACGAGATCCATTCGGCGATTGAGGAGAAGGATTTCAACCCCGACCGCTTCGCAGGCTACGCGGCGGCCTTGCGCGAGGGCATCGAGAACATGCGCAAGTTGATCTACGCCTTCTATCAGCCCGACTTTTCCTTCAAGAAGGTCATCGACAAGAACATGTCCCTTGCCGGCGACATCACCGACTGCCTGTCCGGCGACGTGAACAAGGACTTCTCCCACCTCTGGAAGGCAATCGAGGAATTCGCGCCCGTGCCGGACAGCCTGCCCTACGGCGTTCCGCTGGCGAGTGGTCAATCGTGAGCGGTGAATGGCCTGTGGAATCTCCCGCCACAAAGAATTCCGCCAACACGCGACGCGCGTTGAACCTCATCCAGATCACACCCGGGGCCGGAGGCATGTATTGCGGGAACTGCTTCCGCGACAACGCGCTCGTCGCGGCGCTCCGACGGATGGGCCATGACGTGACGATGGTGCCACTCTATCTTCCGATGACTTTGGACGAGGAAGATCAAAGCAGCGGAACCCCCATCTTCTTCAACGGCATCAACGTCTATCTGGAGCAAAAATCCGCCTTCTTCAGGAACGCCCCGGAATGGCTGCACAAGCTTTTCCGCTCGTCATTCCTTCTCAAGCTGGCGGGCAGGCAGGCCGGAAAAACAAGGGCGGAGGACGTCAGCGACCTGACCATTTCAATGCTGAAGGGCGAGGAGGGCAATCAGGCGCGGGAGCTGAGCGAACTCATCACGTTCCTGAAATCGCGCCCGCGAAAACCCGATGCGATCACGCTGTCCAACGCCATGCTCGTCGGCCTCGCGCGGAGGCTGAAATCCGAGCTCGCCTGCCGGATCGTCTGCGAGCTTCAGGGTGAGGACGCCTTCCTGGACTCCATGAAGGAGCCGGACCGCTCCCTGGTCTGGGAAACCATGGCGGATCGGGCTCGGGACGTGGATCTCTTCGTCGCCCCAAGCCGCTACTTTGGCGAAACCATGGCGCGACGCCTGTCCCTGCCGATGGAAAAGGTCGCGGTGGTGCCGAACGGGATCAATCTCGACGGCTATCCGACCGCACCCGCAGAGCCACCTTCCGATCCGCCCGTGCTCGGATATTTCGCCCGCATGTGCGAGGAGAAGGGACTCCACCTTCTGGTCGAAACCTTCATCAACCTAAAACGACGCGAGGACATGAAAAGCCTCCGCCTCAGGATCGGTGGCGGCTGCGGTCCGGGAGACGAAGCCTTCGTCGCGCGCCTGAAACGACACATGAAAGCGGAAGGCGTGTTGGACGACGTGGAATTCCACCCCAATCTCGATCGCACCGAAAAAATCGCGTTCTACCACTCGCTGTCCGTCTTCTGCGTGCCCGCGCTCTACGGTGAATCATTCGGGCTTTATCTGATCGAGGCGATGGCCGCCGGCGTGCCCATCGTGCAGCCCCGGCACGCGGCCTTTCCCGAAATCCTCGAAGAGTCCGGCGCGGGCCTGATCGCGGAAGCGAACGCGGGCGCCTTGGCGGACGCCGTCCATAAACTCCTGAAAACTCCGGGCAAACACGCGGCCTGTCGCAACAGCGGGCTGGACGCCGTGCGTGCGCGCTACAATGTTGACGCCATGGCCGAAGCCTTTGTCAGCGCGATGGAAACCCGACTGCCCGCCGGCTCCAACTGATTCATGCCCTGCGACTTTAAAATCAAACGCCGCGTCGAATTCTCCGAAACGGACATGGCCGGCATTGTCCATTTCTCGAATTTCTACCGCTACATGGAATCGGCTGAACACGCCTTTTTCCGATCCCTTGGATTCTCGATCGTCACCCGTCAGACCGATCCGCCGGTCGGCTGGCCCCGCGTCCACGCCTCCTTCGATTTCAAGCAACCGCTGCGCTTTGAAGACGAGATCGAGGTACATCTGCTGGTCGCGGAAAAGAAGAGCCGTTCGCTGACCTACGTCTTCAAGATCCGCAAGGTGACCGAGGACGGGGCGATCGAGTGCGCCACCGGCCGCATGACCGTCGTCTGCGTGACCAAGAACGCCGACGGGCGAATGTCCGCCTCCCCGATCCCGGCCGAACTGGCGGACCTCATCGAACTCGCACCGGCCGAGCTGCTCGCAGGGTGATCGTTCCGCAGTGCGACGGTGGCTTGGCCCGTCAGAGCAGCGGATCTCCGATTTCCGGCCTCTGGAGTGTCTCCGGTTCACCCCGTGATTCTCCGTGCCTCGGTGTTTCGAATGGTGCGGTTCCGGGTGGATGAAGGTTTTGTTTGAACACGGAGGACGCAGATGCGGCTATTGCCGTCGCAGGAAAAACCAGATCGCGCCTCCGGTCATGAACACCAGCAGCAGCAACAGGATTGGTGAGCCGTCGTCAGCGATGGTTTTCGGCTTTGCCCGTGCGGGTGCGGTTTCGTCCTGTCCCACCAATGGGGATTCGAGCGGCGCAATTGCGGAGCGTGGATTCTCGCCATTATTGCCCTTGGCAGACGAACGATCCTTGAGCTGCATTGCGATGGCGGGGACGTCGCGGGCCGTTGCCGGCGGGGGCTCCATGCCCGGAGGGTAGATCGCGCCGTAGTCTTTGGCCTCAAACCGTTCCTTGTTGTGCTCCCAGAACTCGTGCAAGAGGGGTCCACTGCCAGAGTATGGCTGCGATCTCGCCCAATCACGGGTCGTGGAGTTGAAGTGGGGGCAGTTATGCAGTTGGGCAAGGACGGTTGAGGCGAGCATTCTTTGGAGGCCAAGTTCCTCCCACATCTCTAGATCCCGCACCAAGGTTTTCGGAGTATCGCGCTCCAAATGCTTGATAAATCTGCCCACGAACTCGGGGTTTCTCGAACGCCGAAAAAGATTTAGGCCGGTACGCTTGAGGTATGTTGAACGGGACAACCACTCATCGTAGCTCTGTTCGATATAATCGGTGTCTCCAAGCTCGAGGGACATATAGTCCACAAATATGCCCGAGTATTTGAACCGCATACCCTCGTTGTTCCGCATGTCACGAAGTTGCTCGATGAAGCGTTCGCGTGTTTCTCGCGACACATTTCGCGAATCAAAATTCGCCAGCCTATTCGTCAGATGATAAACGAGTTCGGGGTCGGGTTCGATCGCCCAACTCACGGGCAACAGAGCCAAAAACGCCACGGCCCATGTACAGATGGTCTTACTTATATTCATCAGCTCCGTCGTTAAGCTTGGTCCAGTCTCCATGCCGAAGCCAGCGTCCTGAGTTTGGGAGAGAGAAAGCGTCGCCGGTCGCATTCAGAACGGGTGCCCCCGATCTAATGACGCTCGCTTCTCCGTTCGGCCAAGTCGCGGCATCCATGTCATGACCTTGCGGATCTAGGAGCTGGGCCGTGGACAAGCCCACCAGATGCCCAAATTCGTGAAGAATGACCCGCGGAATGTCTCCACCTATGTCAACCTGAAAAGCTACACAGGCGTCGACAACTTCCATCAAGATGCCTCTAACGAAAAACGAATCAAAGTGAGGGTATGGGACCCCACTCTTTTTGAACACAAACACGCGGAACCGTCCGGGAAAGCGACTGTAGTCACTCAGGTGTGATTCAGGGATGATCTCAGTTTCGTTCCTCTGTGCCAATCCATCCCCGTTCAGATCGTAGGCGTAGTGGTGAAGGCGTTCGGTGGCTGGTTCGAGCTGAAACTTTAGACACGCCTGTTCGCCCAGTTCGTTCAAGGCCGATTCGAGCGCGGACTGATCGGGAATCGTCACGCCGGTGGTCGCCAGGGAGTTCGTGTCCTCGATAGCGAAAATGCCAAAGTTCACAACCCGCAGGGGCATCGCCTTTACATGCAATGTCGCCAACCTGGTATTGCTGTAGGTGGTGCGGGCTTCGACCGTGTAGGTGCCTGGGACAGAACCGGCGGTGAGGTTGATGGGGGTGCCTCCGCCGCCGTTGTTCAGCAGGGTTGGCGATGCCGTGATGAACGCGGGCGTGTTGGTTTGAACGACGACCAGCTTCACGTGGGAAGCCATCTCGGGCGGATCAACAAAAGCCTCGACGATGCTCTTGGTCGCGTTGGTGCAGATGCTGGTGTAGGCGTCGGAAGACCAGTCGTTGGGGCTGGCGGGATCGAAACCGCGATGGACTTTGCCGCTTTGCGCGCTGAACCAAACTTTCGGATGCGCGGCCTTGGCGAGGATGTTGAATTTGATGTGCTCGGCGAAGGTCTGTTGCGGGCCGAAGCCGGACAACTGAAACTCGGGGGTGATGTCTTCCACCGCATGCGCGGGCAGGATGAAGCGGGCGGTGCCATCCTCGTCGAGCTGTTTGCCACGCACGGTGATTTCCTCCGGCGGGATCGGGCGCTGGTTCAGCGAATCGTAGGCGCTCACCACAACCTCGATCAGCACGGGCCCAGCCGGCGCGTTCATGGGAATGATCGTCCCGGGAGGGGCGATGTTGGTCCAGCCGCCGGTATAGACGCTGACGCGGGTCTCGGCGTTGCGGAGGGAGACTCGCCGATAGTAGCCAACGTGGTAATCCTCCCCGGCCAAGTCCCGGGCTTCATACCAGTCGTGGACCGTGGTTTCGCCGCTGCCGGCCTCCTCCATGTTCGCCAGATACTCCTCGTCGGTCTAATAGTCCGCGCCGTCGCCGTAAGCCTCGGCGTATCCTTCCTCGTCATCCGGGTAATCGGAATCATCGTCGTAGTATTCCTCCCCGCCTCCGTATTCGTCATCGGAATAGGCCGGGGTCACGGTCCAGGCAGTGGCCGGGTTGGTGACGCCGAAGTAGCCCGCGAACTGCACCGGTCCGTCATACTGCACCTCCTCCGCACGGAGGTTCACGATCTTGACCAGCGGGAGGGACGGATAAGCCGGGCTGTTCGTCTGCCGCGACTCCTCGGACACAAAAGTGCCGGGCGGGCCCAACTCGTGTTCATCCGGGTAGGTCTCGGTCTGCCGGTAATGTACCGTGTTGGTGCCGAACGCGGGGCTCGCGCCAAACTTCGCGTCGGGTGTCGCCGGCCATTGCCAGACGGTCTCCAGGGTTTGACGGACCCGGACGCCGTCGGTCACATCGCCCGTGTTGCGGCTCAGCCAGGTGTTGAACTCGGTCCGGGTCGATTGGCGGGGAACATCCCAGGACCACAGGTGATCCACGCGATTGGACCAGAGGGAGGACGAACCGTCGGCGGGCGAGGCGCCCGGCCAGGCGTGAAAGGAGGCGGTGTCCACCGTCTCCCAACTTTGCTCGACGTGATGGCTCACGAACGCGACCGGCGGCCGGTTGGTGAGATAGGATTGGGCATGGGCGAAAGACGACGTCAGGGCGGCGCACAGTATTGGAAGGGTTCCCCGTTTCATGAGCGGGAAAATCAACCCGATCGCGGATGTGTGGCAAGTGCGAATTACCTCCCAAATCGGGGTCAGGCGCGTGACAAATTGAAATCAGCATTTACCCGGAGCGGCAACGCTTCCTAGACTCACAAGAAATATGGGAACTGCAAACACGACGGGACCGGGCATGACCTGGTTGTACTGGGTTTTTCTAACCATCGGCTGCTGGGGCGTTTACGGCGTCTTTCTGCATTCCGGCGCGATGGGAATGCAGGACCCGCAAAACGGACGCATCAAGGCTTTCCTGTTCGTCGGCATCGCCTACTTCCTCGCCGCCGTCCTGGCACCCGCCGCGATCCTGATCGCCAAGGGCGCGGCCTGGAGCTTTCCAGCCAAGGGACTCTGGTGGTCGCTGATCGCCGGTATCGTCGGGGCCATCGGCGCGTTGGGCGTGTTGCTGGCCTTCGGTGCCAAGGGATCGCCGGCGGTGGTGATGTCGTTGATCTTCGCCGGGGCACCGATCATCAATGCCGGCGTCGCCCTCGCCACACATCCGCCGGCCGGTGGATACGGCACGATCAAGTGGCAGTTCTACGCGGGCATCCTTGCCGCCGCGATCGGAGGTTGCCTGGTGACGCTCTACAAGCCCGCGCCCGCCGCGCCCCAAAAGCAGGCCGCCGCCGTGGAATCCGGCGGCGCGAAGCAACCCGTCGATTCACCTCCGGCGCAGTGACCGGCGCGTTTCCCAACCGATCCGAAATCGAGTCGCGTCAATTGTCGCAGCTCCGCGATCTGCTTGGAGCCCTTTCGGCGACGAACGATTTTTACGCGCCCCGTCTCCGACAGGCGGAGCTGACGTCCGGCCCGGAAACGATCACCGAATTCATCGCCCGATGCCCGTTCACAGAAAAGCGGGAATGTGTCGCCGATCAACTGGCCCACCCGCCCTACGGGACGAACCTCACCTTCCCGCTCGAAACCTACACGCGCTTCCACCAAACCAGCGGCAGCACGGGCAGGCCCTTGCGTTGGCTCGACACAAATGAGTCGTGGTCTTGGATGCTCGGCAATTGGGGCGAGGTCTATCGTGCGGCCGACGTTGTGCCGGCGGACCGGGTTTACTTCGCGTTTTCGTTCGGCCCGTTTCTTGGCTTCTGGACGGCTTTTGAGTCCGCCCTGCGGATCGGCTGCCTTTGCCTTCCCGGAGGCGGACTGAGCAGCGTCGCGCGATTGGGACAGCTCCTCGATCAGCGCGCGACCGTGCTTTGCTGCACGCCGACCTACGCTCTACATCTGGCGGAAGTCGCCCGGCGCGAGGGCATCGACCTGGGCAAATCGGCGATCCGCACGATCATCGTCGCGGGGGAGCCGGGCGGCAGCCTCCCTGCCGTGCGCGAAAGCTTGTCCAAGGAATGGAACGGGGCGCGGATTTTCGATCATCATGGAATGACCGAAGTCGGACCGGTCACCTACGAATGCCCAAAACAATCCGGACGACTGCACGTGATTGAGTCCGCGTACCTCGCCGAGATCGTGAACCCCGAAACAGGCACCGCAGTCCCAAGGGGCGACAGCGGGGAATTGATTCTCACAACACTGGGCCGAAAGGGCTCCCCGCTTCTGCGCTACCGCACCGGCGATCTGGTCCGGGCGGCGAAAGCGGAAACCTGCGAGTGCGGCCGTTCAGACTTGGCCCTCGACGGCGGAATCTTGTCCCGCGTCGATGACATGGTCGTGGTGCGCGGCGTGAACATCTATCCCGGCGCGGTGGAGCAGATCATTCGAGATCACGGCGGCGTGGCCGAATATCAGGTTGAAGTGCTGACACACGCGGCGATGACCGAGCTGGAGATCACCGCTGAGCCCGATTCAAGCCAAAAGGACCCCGATTCCTTCGGCAAATCCCTGGCTCGGGCCTTCGAGAACTCACTCGCCCTGCGGGTGCCGGTCAACTTGGTGCCCCCGAATTCGCTGCCCCGCTTCGAATTGAAGGCCCAACGTTGGATCAGGCGCTGAAACAAACGCCATTTCGACGATTTTTACCCATTTCGGGCTTGCCTTTTGATTGGCCATTCCCACGATTGCGCGCCCTATGTCCGAGCCGGAAGAGCAGCAAATCGAACCGCATTTGGATCTTTGGATCCAGCTGCAGACTTGGGCTGAAACGCGCCGCAAACAGATCGGAATCGGCTCGGCCGTTCTGCTCGCCGGTGCCTTCGCCATCTACACAAACACCCACCTCCAGGCGTCCAAGCAGCGCGACGCCGAAGCGGCGCTCTTCGCCCTGAACAAACTTCCCGCCCCGGGAGAAGACCCTAAGCCCGTGGCGGCGGGAGAGTATTTGAAGGTAGCGGGCGATTACGCCGGCACCCGTACCGCTGAACGCGCGCTGATGCTCGGAGCCGGCGCTCTTTTCACCGAGAACAAGTATCCGGAAGCCGAAAAACGATTCGCTGAATTTATCGCCGCATATCCCGCCAGCCCATTGGTCCGACAAGCCCGGCTGGGCATCGCCGCCTGCAAGGACGCCCAAGGCAGCACGGAGGAGGCTCTGGCCGCCTACGAGCAGCTGATCGCGTCCGGCGCCGGCACCGGCGAGGGGAATCAGGCGAAACTCGCGGCATCGTTGATCTATGACGCCAAAGGCGAGGCCGACAAGGCACTCAAATATTACGACGAGCTGCTGCGCGCAAACCCGCCCGTCATCTGGCGCCAGGAGGCAGGAATGCGTCGGGAAGATCTCCTGAAACGTCATCCGCAGCTCACGCCGTCTGGCAACACGCAGACCGCCGCCCTTCCGACGCCGCTGCTGGTTTCCACAAACGCGCCGAAATCCACCAATTCTGTCGCGACAACGAATTCCGCTCCGATCACGAACACCCCGGCCGCGACCAAGCAGTAAACGCCCGCGCCACGCGCGGCGTTCCAGCCTTATGCCAGTCAAGATCTCCATCATCGGAACCGGCTATGTCGGTCTGGTCACGGGAACCTGTTTCGCCGAAGTCGGTCATCAGGTCATCTGCGTCGACAACAACGAGGACAAGGTAAAGCTCCTCACGGGGGGTGGGATTCCGATCTACGAGCCCGGTCTTGAGGAGTTGGTTAAAAAGAACGTCGCCGCCGGACGCCTGAAGTTCACCGCCAGCACCCGGGAAGGCGTCGACAAGTCCGACGTCATTTTTATCGCCGTCCCGACCCCTCCGCAACCCGACGGCTCCGTGGATCTCAGCTTCATCGAGCGCGTCGCCCGTGACATCGCCGACGCGATGACCAGCTACAAGATCATCGTCGACAAAAGCACGGTACCCGTGAAGACGGGCGAGAAGGTCGGCGAGACAATCAAGCGCTACAACAAGGCGAAGGTCGATTTTGACGTCGTCAGCAACCCGGAGTTTTTACGCGAAGGCTTCGCAGTCGAGGATCTGATGAAGCCCGATCGGGTTGTGGTCGGCACGGTTTCCCAGCGTCCCGTCCCGCGAATGAAGGAGGTTTACGAGCCCTTCAAAGCGCCGATCATCTGCACGGACATCAATTCCG
>JADHOF010000097.1 GCA_016779125.1 Verrucomicrobiia bacterium | reverse complement strand
GTTTGGAGGATGTACTGAGCCGGCGTACGCGCTGTCTGCTTCTGGATGCCCGGGCCAGCGGTGAAGTCGCGCCGGAGGTTGCGGCACGGATGGCGGATCTCGCGGGGCACAATGAAGCGTGGCGCGAACGTGAACTGGGCGACTACAGGCGACTCGTGGCAGCGTCGCTTCCATGAGTCGTTCGCGGAACCGGGTTTAACGGGGCGTTTTGCGTTGCGTCGCCCGAGGGTGTTTGATTTCCTCGAAGGCTCGCGCGAGACCCGCAAATGAGCAGCCTGATTACCGATCCTGAAAAGCGCCGCATCCGTTCGGTGCTGGTGGTGGATGACGACGTGGAGCTGGCGATGATGTACCGGGAGTTGCTCGGCTCCGAGGGCTTCGAGGTGGTGACCGCCTCCAATGGGGTGGACGCGCTGAAGTACATCATGACGGAGTCCCCCGACGCGATCATCTGCGACATCATGATGCCCCACATGCCGGGCGACATGTTCTACCTCGCGGTTGAAAGGGTGAAGCCGGATCTTTGCAAGCGTTTCATTTTCGTGACCAGCTACGAGGGCAATCCCAAGGTGGAGGCCTTTTTCAAGGCGAACAAGGCTCTGGTGTTGTACAAGCCTGTGACGCTGGGTAAACTCACGGGCACGTTGAATATTCTGGAGAAGCGACTTTGAGTAGACGCTGCGTGTAGGGGGCCTGAAGGATTCTACAGGCGGGCGTAGCTGAATTCCCTGCCGGCGTAACGGCTCCAGTGGGTGTAGCCGACCGATCGTGCCAAACGGATCGCCGCTTCGAAATCCATGCCGACTTCATCCGGCTTGTGCGCGTCCGATCCAAAGGTCACACGGACTCCCCGCGTGAAGGCGAGGTTGAGGATGTGTCTCGCCGGATAAATCTCGCGGCATTCCTTGCGTAGTCCCGCCGTGTTCAGTTCGATGGCCGTGTTGTTCTTCGCCGCTGAGTGGAGGAATCGTTCGAAGAGCGGAGTGCAGTCTCGATCAGGATAGAAGCAGAATTTTTTCACCAGGTCCGCGTGCCCGATGATGTCGAACAGCCTCGATTCCGCCGCCATGGTGAGCCGGTCGAAGTAGACGCCCCAAACCTGCATCTTGTCGCGGCTGCGCCATTCCGAAAGCTTGTCCGGGTGATCCACCTCCCAGTCGTCCGATACGTAGTGCACCGAACCGATCAGGTAGTCCCACGGATACATGGCCGAGAGCTCGCGGATCCAGTCTTCGTGGCCGGGGATGTAATCGACCTCCAAGGCGAGTCGGATCTTTAGTTGAGGATAATCGGCGCGGGCCTTTTCCACCTTCTCAACGTATTCGCTGAGCTGGTCGGCGTTCATCCGCCACTCGTCGAAGTTGTCCTGCCGCATCGGAGAATGGTCGGAGAAACCGATCTCGGTGAGGCCGACCTCGATGGCGCGGGCCGCGTATTCGACCGGCTCGCCCGCCGCGTGGCGGCACAGCGGCGTGTGCATGTGATAATCGGCTGGGAGCGGCATGATGGTGAATTGGGATGCTTTGACGAACGCGTCAAAAGGCCCGTTTTTGAGCCAGGCGCACAAGGTCGCGACGGGACTCCGCGCCGAATTTTTTCATCAACTCGCCGAGCAGCCTGTCCGTGTCGCCGGTCTCCATGTTGAAGCGGCTTGAGATCTGGGGCGATTGAAAGCCGTCCGCCAGCATGTTGAGGACGTTGCGTTCGCGATCGGACAAGGTGACGCCGCGACTTGTCGGCGCGATGGCGGTCATGTCCTCAACTCGTAGCATTGAAGAGTCCGAGAGGTTGGGGAACACGTATTGCTCGTCGGCGAGCGCGGATCGCACTGCCGGGACGAGATGGTCCGCAGCCGAGTGTTTCAAAATGTAGGCGTTGGCACCGTTGCGCAGGGCGGACCAGATGTAGACCTCGTTGTCGTAGAGGGACATGAACACCGCGCGAGGCTGGGGATTCAGTCGGCGGGTATGGCGGAGCACCTCGATGCCGGTCATGCCGGGCATCACGACATCGCTGATGAAGATGTCGGGGGACAATTCCTCGATCAGGCGCAGAGCCTCGATTCCGTTGTCCGCCTCGCCGATGACCTCGAAATCCGCCTGGCTTTCAAGGAGGCCCCGGATTCCGCGACGAACAAGCGGATGATCTTCCGCGATGATAAGAGTAACCTTCCTCATTCCTGACTCAGACCGTTGTTTTCAATATTAGGAACCTGCGGCAACTGCAACGGAAAAGCGGCGGTCACCGAAGTGCCGGCACCCGGCTGTGAACGTACTGCGAACTTGCCACCGAGCAACTGAACGCGCTCTGACATGCCCGGCACGCCGCATCCGTCCGATTTGTAGCGCTTTTGTCCCGAATCGTAGCCCACGCCCTGATCCTCGATACGGAGCTGTAGTTGATGACCGTCGGCCCAAATCCTGACTTTCGCCTCCGCGACACCCGCATGACGGGCGACATTGGTGAGCGATTCCTGGGCCACACGGTAGGCGGCGGTCTCCAGATCGGGTGAAAATCGAGCGCCGTCGATGCCGTCGTGTTCAAAGCGGACCTTCACCTTGGTGTCCGTTGTGTATCGGTCGAACTGCCAGAGCAGGGCCGGGAGCAAGCCCAGATCGTCGAGGATGGAGGGGCGGATTTCCTGGTAGAGATTCCTTATCAACGCGATCAGCCGATTGAGCGAATGCTGGCCGTCGTCCAGGCGCTCCAATCCGTCCGGTGGCAACATGTCTTCAAGCTCGTTGAACACGAACTTGAGCACGGTCATCGCCTGGCCCGCCTCATCGTGGAGTTCCCGGGCGATGCGGCGACGTTCCAATTCCTGGGTCTCGATCAGTCGGCGCGAGAGGCGCCGCAGCTGGCCGGCGTAGATTTTCAGCTGCTCCTCGGCTTTGCGGCGCTCGACGACCTCGTCGCGGAGCGTCTCGTTGACGTGACGGAGTTCGCGGGTTCGCTCGTTGACGCGCAGCTCCAGATCCTCGTTCGCTTTCCGCAAAGCCTGTCTGGCCTCGTGAATTCGGATGAACGAGCGAATTCTCGCCACCAACTCGGCGATTTGAACCGGCTTCGAGAGGTATTCGTCCGCGCCGCTTTCAAGACCCTTGATGCGTTTCTCGCGGGTGATCTCGTGGCCGGAGATCAGGATGACAAAAACGCCGGCCGTGTCGGGATCGTCCTTCAGTTGCCGGCAGACCTCCCGGCCGTTGATGTCCGGAAGCACCACGTCCAGCAATACCAATTCCGGCTTTTCCCTGCGGGCGATCTCGAGAGCTTCCGTGCCCCGATGGGCCTCCAGCGTCGCGAAGCCTTCATCGGTGAGCAAGCTGACCATGAGTTCCACCGTGCACGGATCGTCGTCCACCACGAGGACTCGGATGGCATCCGGCTTGGGAGCTTGGCTTGATTGGGGCGCTGACATGAAGGTGTCGAGAAACATTGCGGGAGGCGTTGAGAGCACCCGTCCTGCCAGTCTCGGTTTGGTTGGCGGAAGTCTTGGCGGGAGACGGACGACCCGCCAAGACTATATGTGTGACCCGCGGCGAAATCCGGAAGCGTGGGTCGTGAGCGTGGGGGAATCTCGACAGAGAGGCTTGACCCGACAAGCGCGCAGCCTAAACTCCGCGCCCTTTTCAAACATGCTGAATTCGCACGAATTGTTCGGTTTTATGTCGCCCGATCTGGCCAGTCAGATCGTTGAGGTGACCTTCGGAGACGACAAGGATACCTACAAGGCGACCGTGGCTGCCGTGGCCCAGGCCCGCAAGCTGCGCCCCATTTTCTTGCAGCGTCAACCGGCTGCCGCTCGGAACAAGATTCTGTTGGAATCGCTTTCGCGGCCCGGCATGGCCCAGGCCGCCGACAACCTGCTGCGCACCTGGCTGATCAAGAGCCAGACGCAGATGTTGAAGGACTTTCTGGACGCCTGCGGAATCGAACACGAGGACGGCGTCGTCGAGGATCTGCCGGATTCGGTCGCGGACGACAAGCTCGCGGCCGGCGTTGCCTCGGTGCTGGAGAAGCATCCCAAGGAGAACGTCCTCGTCTACCTGCACGCGTTCAACACGATGAACGAATGCGCCTGGAAGAATCTGGACGAGCTGCTTCAGACCGACGATCGGCTGCAATTCTGAGCCGGACACGGCGGGCCGGAAAAATCTTTTCCCGGCCGGATTCTGCGGCAGCATCGCGGTCTCGGATGACGATGCGATTTCGAAACACGATCCACGGTTTTCTTGTCCTCCTTTGGGCAGGTTCCCACGCGCATGCCGCAGTGGATTATGCGAGGGATGTGAGGCCGATTTTTTCCGACACCTGCTTCAAGTGCCACGGTCCGGATGATCGTGCGAGGAAGGGCGGCTTCAGGCTGGATTGGCGCGAAGGGGTTTTTGGCAAGGAAGCGCCGGAGGGATTGATCCAACCTGGAAAACCCGCCGTCAGCGCGCTCTACCAGCGTTTGACGACTTCGGATCTGGATGAGCTGATGCCGCCGCCGGATTCAGGGCTGAAACTGACCCCGGCGCAGCTGGACATAATGCGGCTTTGGATCGAGGAAGGAGCGAAGTGGCCGGAAGATGATCGGCATTGGGCCTTCGTTCCCCCGGACCGCCCGGCGGTGCCTGGGGCGCGAGAAGCCGGATTCAATCCGATCGATCGGTTTGCGCGGGCTCGTTTGGAGAAGGAAGGAATCGCTCCCGCTCCGCCGGCGGACAAGGCGAGTCTTCTCCGGCGGGTCACCTTCGATCTCACCGGACTTCCACCGACGCCGGCGGAATTGCGGGCCTTCCTGGCCGACGATTCTGACGAGGCTTACGGCAGGGTGATCGACCGCCTGCTCGCCACGGATCGATACGCGGAGCACATGGCCTTGCCGTGGTTGGAGGCGGCACGGTACGCGGACACGGACGGTTATCAGAACGACCGCCTGCGATATATGTCGGTGTGGCGCGATTGGGTGCTGATGGCGTTGCGGGACAACATGCCGTTTGATCGGTTTACCTTGGAGCAGATGGCGGGCGACCTGATTCCGGATCGCAATTTTTACACGCAGGTTGCGACGGGCTTTAACCGCAATCATCGCATCAATTCGGAAGGCGGCGCGATTCCGGACGAATGGATCGTCGAATACGTGGCCGATCGCGTGGAGACCTTGGGCACGGTTTATCTGGGGTTGACGCTGAATTGCGCGCGCTGTCATTCGCACAAGTACGATCCTGTTACCCAAAAGGAGTTTTATCAGTTGTTCGCGTTTTTCAACGGCATCGCGGAGGCGGGGCTCGGGCCCAACGACGGTAACAGTCCGCCCTTTGTTCCGGTGCCCAGAAGCTGGCCGATGTTGGGGCCGGAAGAGACCGGTTTCGTCGTGCCGGAACCGCCGCGGGTGAAGTTGCAACAAACCTCCGTGCCGCGACCACAGGCGGGCAAACCCGGGACGGTGATGGTGTTGCACGAAATGGAGAAGCCGCGCGACACCCATGTGCTGACGCGCGGCCTGTATAATCAGCCGAACAAGGCCGAGAAGCTTGCCCGTGAAACGCCCGCAGTCTTGGGGTTGATGGGCGAGCGGTTTTCCCGGGACCGCGTCGGGCTGGCGAAGTGGCTGACGTCGCCGGACAATCCCTTGGTATCGCGGGTGACGGTGAACCGTTTCTGGCAACACTTCTTCGGGCGCGGGTTGGTGCGTACGAGCGAGAATTTCGGCGCGCAGGGCGAGTTGCCGAGCCATCCGGGGCTGTTGGACTGGCTGGCCACGGAATTCATCCGCCTGGGTTGGGATATGAAGTCCATGCATCGTCTGATCGTGATGAGCGCGACCTATCGTCAGGCTTCCGAAGGGACCAAAGCGGGAATGGCGCGGGATCCCGAAAACGTCCTGCTTTCGCGTGGTCCGAGGAAACGCCTGTCGCCGTATCAGATTCGCGACGCGGCTCTCTTTTCGAGCGGTCTGCTGGTGGAGAAACTGGGCGGCCCGTCTGTCAAACCCTACATGCCGCCCGGCCTTTGGCGGTCGATATCGAACCGGAAATACGACCAGGGCAAGGGGGATGACCTTTATCGTCGAAGCATTTACACCTATTGGATGCGAACCATTCCGCCGCCGACGATGATGACTTTCAACGCCGCTGATCGGGAGATGTGCTCCGTAAGACGTGAACTCACGACCACCCCGCTTCAGGCGCTGACGATGATGAACAACGTGACCTTCGTCGAGGCGGCTCGAAAGGTGGCCGAACGTGTTCAGCTGGAAGGAGGGAATCGCGTGGGGGACCGAATCGGGTTTCTGTTCGAGCTGATTCTGTCAAGAACGCCAACGCCCCGGGAACAGCAGGCGATGTTGAAGGACTATCGCGCTCACAAGGCGGAATTCGCGAGGGACGAGGCGGGCGTGGCCGGATTGCTTGGAGTCGGGGAGTCTTCGGCAAACGCCGGGCTGCCCTCGATCGAGACGGCCACCTGGGCGATGTTGGCGAACACCTTGATGAACTTGGACGAGGCAATTGCAACGAACTGATCCGGCTTATGGAATGGATGCAATGCAGTGACTTCCTGGCCTCGCGGAGGTCATTCCTCGGGCGGGGCGCGACGGGACTCGGAGCGGCCGCGCTGGCGGGCTTGTTGAATCCGAAACCTCTTGGCGCCCGGCCGACTCGAAGCGCGGGTGGCGGATTGAGTGATCTTCCGCATCACGCGCCGAAGGCGAAGCGGATCATTTACTTGTTCCAGTCCGGCGGTCCGGCCCAGATGGATCTGTACGATCCCAAGCCGGATCTGGTCAGGCGGTTCGGCGAAGAGGTGCCAAAATCCGTTTATCCCGATGATCGGAAGACCACCATGACGTCCGGGCAGACCTCCTTTCCGGTCGCCCCGAGCCGATTTCAATTTCAAAGGCACGGGCAGAGCGGCATCGAGTTGAGCGAACTGATGCCTGCGCTTGCCCGGATGGCGGACGATATTTGTGTGATCCGCTCGATGCACACGGAGGCGATCAACCACGATCCGGCCGCCACGTTTTTTCAGACCGGTTCGGTCGTTCCAGGCCGACCGAGTATCGGGTCCTGGGTGGACTACGGTCTGGGGAGCGAAAACGCCGATCTTCCGTCTTTCGTTGCTCTGACTTCGGGCACGGGGGGGCAGCCTCTCTACGACCGCCTATGGGGAAACGGCTTTCTCCCCGGCCGATACCAAGGCGTGAAGTTTCGAGGGCAGGGCGATCCCATTCTGGATCTGAACAACCCGCCGGGAGTCTCCCCCGCCATGCGTCGGCGCATGTTGGATTCCGTCGGGCGGCTGAACGGGCTGCAGCTTCGGGAGACGGGTGCGGCCGAGATTGAGACCCGGATGGCCCAGTATGAGCTGGCGTATCGGATGCAGATGTCGGTGCCGGAGTTGATCGATTTTTCAAAGGAACCGGCATCCTTGGTGGAACTCTACGGTCCGGACGTTCGGAGAACCGGCAGTTACGCCTACAATTGTCTTCTGGCCAGGAGGCTGGCCGAGCGAGGTGTTCGATTCATACAATTGTTTCACCGTGGGTGGGATCATCACGGGAACCTTCCCAATCGCCTGCGCAGCCTTTGTGATGCCACCGATGCCCCGACCGGTGCCCTTTTGCACGACCTGAAGCAGCGTGGAATGCTCGACGACACGCTAGTGGTATGGGGCGGTGAATTTGGCCGGACGGTTTACTGCCAAGGCAAGCTCACGGAGCAGACTTACGGGCGGGATCATCATCCGAACTGTTTTTCCATGTGGCTGGCAGGCGGCGGCGTGAAGGGCGGATTGGCATATGGATCCACGGACGACTATAGCGTGAATGTGGCGGACAAGGGCGTGCACGTTCATGATCTGCAGGCGACCCTGTTGAATCAGCTGGGCGTTGATCACGAACGGCTGACCTTCAAACATCAGGGGCGTTATTACAGGCTGACCGACATCGCGGGTCTTGTGTTGCGGGACATACTGACTTGATTCGGGGGACAGACTACGGGCGATCCGGTAGTTCCCGACAAGGGCCGGGAGGTTGCTTGACTCGGTTGGCGGTTGCCCGGAAGACTCTGGCGGGCATTACGTTCAACGGTGGTCTAGGCGGTGGATGACATCTGGAAAGCTCGACGAAAGCAGAACCCCGTGATTCAAACAGCCGAATTTGAGCACGACGGGCCGCTCATTGAATTTGAGCTGGTAGATGAACGGCATCGGCGCGGGCGGGACGAGTCGGGGATGGAAATCGGCCCGGATTTGGTGCTTTTTTTCGGGGACAAGGTCGTCGTCTGCTCGCCGAAGGAGATGTTTGATTGGGAGGCTCGTGATTTTCAGCGTCCGAAGATCATGTTTCAGGGGCTGGCCTACTACCTCTCGCACAAATTGCCCGGGGATCAGGAACGTCCCTTTCGTTATGAGCTGGCCGCGTGGCCCGAGTTTCTTCGCGAGGAGCCGAAGCACACGATTGTCTACGATGAAGATTACGTGCAGATGCGGGACGGCCGTTTCAAGAAGGTGAAGTCCGTCTCAGGGAAACCGTCGCGGCTGCTCTTCCTGTATCCCTTTCTCGGCTACGCATGGTCTGGGATGAAGAAGAATTTTCTGGAACCGCACGGCTTTAATCCGCTGCGCATCTCGTTGTTTTCCTGCGTTCTCTCTTACTCCATTTTCTTGGCCGAACTGATCTCGTTCTTCTGGTTCTCCTCCGGGGTGTTGCAATGGGCGATCGGCAACTCGTATCTCTGGTTGGACTATACCTTTTTGCTCATTCTTCCCGTGGATGCCGCCGTGCGCTTCTTCCAGATCGTGAACGGCACGGCCCGCTATCCGGACGGATTTCTGGAATGGATCGTCAGCTTCTTCCGCTCGCGACGCGAGGCACGGATCATGGACGACGAAGACAGCGGGTTTTGAGATTCGCCCGCCTTGGAATGAAAAGGCCGTTCCCGATCGCGGAAACGGCCTTTGAGATCTGAAGTTTTTTGGCGGATCAATCAGCTCAGGTATTCGCGTGGGTCTGTCACTTTTCCGGTGAGTGCGCTGGCGGCCACGGTGGCCGGGCTGGCGAGAAACACCTGGCTCTCTTTGTGTCCCATGCGGCCGGGAAAGTTCCGGTTGGTCGCGCTGATGCACTTCAACGGCTCGTTCATTCGCCCGAAGGTGTCGACCGGTCCCCCGAGGCAGGCCGAACAGCCGGCGTTTTCGGTCATCTGCACTCCGGCGTCGGTCAACACCTGCCAGACGGTGCGGTTGCCCCAATAGGTGCTTTGAAGGTCACGGACGATTTCCGGCGTGGCCGGAACGCCGAAGGTGTCGATCTTCACCGAGCGTCCACGGATCACCTGCGCAAATTCGATGAAATCGCTGGTCTTGCCGCCTGTGCACGAGCCGATGTAGGCGCGGTCCAGCTTGAGATCCATTTCCTTGGCGAGTCGGCGGTTCCCGGGGTCGGGGTGACAGGCGATCGTCGGCTCCAGCTTGCTCAAGTCGATGACCGTTTCGAATACGAAGGTTTCGTCCTTGTCGCGCTCCACCGGTTCGTAGGTGCGGCGGGTGCCGTTGAGGCGCACGCGGGCGTCGACGTATTCGGCGGTCTTCGCGTCGAACTCAAAAATGCCGTTCTTGCCGCCGGCTTCGATGGCCATGTTGGCGATCGTCATGCGGTCGTCCATGGCGAGACTCGCGGCGCCTTCTCCGTCGAACTGCATCGCCCGGTAGGTGGCTCCGTCGAAGCCGACCTCGCCGATGCAGTGCAGGATGATGTCCTTTGCCATGACACCCGGTTGGAGCCGGCCTTCGAGTCGGAAGTGCATGGTCTCCGGCACCTTGAGCAACAGCTTGCCCGTGCCCATCACGAAGCCCGCGTCTGTGTTGCCGATGCCGGTTGCGAACTGGTTGAACGCGCCGGCCATGCAGGTGTGGCTGTCGGTGCCGAAGAGAACCTCGCCTGGTCGGGTGTGGCCCTTCTGGGGCAGCGCCGTGTGGCAGACGCCGGCGTAGCGGGATCCGAACTGGCGGTTCAGGAGACCCTGTTTTGTGTCGAATTTCCACGTGCCTTCAGGATCGTCGATGACGTCATAAAAGTACGGGATGCCTTGTTCCTTCACGAACTCGCGGAGGATATCGACGTTGCGGTTGGACTTGGAATCCGCCGTGAAGATGTAGTGGTCGGGGATGATGACGATGCGTTCCGGATCCCAGACTTTGGCGTTCGCGCCGAATTCGCGCTTGAACACGCCGATGGTTCCCGGTCCGCACACATCATGCGTCATCAGTGTGTCGGCGTTCACCCACACGTTGTCACCGGCCGACACGCTCGATTTGCCGGCCGCGCGGGCCAAAAGTTTCTCAGTCAACGTCATAGCAGGCCGGCGAACGTAGCGAAGGCGGTTTGGGGCTGCAACCTGTCTTTTGAATCGCGCGCGACTTGCTGCTGGTTTGCGCTTTGATAGCCTTTGCCCGACTCAACGAATGAAGCTGCCGTTCAAGTTCACCCGGAGGAAATTCATTTACGCGACGCTCCTTGGCGCGCCCGCCCTGGCGGCTGCGGATGCGACTCTGATCGAATCGGAATGGTTGGCGGTCCGCCGGCTGAGATTGGTCGACAAGCCGACGCTTCGCATCGCGCATCTTACGGACGTGCATCACAAGGGGGATCGCGCCTGGTTCGAACGGGTGGTCGAAAGGATCAACGGACTGGAACCGGATTATGTCTGCTTTACGGGCGATTTGATCGAGGAGGAGAAGCATCTGGCGGAGGCCTTGGAGATGGTCCGCCGGATCAAGGTTCCTGTGCTGGGCATTCCGGGCAACCACGACTACTGGGCACAGGCGGATTTCGGGCGTTTTGCGGAAGCGTTTGAAAAGACCGGGGGGCGTTGGCTGATGGACAAAGCCTGGGAGCCGGAAGGGAAAGGAATTCGATTTATCGGTCTGACCGGCGGTGCGGATCCGGGATTGGATCCGAAACCGGGTTTGAAGAATGTTCTACTGACTCACTATCCGAACCACGTCACGGAGATGCGGGATCGGAGGTTTGATCTCCTGCTCGCCGGGCATTCTCACGGCGGCCAGGTCCGGTTACCTTTCTTCGGTGCCCTGTTGTTGCCTTGGCGTGTGGGGAAATACGATCTCGGGTGCTTCGACACACCTTGGGGGCCTCTCAATGTCAGCAGCGGGGTCGGATATTTTTGCCTGAAGATCCGATTCAATTGCCGGCCTGATGTCGGGTTGATCGAACTGTGATGTCGGGATCAGAAGTTGGGAAGGGGGGCTGAAAAGGCTCCGTTTTTGTGTCGGTACAAAAAAATGGAGCGAGTGATCGGATTCGAACCGACGACATTCACCTTGGCAAGGTGACGCTCTACCAACTGAGCTACACTCGCTTCCGAAAGCGGAGACGGAGAATACGGATTGGGTGGGGGCTGGCAAGTGTTCATTTTCAAAAAAAATGAACATCATGGTTTTTGGGGCTCAGCCTCGGCAGGTGGAGACAACGCCGTGATGATCCGCGCAAGATTTGTGGCGGTGCGGCGTCCAGAAAACCGCCGGACGACTCGAAGGTCGGGGCCCAGCAGGACGTGGGCCGGTATTTCGGCCCCTTCCAGACGGAGTAGGGCGATTCCTCCGGGGTCGAACACGACCGGGTAGTTGGCTCTCTGAATCGCGGCCAGTCGCAGCACATGCTTCTTGGCGGTTTCCGGATTGATCTTGCTGCCGTGCTTTTTTGAGGCGTCGCTCAGGGGGTCGATTCCCACGGCGATGATGTGGACTTTATCGCCCAAGCCGGATTTGAGCGCTCGAAGCTCGGGCATCTGTAGCATGCAATCCCCGGACCACGTCCCCAAAAAACAAATGAGGATTGGGCGGCCTGCCAAGTCCGCCAAGGGAAGCGCCTTTCCCTCCGTGCCTTCGAACCAGATGTCGGAACAATCCGGTCCTGGCCCCGGTTGGAAGAGAGGGGCGTTGGTCGGAGCGGCGAGAGCCGTGTGGCTATCGCGAAGCCATTCGGAGACGGCATCCGCAGCGTTTTTGGTGAGCGCTTCCCTAGGAAGGCCGGTGAAGTTGTGGAGCACGCCCAGGGCAAAGG
Organism: Verrucomicrobiia bacterium; assembly: GCA_016779125.1. Taxonomy (GTDB): domain Bacteria; phylum Verrucomicrobiota; class Verrucomicrobiia; order Limisphaerales; family JAYPXF01. Next base: position 1,055 of record JADHOF010000097.1, on the reverse strand, counting down.
CGGACACGTTTGTGGAAGGATCGTGGAGGCGGGTGAGGATTGCCGGCAGCGCATTCGTGGCCTTGCCGCGATGGAGTGTGTGGAGGGCCTCCAGTCGCATGTCGTCGTCGGGATCGTCGAGGTCGGCAATCGCGGAGGGAAGCCAATAGTCCTGATGGACGACGCGGGCCAGATTTAGTGCCGCGATTCGAACCGTCAAATCCCGGTCTCGCGCGGCTTCGGCGAGGATCGGGCGCATTTTCTCGATGAGCTTTGGTCGCTTCTTCGCGGCATGGTTCAGATAATTGATGACCTCCCAACGGTGCGGGATTTTGTCCGACCGCCAGATGTCCTTCAACATGTCGCTCGGATCAGTTTGGCGTGATGCGAGGAGGGCGATGACGCCGCCGTCCGGAGCGAGGGCGTCCATGACCCCTTTCAAGCGGGCCATGTCCGCAATGTAGTCCCGCGAGAGCAGCACGGTGACGAGCAGGATCAACAAGACTGCGACGGCCGGTTTAGACGGCTTCTTGCGTAGGAACGAGCGAATCTTGCTTTGGTCGTCTGGGTGCATCGTCGGGAGTGCGAAGCGTAGTTGTGTTTTTAAACGATCGTCGATGTTGAAGAAGCCTGAAATTGGCTTCTGTAGGAAAGTTGCTGTCGGTCATGTTCCGCATTGGAAAACCGGGGTGATCGGAGACTCTGGGGCGAATCGTAGAAAAGCTCGGAGTCAGGCTCATGGTTTTACAACTCAGGGAATACGCGATGGAAAGGAGCATTGGTGAAGGCTCGGATCAATCTGCCCGTCGTCCGAAGACGGGTGGGCATTGGTCCCCTTCTATTCGTCGAATGGTGCCGACTCCGTCGCCGAGGCTTGGCGAGCGGGATTGCCGGAAGCGAAAACGCACGGATACGATTGGGGGATTTCGCAGGCGTCATGGGTGATCTTCCTATAGTTCGAGGCACGAAGAGCGGCTTGGATGAACCCCATGCTGATACCCGACATGATGTCCAACCCACCCGTTCTCACAAACGAAACTGCGACGTGCGAGCCGGGGCCGTCCAGACAGGCCGAC
>JADHOF010000096.1 GCA_016779125.1 Verrucomicrobiia bacterium | reverse complement strand
CAGTGGCCGGTTTCCTTGGTGATCGTCTTGCCTTTTTCACCGGCTTCCTTGCTCTGGGAGGTCAGGGAGTCGATCAGGTCCTTCAGCTGCTGGATGTAGGAAGTCTCGTTGGTGCTCACTGCCGCCGCTTTTTCGGCCGGATGCGGGGATGGCTCGGAGGCCGGAGAGGTGGTCGTCGTCGGCAGGAAGATGGCGAGGAATGTCAGCACTATGAATTTCATGGCGGAATTAACCCGGTCGAACTCAATTGGTTTCGGCAAGAAGGATGTCTACGGCTTTTTCCAGATCACGGTTGTCGATGTCTCCCCAACGCAGGCGGCCCGCGCGGTCGATGACGTAGTAGTCGGGGTAGCTGTCGACGTGAAATCGTTTTGCCGTGAGGCCATTCGCGTCGAGGGCGACAGGATAACGGATGCCATGGCGCTCGATGGTGGATGCCAGCTTGTCCCCGCCGTCGCGGAGGCAGATGCCGAGAAGGACGACGCCACGGGCGGCGAGTTTTTTGGCCAGTTCATTCTTTGCCGGGACGGCCGCCAGGCAGGCGGCGCAATGGGTGGCCCAGAAATCCAACACGATGATCTTCCCCTTGAGGGATTCAATGGGCAGCGGCGTGGTGTTGTGCCAGTCCGTTACATCCCAGTCCGGGGCGGGGCGGCCGTGCATCGCGGTGACTTCAAAGCGATGCGGCGAGTTTTCCAGGTTCGGACTGGGCGCGGCGGCGAGTTCAAGACAGAGGGCCAGACCCGTGATCGAAAATAGGATGAGTCGATTCATTTGTCCTTCGTCATGGAAGGCCGGAACTTGATCCGGGGATCGTTGGCGACGAGCGCGCTGTCAATCGCGTCCAGAGGGCGGGCACCCACCTCGGTTTCGAGAATGGCCTCCAGGCCGGCCGCGTCGGTGGTGTTCGGCAGGAGGCCCACCGGAGAGCGTTGTGTTCCGAATTTGTTCGGGTCGTGTTGGCTGGGTCCGATGTTGCCGCTTGTGTAGACGCTGCATTCTCCGCTTGTAGGGTCGATCAGGAAGGTGCGATCGGGGCGTTTGGGGAGAAGTGGGCTGAGTGGAATGACGTTACCCACGGCGTTGCCGCTCGAAGCGGCCCGGACGCGAAGGCCGTAGACGGTGAAGTTGCGGATCACGTTGTTGAGGAGGTTGAACTCCTTCGCGTCGTGGAGTTGCGGGTTTCGTTGTCCGGTGTTCGTGAAGAGGTTTCGTTCCAAAATGAGCCGGTCCGCTCCGACCACCAGCATCGCCTTGTCGGTCGCGGCGATCAGGCATCGGCGGACGACCACGTCGCCTGGTCGCTTCAGTGACTTGTAATCATGGGTGATGTCCAACGCCCCGTCGCCTCCGTGCGTGAAGGAGCAGTTCTCAAGGAGGATTTGGCGACAGTCCCCGACGATCCGAAACGCGTCGTTGTTCGCATGGCGGAATCGGAGATGCCGAATCGTCACATCCTTCGCGCCGTTGAGGGAAAATGTCTTGTCGCGGACGGTGATCCCGGTGCCCGGGGCGGAGGCTCCGTCGATGGTCAGATCTCGTCCGGTAAACTCCAGCATCGAGCGAAGCCGGATGACGCCGGCAATTCGGAAGGTGACGGTGCGCCCGCTTTTGGCGAGGGCTTCACGGAGGGAGCCGGGGCCGCTATCGGCGAGTGTGGTGACGACGTAGGTGTCCGCGGACGCGGGTGACAGGGACACAATGCAGAGGAGAACGGCGATCAATGCCTTCATGGTTTCGGGCTCACGGGCTGGGTCCAGGCGGTTTCCAGATCGCCGTCGTGGATCGGATTTTGTTGCGCTTTTGTGGAGATGATCCTGGCGCGGACGAAGAGTTCATCTCCGACAAATTTGTAACGGGCACCGGTTCCTTTCGAGCTTTGCAGCACGGTTCCGATGTCGTCGCTGTAGCGATGAGTCAGACGGAGCTTTTCGCCTGCGGAATTGTAGTGGGGTTGATGATCGCGTTGAAAATCCTTTCGCGTGCCAACGAACTCGATCGTGTATTCAACGCCGGGATCGGGCTTTACGCCGATCTGGATGCCCTTCGGTGAGATCTCGAGCTGATCCAGGGTGACGCCGGAGCTTGCGTAAAAGTCGCCGCGCTTCATGGCATTGATCAAGGCATCGGCGGTGAGTGATTCCGAACGGACCATCACCCAGCCGCGTCCGGCGTTGCTCTTCTTCGAATCCGTCTCGTGGTAGTTGTGGGTGTCGTCCGTGGCGAGTCCGAGCATCGGCGGCAGATCGAGTTCGGTGAGACGGCGGGCGTTGATGATGTCCCACACGCGTTCGGTCCCGGCATGGGTGGCGTCGCCCTCGTTGAAGACCAGCGGATGACCGTTGTAGACCTCGAAGAACTGGCCGCCCCGAATTTGCATCAGCTCCTCGGCCGTGATTGCCCAACGAAAATTCGGATGGTTGACATGCGGCAGGACCGGCCGTCCGGTTGCGCGTTCCTGTTCGAGTATCGCGTCGATGTTGTTTTGAAGGACATCGACCGTGTTGCTTCCCGTCCGGGGTTCGATGCGATGGAGCAGATTGGCGGCGTTCAGGTGGATTGGGGCCGTGAGGTGGCGGGCTGAAATTTCCTCGCTTTGAATCAGGAGGAACCGGTCACGCTGCTCGATTTTCTCCCGGTATTCGGACAGGGTTTTCAGCCGGACGGAGAGGTTCCTGCCCTCCTGCCGGGACACGACCCAATCGGAGCCGAAACGCTTCAAATACTTGGCATGGGCGACGTCGCGCATCCGGGCCGGGGTGATGGGAATCCATTTCTCGCCTTCGTGCAGGGTGTTGTGGTCGGTGATTGCAAGGAAGTGGTATCCTCCCGACTTGTACCACTCGGCGATCATTTCGGGAAAATCATCCCCGTCACTCCAGAGTGAATGGGTATGCAGGTTGCCCTTCCACCATTGGGTTTCCCCCTGAAGGCAGTCGGTTGCAAAAACGAGGGCGACGATGACGAGGATGCGATGGATCATGGCTTCTTGCGGATTCGAGGAAGTTCAGCCCGCGAGCGCTGCAAAGACAAGCGAATGATTCCACCCGCGGAGGCTAGCCCGTGAAATCCTCCGCCGTGCCGGGCGGGAGTTCCAGAACGCGGGCGAGAGCGAACTGGCAGCCGAGAAAGGTGACGCCGTAGCTCATCCAGCGGTCTCCTCCGAAATTGCCGCATGACCCCGGAGCGCGGCCGTGAACGATGCGGGCGTCGGGAATCTCCTTCAGAGCCTTTTCCACGAAGGCATTGCGGTCAAATCCCTTGCCTGATGGATGGGCACCGTGGTGGAGCAAGACCAGCGTTCCCAGCAGCTGTTCGATTGCGACATCCTCACCACCGGCCAGCGAGGCCAGGCTCGCGATTGTCTCCGAAGCCGCCACGGCCGATTGGGCCGTGAAGTGGATCAGAAGGAACTCGAGCTGGACGTGCCGCATGGGCGAAGCGGTTTTGTGTTTCAGCCGGGCAGATGCACACGCATCGCGGCGAGAACCTCGCGGATCGCGGAGAGGAGGTTTGGAATCGCGTCTTCGGGGAGTCGTCCGATGTTGCCGACGCGGAAACATTCGTGCTCGGTGAGCTTGCCCGGGTAGATGACGTGACCGCGCTCGGCCAGTTGTTCGTAGAACTCCTCAAATTGGAAGGACGGGTCTTCGGGATAGCGGAAGGTTGTAATGATCGGGCTTTGGAGATCGACCGGAACGTGTTCCTCAAAACCGATCTTGCGCATTCCGGCGAGCAGGGTGGCGTGTTGACGCTGGTATCGCTTGTGTCGTGCCGGGATGCCTCCTTCCTCGGCGAGTTCCTTCAAGGCCTGCCGGAAGGCGAGCAGGGTGTGCGTCGGGGGCGTGAAGCGGAACTGTCCGCTGCGCTCCAAGGCTTCCCATTGGGCGAACAGATCGAGACTGACGCTTCTCGCGTGGTCGCGGGCGGACAACAGATTCTCGCGGCGCGCGATCACGAATGAAAAGCCCGGGACGCCTTCGATGCATTTGTTGCTGGATGAGATCAGGAAATCGATATGCGCGCGTTCGAGATGCAGCGGGATTCCGCCGAAGGAACTCATGGCGTCGACGATGTAGTTGCGTCCGAACTCGTGGACAATGGCACCGATCTTTTCGACCGGATTGAGAACGCCGCTGGAGGTCTCGCAATGCACGACCGCGACGTCGGTGATATCCCCGTCGTCGCCCAGGGTTTCGTGGAGAAGGTCGAGGTCGGGGATGTCGTTCTCCGGGCAACGCAGCGATTCGGTTTCGATGCCGAGGCGTTGGGCAATCTTGAGAATCCGCTCGCCGTAGGCCCCGTTGATGATCACGAGCAGTTTGCCTTCCCGGTGAACAGTCGAGCCGATCACGGATTCGATTCCGAAGGTGCCGCTCCCCTGCATGGGGATGGCTTCGAAACCGGTCTGGTGACTGACCTGTCCGAGACTCAGCAACTCGGCGCGGATTTCGGCGACGATGCGGATGAAGGCCTCGTCGCGGGAGCCGAGATCGTGAAGCATGGCCTGCTTGACGGTGGCGGAGGTGTTTAGGGGACCGGGGGTGAACAGGTTCTTGCTCATAGGCGGGGGCGGGATGTCTGGGAGACTACTCCTGTTCGGCCGCGAAGGAAATCCATGAATCGTTCTTTTACCTCAACCGGAGTGACGGTGGGGCGGCCGATTTTGTCCGGATTGCCCGGCTTGATCTTGACGTGCAGCAGGCTGGGTCCGTCGCTTTCACGAAGTTTCCTGACGATTTCAGGGAGATCCCGCGCGCTGTCGGTGGCGATCGCGCGGCGGTAGTTGCACGCGGCGGCGATTTCGGCGAAGCGGGTGGTGCTCGACACCGTGGCCTGTCCGCCGGTGGAATCGTGGCGTTCGTTGTCGAGGATGATGTGGAGCAGGTTGCGTGGCTGGTAGTGTCCGATGCTCGCCAGTGCGCCGAGCTTCATCAGGGCGGCACCGTCGCCGTCGATCACGAGCGTGGGCTGATCGGGGAGCGCGTGCGCAAGGCCCAGGCCGATGCCGGAGGCGGTGCCCATGCCGCCGACGACATAGAGGTGATTCTCGCGGTCGGCGATCGTGAACAACTCGCGGCCGGTCATTCCGGTGGTGGCAATGATTGCCTCGTTGCCGACGAGGTTTTCCAGGATCGCGGTGAGCGCGCCGCTTCGGTTGAGGCGTTCACCTTCCGGGCCGAACGGTTTCATGGCTGATTCGCAATCGACACGGATTGGAGAGGGGACGGATTGAAGCTTTTGCGGCGCGACCGAATCCTTGGCCATGATGAGGGCAAAGGGGCGTCCGCTTGCCGCCATGTGGGCTTCGGCGGCGCTCATGGTGGGAGCGATCTGCTCCGTTTCCGTGGGGAAGGGAAGGGAAGGGATTTCAATGGCGTCGAGCAGAGCTTTCGTGATGCGGCCCATCTGCTCGTGCTGGGGTTCGTCCTTGACGCCCGGTTGCCCCCGCCAGGTCGTGATCAGTAGCGTGGGAATGCGGAAAGGGTAGTTCAGCGAGGTCAGCGGGTTCACCATGTTCCCGAGTCCGGAATTCTGGCACATGGTCACGGTTTTGCGGCCCGCCAAATGGGCTCCCATCGTGATGCCGACCGCCTCCCCTTCGGACGCCGAGCCCAGATAGTCCAACGCGGGATCGTCGATGACGCAGTTGATGAAGGGCTTCAGGAATGAGCAGGGCACGCCGGCATATTGTGAGTAGCCGAGTTCCTGAAGATGGCCGATGAACTGGGATGCTTCGATCATGGGAAATGGGCGATTGTTTAGAAGGCCTGCGCGAGCGCGAGATCCTCGAGGTTGTCGACGTCCAGCCAGTGGCCTGTGATGTAGACAACCCGGATGCGCTCACCCCGGGCGATCAGATGTTCAAACAGGTCGTGGAGATGCAAGGCGCGGAAATCTTCCCGAGCGGCGAGTTCGGTGAGTGATTCGCGGATCGCCGTGGAACCTTTCGGGCTGGTCTTCATCAGACCGATCCATTCGCCGCTGGTATCGGAGGGGGCGAGTTCCGGGGACATCTCCTCAAGCCATACGGATTCGGTGGTGTAGTTCAGGGAATGGGGTTTGCTGGCGCGGATGAGATCCTGAAATCCAAGCCGATCCCCGCCGCGCGGTGTCCATGTCGCGTCCACCGCGATGGCGATGTCATCGGCGGTGTCCAACAGGCTGCTGAGGATATATCGCCGGAAGAGGATGTCCCCGAACGAGATCACCATCTCGCCCGTGAGTTGCCCGGCCGCCGCGTTGAGGGTGTAGAGTTCGCCGGTGGAGGCAAAGTCGTCATTGTCAACGAAGCGGACATCCGGCGCCTGCACGTGCTCCTTTCCGAAGCCGCGGATCACCGTGACATTGCGGATTCGTTCCTTTCGAAATTGTTCCACGAGTCGGTGGAGAATCGGGCGCCCGTGAATCTCGATCATGGTCTTGGGCTTTTCGGCGGTGAGTTCCCTCAACTCGTCGCCACGCGTTGCCGCCATCACGATGGCGTTGACGGAGTCGTCATTGGCGGGCAGATAGCGTCCTTCCGCGCTGGCGAGTTCGTCGGCGTCCTGTAGCCGGAAGACCTCCTTCACCGACACGACCTCGTCCTCCACGTTGAGGAGGGAGCGCTCCTCGAAGATGCGCCGGCTGGTGTCCTGCATGGCTCGGATGGCGGACCGGACGTTGTGGTTGGCCCAGATGACCAGGTCGATTCCGGCCTGCTCGAACACCTCGGTGGGTGTGCTGTAATACATCGTCGGCACGATCACGATCGGGCTGCGGCCGGCCCATTCCTTTGCGAAGGCGAGAATCTGGTCCGGCGTCGACTTTTTGCTGTGGATCAAGAGGCCGTCAGCGCCGGCCGCGTGGTAGGCCTCGGCCCGACGGAGCATCTCGTCGAGGCCCCATCCGGCGATGAAGGCCTCCAGTCGCGCGATCACGGCGAAGTCAGGATCCGACTGCCCGTCCTTGGCCGCCTTGATCTTGCCGGCGAATTCGTCCATGTCGGCCAAGGGTTGGCGTTCGCTGTTGATGAAGGAGTTGGTTTTCGGAAAGAGCTTGTCCTCGATGCAGACCGCCGCGATGCCGCGCTGTTCCAGCTTCGTCACGAGCCGGCGCATGTTGTTGAAATTGCCGTAGCCGGTGTCGCCGTCGAGCAGGATGGGGATGTTCGTCGCGTCCGCCATGAATTCGCAGACCTCCAACACCTGCGTCCAGCTGGCCTCGTTGTTGTCCCGCACGCCGAGCGCCGCCGAGATGGAAAGCCCGCTGGCCCAGATGCCCTTGAACCCGGTCTCCTCGACGATCCGGGCGCTGAGGCCGTTGTGGGCCTCCATGATGAATTCCAGTTTGTCCGAACCCAGTATCTCGCGAAATTGTTGCGTCTTCGTCACCGGGCCGAGCATGATTCGCGGCCGCCGCAAGGAAAAGTCGAATCCGTTGCGGAGGCGGATCAAATGGATGCCGTGATCATTTTTGAAGACGAATTCTCACCGTCCGTGGCGGGGGTGACCGTGTTGGATCGACTCGTGGTGGCATTGCACCGGGGTGGTTGCCGGCAGGTGACGCTGTGCGGGCGTCGCTGGTTGCCGTCGGTAAAACGCGCTGAAGCTTTGGGGATCGAGCTTCGCCGCGAGGAATCGTTTCCCTTGATCCATGAAACGACCTTGATCGCGCGCGGGGACACCCTGGTCACGGCCCCCGATATACGTCGATTGATTGAGAGCGGCGGGCGTCTGCTTGGAACTGACGGCAGTCTGCTGGACGTCGGCGTGGTGTCGCCCGATCAGGTGAATGGAAGGTGCGTTCAATACGATCACCTCAAGACGCTTTCAGCCACCGGTCCCGCGCGGAGGATCAGGGGCTCCGCCGATGCGGATGCGGCCGGTCGTGAATTGTGGGCTTCCCTTCAAAGCGCGTGCGACGGTGCGGTGGATACCTGTTTCAACCGGCCTGTTGGGCGACCTTTGGCAAAGCTGCTGGCCGGAACTCCGGTGACGCCGAACCAGATCTCCGTGGTCGCGACGCTGATCGGACTGACTGGCGGCTGCCTGATGGCGCGTGGCGCGTACGGGTCGGTGTTGGCCGGGGCGGTTCTGTTTCAGCTTTCCACGATCATTGACTGCATCGATGGGGACCTGGCCCGCGTCGCTTTCAAGGAGAGCGCGCTGGGAAAGTGGTTGGATCTGGTGGGCGACAACGTGGTTCACATCGGAGTTTTTGCGGGTCTTGGAATCGGACTTTGGCGGGGAGGGGCGGCCGGTCCGGTGGCAGGACTGACCGTCAGCGCGTTGCTCGGCGTGATCATCTCGCTGCTGGTGATCATTCGTGCGAATCACATGCCGGCATCCGTGGCGCGCTCCCGACTGCAGGGCTTGATCGAGCGGATGACGAATCGTGATTTTTCCGTGCTGCTCCTCGCTTTGGCTGCGGTTGACCGCACGGTGTGGTTCATCTGGATGCTCGGGATCGGGGTTCACTGTTTTTGGATCGTGGCCCTGGGGCTGCAGTTTGCGCGATCGGAGCGCGAGGAACGCTGATGGCCGGCGGGAAGTTTTTCAATTGGCGGATGCTCGCGCTCGGGCTCGGACTCGCGGTTTTCGGGTGGATGTTCTGGGCGATCGGTCCCGTCAAGGTCTGGCATCATCTGCGTGAACTCGGTTGGCGGGCGGTGCTGGTTCCGTTTCCCTTCCTGCTGGTCTACATCATCGACGCTTACGGATGGAAACTCTCCTTCGGTCGCAAGGGGGCGGGAGTGGGGTATCCTGCGCTGTTGCGCATCCGGTGGGCGGGCGAGGCGATCAACTACATCCTTCCGACCGCCTACGTCGGAGGCGAGGCGGTGAAGGTCTATCTGCTGCGAAAGCGCGGGGTGGCACCGGGCTTCAGCGGGGCGACGGCGGTGATTTCGAAATCCTGTCAGACGCTGGCAATGGTGATCTTTATTTTCGGCGGCGCGTGCATGGCGCTGAACTATCTGCCGGCGGAATCGTCCGCCCGCCAAGGAATGATGATCGTCGCGGGACTGGCGGCGGTGGGGGTGACTTTTCTGTTCGCGATGCAGCGTTACGGCTTGTTCGGAACGGCAATCGATCTTTTCAGGCGGATCGGTTTGCGCCTGGCCGTGCTGGAAAGGCAGGAGGCGAAGCTGCGCGAAATGGACGCCGAAGTGCGAAGATTCTACAGCGGGCAACGAGGCTGGATGCTGGGCAGTACGGCGGTGTTTTTGCTGGGCTGGCTGGGCGACACCTTGGAGATCCTGCTGGTCTCCCATCTGCTGGGAGTTCCACTGGACTGGCAGCAGGCTTTCGCGCTGGAAGCCTTCATCGCGGTGGCCAAGGCGCTTGGCATGTTTTCGCCGGGATCGTTGGGGGTTCAGGAAATCGGCGTGGTGTTTCTCTTCAAACTTTTTGGTCTGCCGGAATCCTTGGGCGTTTCCTATGCGTTGATTCGTAGAGGCAGGGAGTTTGTTTTTGGGATCATCGGCTGGAGCTTCATCGTGGCGGAGGAACATTCCGTCCGCGAACTCCAGGAACACATGGAGCCGGAGGGGAGTTGAAGATCACAGTTCGCCGATGAGGCCCGGATAGGCGGCGATTTTGCGCGCGTCGATGGCGGCCGGGTCGATGCTCCAACGGGCGGCCAGGGACGGAATCAGTTCGAGGTTTTTGGCGCTGAGTTCCTGCTGCTCCCGCCAGGTCAGGTGTTCGTCCTCCAGATAGTCGTGGCAGATTGCCCCGAGCTTGAGTTCCGCCGTCGACAGAGGGCCCTGATTCCAGAGGGTTTGCCCGGCCCATGCGAAAGCCCGGACGATTTTGCCCTGGTAGAGTTTCACCCACGAATGATGTCCAAGAGCACGGCTGGCGCTGAAGTATTGCACGTGACCGAGATCGGTGCTGAGGCGGGTAAGGAAGCGGAAGGCGGCGTCCACGTCGTCCGCAGAATCCGGCAGGCCGTCGCCGATGATGAGCGTCCAGTTGACGATCTTCGGTGAAATGAAAACGCGATTCTGCCCCGCTCCTGCGAGGCCTTCCGCCCAACCGCACTCGCTGAGATTTTGGATCTTCAGTGCATTGACGACCGCTTCCGGAGACACGCCCTGCACGGCGATCCAACGCTGGGGCAGGTTGATGAGGGCGGTGTAGGGCAGGGAACTGTCGCCGGTCTCGTCGATCGGAAGAAGTCGGTGGTGTCGCGGGCGTTTGCGGCGTCGCTCTCGGGCGTGGCTGGAAGCGAGCCAGATGAAACAAGCGGCAATCGCGATGATCAGGAACACGAGGAAGAGCATGAAGATCGCGACGTAATCGGCACCGTTGACCGCTCCCGGGCTGGGGAGCACACCTTCTACACCGAGTCCTCGCGGGGGATGCATGGGGTTACGATACCGCGTTGCGCCTTGGATGCAACCAAGCGCTCCGGAAGACGCCGGCGGATCAGGCTTTCACGCGGTTCATCCGGCGGAGGAGCTTGTATTTCAGGTAAACCTCGCCCGCGCAGTAGTTCGCGATGCGGAGACCGAGGGAGCCGTCCAGAAAGCCGTGCTTGAGGATGTAACCACGAAACCAACGAAACATGGCCCGCGCCGGCGGGGTGAGCGGACCGATCTTGCGACCGTTTTCAAACTGTGTTTCGGCCCAGAGCTTTGCGTATTTCTCGCAACGGCTCCAGTGGTCGGCCGCGTCCTTGAAGGAGTAGTGGTAGAGATCGCCTTCGAGGGCCTCAATGGGACCTTCGACCTCCAGTCGCTCGTGGACGCGTCCACCGACGAAGCGCCCGGATTTCCTGCGGAACAGTCGGACAAGGCGGTCGGGATACCAGTCTCCATGGCGTATCCATCGTTCCTCGTAGGAGACGCAGCGGGGCATGCTGTAGCCGGTGACTTCCGAGGGGGCTTCCTCATACTTGAGGGATTGAATTTCATCCCGCAGCTGCGGGGAAAGCACCTCGTCGGCGTCGATGCTGAAGGTCCACTCGGATTTGCCCTCCCGGATCGCCCTGTTTTTCTGGCCGACGTAGCCGAGCCATTCCTGGCGGATAAAGCGCGCTCCGAACTGCTTTGCGACGGCTTCCGTGCCGTCGGTGCTGCCCGAATCAATGATGACGATCTCGTCGGCCAGATCTTTCAGGCTGCCGAGGCATCGGGGAAGGTTGTGCTCCTCGTTGAGGGTGATGAGGCAGAAGGAAATCTTCATCGGTTCTTTTCGGCGACGGCCATTTCGAGAATCTCCAAGGTTTCGCGGACATTGCGCTCAAGCGCCAGTTCGTTGTCAGGTGTGGTTTCGCTCTGGCCGCGACGGGCGTGCCAGCGTTCGATCGCGTGGACGAGTTGGCCGGTGTCGGACGGGTCGTTGATGACGCTTCCGGTCCGGCCCTCGCGAATCAGCTCCGCCGCGCCGTTGAATCGCGTGGTCACGGCGGGGAGATCGACGGCCAGCGCTTCGGCCACGACGTTGGAGGAGGGCTCATAGATCGGAGGCAGCACCAACAAATCGGCGGCGGCGTAAGCGTTCTCGACATCGGACATGCCGCCCGCGAAAACCGCTCCCGGGGGTGTGAAGAGGGGCTTGCGTCCCTTGCCGACGATGAGCGCGCGGACATTGGCCGGGCGCAGTCGACGGAAGGCTTCAAGGAAATATTTCAACCCCTTGCGTTCCCAGCCGCTTCCCACGAAGAGCAGCACGAATTCATCGTCATGAAAGCCGAAGCGCGCCCGGGTTTCCTTTCGGCGTCCCTTGCGGATTCGATCGAGATCAACGCCGTTGCGCACCAGGTGGATGCGCGATTCGGGAAAGCGAAAATGTTCGATGATCTCGCCGCGCACCATTTCGGAATTCACGATCAGGTGCCCGGTGTTCGCTGGATCGAATGTGCGTTCCTCCAGTTTCAAAAGATTGGAGTGAAACGCTCCGGTCGAGGTCAACGGCTTGCGATACCAGGGGGCGAAATGATGACGTTGGCGCAGCCAGACACGATGAAGTCCGTCCCCGGCGCGGTAGACGTCCTGCCGGAGGGTGCGCTCCAGGCTGAAGACGCAGTCGAAATCGTCCGGGCGGATCAGTGTGGCGACCTTTTCTGCGAAGGCCGGCAATCGACGGGAGCGGGGGGCGTCGGTTTCGACGCGATGGAAGCGCAGGTCCGGATCGGTGGATTCCCATTCCTCGGCGAAAAGATGGAGCTCATGTCCGCCCTGTCGCAAGGCGGCCAGCAGGCGCTTCAGATAGAGCTCCGCGCCACCCGTCTCCGAGAAGCGCCGGCGGACAAGGGCGAGCTTCATGGAGCGCTTGGTAAGCGGTTGGACGGGGCGGACATCGCGGCGAGTATTTCGACAAACGGGGAGGAACTCAATTCCGGGATTGTCGCACGGAACGGGATGCGGGTATTCACGGGCACCAGTGAACATGATTCGAACCTTCATTTGTGCCGCCGTCCTCGTTTTCGCAGTGACCGGGGGGATCGGCCGGGCTGCGGAAGCGCCCGGGGGCCTGTTGCTGACACTGAAGGTTGCGGGCGTGGAAGCGGTCGAGATGACGTCCGGTGTGATGTTGCAGATCAAGGAGGGTGAATCTGCCTCGCCGCTGTTGCCATCGGGAGCGGTGTCTGCGGAGTGGCGCGGATTTGTGAACGCCGACCTGCGCGGCGACTACCGGTTCAAGGCGGCGGCCCGCGGGGTGGTGACGGTGGAGATCAACGGCAAGGTGGTGCTGAACGGGACCGGCTCCGGACCGGGCTTTGTGGGGCCGAGCGAGGAGGTGCGTTTGAACAAGGGCGGGAATCCTTTGAAGGTGACTTTTCAGGGCCCCGCCGAAGGGGACGCCTTTCTTCGGCTCTTGTGGTCCGAACAGGGATTCCTTTGGGAGCCGATTGATCCGGTCTATCTGACGCGCGGGTTCGAAGCACCGGGATTGGCCGCGTCGGAGCAGGTCTTGAAGGGACGTGGGCTTTTTCTGAACCGGCGCTGCGTGAAGTGTCATTCGACGAACGCCGAAGGTGCTTTGCCCGAACTGCAGATGGACGCCCCCAGTTTTGCCGGGATCGGGTCGCGGAGGAACGCGGGATGGATGGCGCGGTGGATCGCGGATCCTCGGGCGGAGCGGGCGGATGCGCGCATGCCGAAGCTGCTGCATGGCGAGACTTCCCGTGAGGATGCGGCGGCGATCGCGGCCTACCTCGCAACCCTGACCGATGGCAGTGTCGGGTTTTCGGGCGAATCGAAGGAGG
>JADHOF010000095.1 GCA_016779125.1 Verrucomicrobiia bacterium | reverse complement strand
GCAAGCACCAATCCGGAAAAATTCGGCCATCGCGCCGTTGTTGCCTTCGCCTCCAAGGGCTTCGAGGTGTATCCGGTGAATCCACGCGCTGAGTCGGTCGCGAACCTGCCGTGCCTGGCGGACATTGGAGCCGTTCCCGGTCGGCCGAACGTGGTGAGCGCCTATCTCCCCCCGAAACTCCTGCTGGAAACCCTGCCCGCGATCGCCGCCAAGGGATGCGACGAGCTGTGGCTGAATCCCGGCACCGACACGCCGGACGTCATCGCGGCCGCGAAGGAACTGGGACTCAAGCCCGTGATTGCCTGCAGTCTCGTGGCATTGGCCGGCGGCCGGCTCAAGGGGGAGGATGAATGAAACTAAGGTTCATCGTGAATGGAATGTCTTTGCCATGCCGCCGTGCGATGGGAACGATGCGGCAGTGACAGTGTGATGGAAACGATCCTGGTAATAGATGACGAGGCGGACGTGCAGTACTCGTTTCGGCGCATGTTCAGCACGCCCGACCTGAGGGTCGAGGGGGCGGACAGCGGCGAGGAGGGATTGCGGGCGATCGCCGAGTTGCGTCCCGATCTGGTGATCACCGATGTCCGGATGGGCGGCATGACCGGTCTTGAGACCCTGGCAAAGATCCGGGCGCGGGATGCCAAGCTGCCGGTCATCATGATGACAGCCTACGGCACCACCCAGACAGCCATTGAGGCGATGAAGTTCGGGGCCTTCGACTATCTGTTGAAGCCCTTCGACGTGCCGAAGCTGAAAGAGGTCGTCGCCAAGGCCTTGGAGGCTTCGCGCGCCATGAAGCAGGTGGTTTCCTATGAACCGCTTCTCGAATCCGAGGACTACGACATCGGCATCGTGGGCCGCAGCGCGCCCATGCAGGAGGTTTTCAAGCTGATCGGACAGCTCGCCGGCTCCAACGCCACGGCCCTGATCACGGGCGAGAGCGGCACGGGCAAGGAGCTGGTCGCCCGCGCGATCTACTCCCACAGCCTTCGCGGCGACAAAACCTTCGTTGCGATCAACTGCGCGGCCATTCCCGAAAACCTGCTGGAAAGCGAATTGTTCGGGCACGAAAAGGGCGCGTTTACCGGTGCGAACACCCAACGGGTCGGCAAATTTGAGCAATGCAACGGCGGCACGATCTTCCTCGATGAGATCGGAGACATGACCCTGCCGACGCAGACGAAGATCCTGCGCGTGCTTCAGAGCGGCACCTTCGAGCGGGTCGGGGGCAACGAGCCCGTGCGGGTCGATGTGCGCGTGATCGCGGCGACCAACAAGCCGCTGGAGGAGGCGGTCGCCGCCAAGGAATTCCGCGAGGACTTGTTTTACCGGCTGAATGTTGTGCGACTCCGCCTGCCGCCGTTGCGCGAGCGCGCGAGCGACATTCCGCTGCTGGTGAACTATTTTCTCCGCAAATTCGCGAAGGATCTTGGCAAACCCGTCTCGTCGATTCAGACCGAGGCTCTGGCGGCGCTTTCGGCCCACGGCTGGCCGGGCAACGTTCGCGAGCTTGAAAACGTGATGCAGCGGGCCTTCGTGGTTTGCAAGGGCGAAGCGCTGCTGCTTTCCGATCTCCCGCCCGAAATCACCAAGCGTGAAGCACGTCCGACGGAAGCCCCCGGGAAACCGCTGCCGGAAGCCGGCGCACCCGTTGTCGACTCCGATATCGAAGGGCTCGCGCGTGCCCTTTTCCAGCACGCGCGTGCGGACTCGGACCTGAAGATCATTCCCACCGTCGAGCGGGAGTTGATCATTTGCGCCTTGCGTGAGACAGGCGGCAATCAGGTCCAGGCGGCGAAACTTCTGGGCATCACCCGGGCCACGCTCCGAAAACGCGTGGAGAAATTCGGCGTCCGGCAGATGCGCGAGTTCAATTGAGACCCGGAGAAACGGCTTGAGTTCCGCGGGTGATTTAGCGATAAAGCGCCCGATTTCAGGCCTGCGGAAGGTGTTGCGGGCCAAGATGTTCCGTCCCATCAGCCAGCTCAACAAACCGCCCACATCGCCATGCTCAAGCGTCGTTCACGCTCTATTTTCGTCTTGCTCGCAGCTCTTTTCTCCATCGCCACCCTTTCCGCGGAGGCTCCCGCGTTTCGGTGGGCCAAGCGTTTTGGCGGCGAAGACTTCGAAAACGGTTCATCAATCGTGGTGGACAAACTCGGCTACTCCTACGTCACCGGCTATTTTCAAGGGGAAGCCTACTTCGGCGAGCACACGCTTCAGGGCAAGGGCGAAGCCGACATCTTTATCGCGAAGGTGGACCGAGTGGGCGGCGTGGTTTGGGTGCGTCAAATCGGGGGAGCGGCCGATGACTACGCGCGCTCGGTGGCTCTTGATGGAGAGAACAACGTCTACATCACGGGGTCGTTCCAATCCCAGAAGATCGATTTCGGAGACGGGAAAATCATCGAACGCTCCTCGGACTCGGAGATTTTCGTCGCGAAATTCAATCCGGAAAACAAGCTCGTCTGGGTGCGCACGGCGGGCAGCGGGCCGGGCGGGAGCGGCAATGACCTCGCGTTGGATCTGGAAGGAAACGTATACGTCGCGGGTTATTTCCAAGGCATGGGCGTGTTTGGCGATCTCACCCTTGAAAACAACGGCTACGTCGACATCTTCGTCGCCCGTTACGACTACGCCGGCAATCTGGTCTGGGTGCGACAAATGGGCGGCCCTTCGGATGATATCGCCTCCTCCATCGCCGTGGATGAGCAGGGCTCGATTTTTGTGGCCGGCGCCTTCTCGGAGACCATGCAGCTTTCGGCAAAAGTCAAACTGTCCAGCGAAGGCCTTTTCGACGCGTTCCTGATCAAGCTGGACTCCGAAGGGCGCACCGCATGGGCTGTCTCCGAAGGCGGATACATGAACGACGTCGCGTACGATTTGGCCTTGGATCCCGCGGGCAACATCATCGTCACGGGCGGCTACGCGGGTTCCGAATCATTCGGCTCCGAATTCCGCATGCACGCCGCCTATCGGAACCCCCGCCGGCGCTATACCCGCGCCTACTTCGGGGGCAAACGCCTGACCAGTCAGGGCGGGTCTGACGTCTTCGTCGGCAAATACAACCCGGCCGGCAAGCTCGTCTGGGTCCAAAGCATCGGCGGCAACAAGGCCGGCGCGCCGGAGGCAGGTTTCGGCGTGGCGGTGGATGCCCGGGGTCATGCCCATGTCACCGGCTCCTTTGCCGGCCGCGTGATGTTCGGCAACAACACGCTCATCAGCCGGGGGATTGGCGATGTCTTCGTCACGGAACTCGACCGGGAAGGGCGCGTTCTTTGGGCGCGCCAGGCGGGTGCCCAATACGGCAAACCCAACGTCGGCTACGGAATCGCCGTTGATCGCGGGGGCAACTGCTACGTGACGGGATTCTTCGAGGGGAATGTCGCCTTCGGCGATTCGATCGCGAAGAGCTATGGTCAGGGCGACGTT
This sequence comes from Verrucomicrobiia bacterium, assembly GCA_016779125.1. Lineage (GTDB taxonomy): Bacteria > Verrucomicrobiota > Verrucomicrobiia > Limisphaerales > JAYPXF01. The sequence continues at coordinate 9,802 of JADHOF010000095.1, read as the reverse complement.
TTTGTCGCGCGCTTGTCGGCCTCCTTCCTGCCGCCGCGGTAGACCACAATAAGACACCCGGCTTCGCGTCAGCATTGACTTCGGCGACGCTTGCGGAAATGTCTCGCCCGGCGCGGGTCAGCTGCCCCTCAACATAACTTTCATGCCCAAAAAGAAAGCCAGTGTCAAAGTCCGTCAGGCGACGAACAAGGACATCCCAAAACTCATCGAGCTCAACAAGCTCGCTTATCCCGTCCTTGCCGCCGAAAACGTGGTCTGGCGCAACGCGCATCTGGAAAGCCATCAACGAATCTTTCCCGAAGGTCAGTTGGTCGCCGAGGTCGGTGGCAAGATCGTGGGTGGTGTGTCCAGCCTGATTGTGGATCTGGGCAGCAATCCCCTGCGCCATCACACCTGGGCCGGCATCACCGACAGCGGTTACTTCACCAATCATGATCCCGAGGCGGACACGCTCTACGGCGCGGATGTCTATGTGCATCCGGAAAGTCGCGGCCACGGGGTGGGCAACGCCCTTTACGAGGCCCGACGCGACCTCTGCGTCCGCCTCGGCAAACGCCGCATTCTCGCCGGCGGCCGTCTGTGGAATTACGACGAGCACGCCGAGCAGATGTCCCCGCACGAGTACGCCCAGCGTGTTGTTGCCGGAGAATTCCGCGACCTCGTGCTCAGCTTCCAACTCCGCGAGGGCTTCCAGCTGCGTGGGGTCATGGCAAACTATCTCTGCGATCCGAAGAGCCACAATCATGCGAGCTTGATCGAGTGGTTGAACCCCGGATTTCGCAAACCGGATCGGGGCCAGCGCAAGGTTCGAATCGCCTGCGTGCAATATCAGCTGCGAAAAGTGCGCAACTTTGCGGATTTCAAGCAGCAGGTCGCCTATTTCACCGACGTCGCCGGCGATTACCGCGCCGATTATGTCCTCTTTCCGGAGCTGTTCACGATGCAGCTTCTGTCCGCCACGGATGCCCTGTCGCCGCAGGAGGGCATGCGACGCCTGACGGATTACACGAACCGCGTCCGCAAGCTGTTCTCCGAACTCGCCCAGAAATACGGGCTGACGATCATCGGCGGCAGCCATCCCGTAAAGGTTGGCAAGGAGATCCATAACATCGCCTTCGTCGCCCTGCCCGGCGGCGAGATCGTCGAGCAGCCGAAGCTGCACATCACACCCAGTGAACGCACCTGGTGGAACATCTCCGGCGGCCACGAACTCAAGGTCATCGAGACTCCCAAGGCCAAGGTCGGCGTGCTCATCTGCTACGACGTCGAATTTCCTGAAGCGGCGCGGGCGCTCGCGGATCAGGGCGCGGAGATCATCTTTGTGCCCTTCTGCACGGACAACCGGCAGGGCTACCTCCGTGTCCGTTATTGCGCCCAGGCACGCGCCATCGAAAATCAGATCTACCTCGCGCTCGCGGGGAACGTCGGCAACATGCCCGACTTCGATTCGATGGACATCCAATACGGCCAGGCCGCCGTGCTCACGCCATCCGACTTCGAATTTGCTCGCGACGGTATCGCCGCGGAGGCGGATTCCAACGAGGAGACGGTGCTCATTTGTGACGTGGATCTGGACTCGCTTCACAAGGCCCGTTCCAACGGTACCGTCACGCCGCGACTCGACCGCCGCAATGACCTCTTCACCGTGATCCATCGCGGCCCGAAAATGTCCGGCGACTCCGACGAGACGGCTCCGCTCGGTGATCAGGTCAACATCGCGCAGCGCGACGCGGCTCCGAAGAAAAAGAAGGTGGATACGGGCTTTGACCCGCTGCCGTGACGAAGAGCCCGGGGGCTTAGCGACGGGTCGTGTGCCGGCAGACGCCCCGTTTGGACGAGGCGAGAAACGCGAGCAACGCCCGGGCCGCCGGGCATGGCTCCGCGTCGGGGGCCGATTCGGACGCGAGTGCGGCGGAAAGGTTCTTGTCGGACCGGAACAGTCGGTGATAAAGCCGCTTCAACTCCGCGCGATCCCCGGCGGGAATGCCTGCACGGCGCAGTCCGACCACGTTGAGTCCGCACAGGCCGTTGTCGCCCGTCGCGATGCAATAGGGCGGCAGGTCCTGACTGATCGCCGCCCCGCCCTGCATCAGCGCGAGTGTTCCGATCCGGACGAATTGGTGAACGAGGCAGTTGCCGGAAACAAACACCCGATCGGCCACCTCGACGTGTCCTCCCAACAGCGCGCCGTTCGCCAGGATCACATCGTTGTGCAGCAGGCAATTGTGCCCGACATGCGAGTGGGCCATCAGGAAATTGCGCGAACCCAGCACCGTGTCCTCGTCCTCGCGATTGGACCGATGCACGGTGACGTGTTCACGAAAGGTGTTGCCGTCCCCGATCCGCAGCCGCGTCGGCGCGCCCGCGTATTTGAAATCCTGAGGCGCGTCCCCGATCACGCAGCCTGCGTGAAAACGGTTGCCCGCGCCGATTGTTGTGTGTCCCGTCAGATGAACGTGTGGTCCCACGACACACCCCGGCCCGATCTCCACGTTTCCGTCGATGACGGCAAAGGGTCCGACCTGGACGTCGTCGGCAACGCGGGCCTCGGGATGAACAATCGCGCTCGGGTGAATCATCGGATTCAGCGGATCGTGGAGGACCGCTCCCCGCAAGGCAAGTGGTCGCGACGAGACAGGGAACGACGGCCGGCGCGCCGGACTATTTGAACTCGCGGATCCGGATGTTCTTGAACTGGCATCCGTCCTTGTGGTCGGTGAGGAGGATGTGTCCGCGGACCTTGGTTCCAAAGCCGGCGACCGGCTTGAATTTGGAATCCTGCACGGCCTTCAAAACGGCTTCGCTCCCAAGCTCGTATTGCAGCACCATCTTGCCGTTCAACCAGTGCTCGACCGTGTTGCCCAGCACGAAGATCCGGGAATGGTTCCACGCTCCCGCCGGCAACACCGGCTTGTCCGCCGCCGCCGGCAGGACATTGTAAAAGCTCGCGGTCAGGCTCTTCGGCTTGAGTTTCTGAAACTTGGCGTCATCCAGCATCTGATACTCGTGTCCGATCACGGCGTTGCGCTCCTCGGTGATGAAATACTTGATGCCGTTGTTGGCCCCTTCGGGAATCTTCCACTCCCAGTTGAGATCAAAATCCCCGAAGGTCTCCACGGTCATGATGTCCCCGCCCCGCTCGCCTGAGGTTTTCGTCAGAATGCCATCCTCGATCCGCCACGCGTCGCCGATCTTGGCCTCCTTCTTGTAGGGCCGCCATCCGTCGAGATTCTTGCCGTTGAACAGAAGACGCCAGCCCTTGCCGACCTGCTCTTCGGTCAAGGCGTTCACGGCTGCCGATGAGGCGGAGGTGGACAGCATCAGGGCGAACAGGACGGTCGCGATCGCGGAAGCGGATTTCATGGGGTTCATGGACGCGTTCGGGACGCGCGCTATTCGTTCAAACAGGATGCCGGATCGGGCACCGTGCTCATTCGTGAATGGAGACGGGGCGATTGTCGCGCCTCGCGAGAAGTGCCTCAACCAGCGCATGATCAACTTCCCCGTCAGGCCGGATCAGCGTGCCGGTGTGATTTCCGTTTCCGGGCGGAGCCAAGGTCCGCCAGCGCTCCAGCGTGAGTCGGATTCCTTCAGCCCGGATCGGCGGCGGAGCAATGAAATCAAAGCGGACATCCTGATAGCCGTCGATCTGCCCCAAGGAGCGGCCGGCGATGTAGCGGATCGCGTCGTAGGGATCGTCCATCAGCACGGTCAACAGCGGCGGTATCCAAGAGGGGCCTCCAGACGCCTTGACTGCGGGTTCCCAACCGAGGTGCCAGGCCAGCAGTGCCCGCACGCTCGCGTCGCCGCGCAGGGCCGCGATCACTGCTGCGGAGGTGTCGATCCACGGAGCGGGCAGCGCCGGAGCCTTGATGTCGTACCACTCCTCCAGATGCCCGGCGGTCCAGGACAGCGTCTTGTCGAGGTGGCACAGGTTGCACGCGTTGGGCCGTTGCGCGGTCAGTGTTTCGGTGACGCCCGGGCTGGAGATGGTGTGGCTGCGCGCCGCCTTGAGCAGACCGTAGCTGGTGTGCGGCATGTGGCAGTTCATGCACCGGCTGCCGGTCGAGGAGGCAGCGTGGTGGGTGTGCCTGATCGCGGCGAACTTCTCGGGTGAGTGACATTGGGTGCAGGCGGAGTCCCCCCGCATCCCCTCGTGCAACTGGTCGTCCGCCCATTCCTTGAGAGATCTCGGATCCTTCGATGTCTTGTGAAGTTTGTGGCACGAGACACAGGAGAGTTCTCCCCGGGAATGGCAAGCGGATTTGAGCATGCCCGTGTACTCGCGGCCGACGACTCGCATTTGGCCGTCCGGCCAGAACATTCCGTAGAGGTTCATTTCAACCAGTTGATCCACGCCGGTCCGGTCTCCTTTTGGATAAAACGTCTTCAAATAGTCCCGGGTTCGTTCGTTGACCCCCATCATCTCGACGAGGTTGGTGTTCAGGGTCTGACCGGGCACATGCACATGCGATTCGTCATGATAAATCAGCGCGCTGTGGCAGGCTCCGCAGACCTGCGAGGACAGGCGCGCGTTCAGATGATCCGGATTGACGATGGGGTCCTCGGTCGGCCTGTCGCCAGAGTCCCGGGCGGCCCGGCGCAGGCGAACGTGTTCCGCGCCCCCGCCGTGGCATGCCTCGCAGGAGATGCCAAGCTCCGACGCCTCCGAATTGAAATAGGTTGTTCCGCTTTCATGGATGACGCGCGGTCTTCCCCCGGTCGCGTGGCAACGGATGCAGCCGGCGTCCCAGCGGCCGGCCTCCAGCGACACATCGTTTCTCGGCGCTTTCAAAAACGCGGAACGTCGGGGGATCCATCGCTGATCTTCCACCAGATAGACGGCCGGGAGCAGACCCATCGTGCGGTCCCGTCCCACCGACAGCCAATAGGCCTGCATGTGGTGGGAACCCGTGGTCATCACCACCGGAAAGCTTCCGGGCTCGCCTTCGGGACCGGCCAGCAGTTCGTGATCGGACAGAAACTCCACCCATCGAAAGGAGTCGTTCTGTTTGAGATGGAAGCGCTTTACGCCATTGGTGCCTTCGAGACCGAGAGTGATGTTGTCGAAGCTGGCCAGGATTGACTCCGGCGAGGCCGGCTGGGTCATTGTCCGATGATAGCTCGCATGCCAGCTTGCGTGATTTTCGGCGTGGCATTCCCGGCAACTTTCGGAACCCGCAAATCCGCCGGCCGGCTTCTCCAGCGGCCGCATCGCCGCGAGCGGATCCGGGGCGGGCACCGTCGCCGCGGGTCGCGGGTCAGGCGGTGTTCCGCGCCGCGATATCAGGCCGACGATCCCGGCGATGAGCAATGCCGACACCAGCAGCGCCGCTACTCCGCGAGCCCTGTCCGGCGGAGACGTGTTGTTCGTGCTTGATCCACGCATGCGCCAATTCCTTCTTCATGAAAAACGCGCCGTTGAATTCGCCCGCGTTTCCCTACGGGACGAAACGGGCAAGGATCGGCTGGCTGTAGAAGATCCAGATCGTGGCGGCCAGCGCGATGTAGGGCCCGTAGGGAAGGCGGCTCGACCAGTCGCGTTTGCCCATGGCGATGAGGCCGATACCGACGAGCGCACCGACGAGGGAGCTTCCGATCAGGGAAAACACCACCGCCTTCCAGCCCAAAAAGGCGCCGATCGCACCCATGAACTTCACGTCGCCCAGGCCCATCGCCTCACGCGGCAGCTGCACGGTCGACGTGGTCGCGCACATGTATTTGATCGGCTCGGGATCAAACTCCTCGTCCCCAATCCGAAGCAGGTGGGACGAGACCTCGACGTCCACGTCCTGAAAACAGCGATCGACCATCTCAAGACGGTCGGCGTGGAAACGGATGTAGTCGGATTTGCGAAAAAAGAATTCCCCGTAGGGCACGGGACCGGTCGGAAGTATCAGATCGTTTTCGGTGAAGATCATCCGTTTCCCCTGCTCGAAATCGACATGATAGCGGCCGAACATGAGTTTCCCGAAACGCAGCACCGCGTAAACGATCCCCGCGCCGGCGGCGAGTCCGATCGCGCCATGCTTGAGGCCTTCCAGCCAGGTGTCCGCCCCGTGCAGGACGGGCAGGGCCGCCGAGGCGATCAAGCCGAGAATCATGCCTGTGAAGGTGATCTCGTTGGGAATGATGAAGTGCTCGAAGTCCGTGAATGTGGCCGCAATGAAGCCGGCCAGCACGATGGCGTAGGCGATGCTGAGCCCGACCGAGATTTTGCCGAAAGCAATCCAGCAGGTCGCGAACAGCACTCCGGTGAGCAGCTCGACCAGCAGGTAACGGGGCGAGATCTTGGACTGACAGTTCGAGCATCGCCCGCCGATCATCAGCCAGGTCAGGATCGGGATGTTGAGAAACCAGGGGATCTGGTACTTGCAGGTGGGACAGTGCGACGGCGGATGCACGACGCTCAAATCGCGGGGCAGGCGATGAATGCAGACGTTCAGGAAACTGCCGACAATGGATCCGAAGGCGAAGAAGGTCGCCGTCCAGAAATGAAACGGCAGGGCCGCGTAAGGATTAATCTGTGGGTCCGTAGACATTGGCCTGGAGCGCGGCGCGCATGGTTTCAACGGGAGCGGGGCGGCCGCTCCAGATTTCAAGGGCTTTGACGCCCTGATACAACAACATTCCCAATCCGTTCGCTGTTCGAACACCGGCTTCCCGGGCGCGTTTCAGAAAGGGAGTCTCGGCGGGTCGGTAAATCATGTCGTACACGCGGGACGCGCCGTCGATCGGGAAGGCGTCTTCGTCCAGAGGAGATCCGTCTTCCGGCCGCAGTCCGAAGGAGGTCGCGTTCAGGAGCAGGTCGGCGTGGCGTTCCTTTGGATAGCCGACATGGCAGTTCACGGCCGGATAACGCTCCCCGATCTCGGCGCGGACGGATTCCGCCTTTTCGACCGTGCGGTTCACCAGGAAGAGTTCGCCGACCCCTTCCGCCGCCAGTCGCAGCGCAGCAACGCGCCCCGCGCCGCCGGCCCCCAGGAGCACGACCCGGGCCCCGCGCGGATCGATTCCGAGGTCCTCGTTGAGGGATCGGATGATGGCGTCCGCGTCGGTATTGAATCCGTGGGTGCGGACCGGACCCTCGTAGTCGATGGGCAGACGAGCCAGAGGGGTCCACCCCTCGTCGAGACGGCCTTCAAAGCGGATCGTGTTCACCGCGCCCCAGACCCGGGCCGTTTCATCCAGTTCCTCCACAAACTCCATGGCCAGCAGCTTGTGCGGCACGGTGAGGTTCACCCCGATGAATTTCATGGCGGCGGCCCCGTCGACGGCTTCGCGCAGCCTCGCCGCTTCGACGTCCGCCGCCAGATATCGCCAGTCCAGACCCAGCGCCGCGATCCCCGCATTCTGCATGGCGGGCGACGCGGAGTGCTTCACCGGATGGCCGTAGACCGCGCAAAAGCGCGTCGTGCCGGAAATCGGAGGGGATTCGGTTGGGCTCACGCGGAGAGGCGGGAACTTTGATCAGAACCGGGTAAGTTCCTTCAGTTCCTTCACGCGGGCGTTGATGGCCTCGCGGCTGGCGAGCGTGGTCTTCTTCAGCCCGAAACCTTCGCAGCAGAAACTCGCGGTGACGCTTCCGTAGACCATGGCCTTGCGCAGGTTCTTGTCGATTTCACCCTTGGTCTTGGCGAGATAGCCGATGAGGCCGCCGACGAAGCTGTCCCCGGCGCCGGTGGGATCGACGACCTTGTGCAGCGGATAGGCGGGGCAGATGAAATTGCCGTCCGGGCCCGACAGGATCGAGCCGTGCGAGCCCTTCTTGATGATGACGTAGCGGGGGCCCATCTTGTGCAGCTTCTTCAAGGCGGCGAACACGTTGTCCTCCCCCGTGAGCTGATGCGCCTCGCTGTCGTTCAGCACGAAGAGGTCAACGCGTTTGATGAGGCTCACGAGATCCGCGAGCGCGATGTTGAGCCAGAGATCCATCGTGTCCGCGACCACGAATTTCGGCTTCCGCATCTGGTCCAGCACATGGTGCTGCAGTGCGGGGGCGATGTTCGCCAGCAGGACAAAGGGGGTGTCCTTGTAGGCCTCCGGCAAATGCGGCGTGAAATGCTCGAACACGCCCAGCTCGGTCGCGAGCGTCTGGCGGTTGTTCATGTTCACCTCGTATTCACCGGACCAGTGGAAGGTCTTGCCGTCCTGGATCTGCAGGCCTTCGAGGTCGAGTCCGTGCTTTTCGTAGAGCTGGATGTACCGTTTCGGGAAGTCCTTGCCGACCACGCCGACGAGTTTGGTGGGCGCGAAGAAACTGGCGGCCACGGCCGCGTGACTGGCGGACCCGCCGAGTAGTCTCGGGTTCTCCGCTTTGGGGGTTTTGATGGAGTCCAACGCGGTGGAACCGACGACGAGTACGCTCATGCTATAGATGTCTGCTGAATGGTTAGAATTGGCAAAAACGCGCGGAGGTTACGGATTCGAAGCGTACCGTTCAAGCCGGCACGTGTTTTAAGGCACTCGGCTCGGATTCGCGGCCAATGCTCCGCGCGAATGGCAGGCGGGCCCGGCGGTGTCAGTTCCCATTGGTCACGATCGCATCGCGATCGGATTTGGAGGCGACGGACAGCCGCCGCTTCATTTCCTCGACCTTGCCGGGTTCGCTTTTTGCGAGATTTGTCCGCTCAGACGGATCGCGCGCGATGTCAAAAAGCTCCACGTTCTGTTTCGGCTCTTTGCCGCTGACGACCAGTTTCCAGTCACCGTGGCGCAGGGAGACGGCTCGAAAGCCCGGACCGCTTGTGTAGATCGGGCGGTCGGCGAGCGGTGTTCCGTCAAGCAGCAGCGGAGCGAGGTCCTGCCCGTCCCATTTCAGATCGGAGTCCGACTTGTATCCGGCGAGACCGCAGAAGGTCGGCATCCAGTCGGTGATCTGAACCGGTGTCGATTGCCGGCCGGCCGGGATCCGGCCGGGCCAGGAAACGAGGGTGGGAACGCGCGTGCCGCCTTCATACACGTCACCCTTTTGCCCGCGCAGAGGCAGGTTGTTTCCGGTCAGCCTGCCGTTGGGGCAGTTGTCGTCGGGATACTTCAGGTCGTTGTTCTCGGCCGTGCTGCCGCCGTTGTCGCTGGTGAACACGAGCAGCGTGTTCTCTCGATGCCCGGAATCTTCGAGCGCCCGGAGAATCCGCCCGACGGAATCGTCCAGATGCATCACGCTCGCGGCGTAGTGTCGGGCCACTTCGCCGGTGATGGATGAGGGCACTTTCGCAAGCCACGCGGAGGGCTCCTTCAAGGGCAGGTGCACGGCCGTGAACGGCACGTAGAGAAAGAAAGGGGCGTCGCCCCGGCCCTGGATCCACTTGACGGCTTCGTCCGTGAGAAGATCCGTCACGTGTCCCGGCTCCTCCAAAAGCGTTCCGTTGCGATGCCACGTGACCGTATAGTCGCCCTTCTTGTAATGATGATTCCACGGACTGACACCACCCGCCAGCGAACCGTAGGAATGGTCGAAGCCGTATTTGTTCGGCGCCCATTCGGGCTTCGAGCCGAGATGCCATTTGCCGATCAGGCAGGTGTCGTAACCAGATGAACCCAGGGCCTTGGCCAGGGTCATCGTTTTCCATGGAAGCGCCCGTGTGTTCACCGGTGTGGTGATGCCGAATCGGCTCCAGCAGCGACCGGTCAACAAACCCGTTCGTGTCGGGCTGCACACCGGCGCGACATAATGTTGCGCCAGTTCAAGGCCTTGCCTGGCCAGACGGTCGAGATGGGGCGTCGGGGCGTTGCCGCCGTGAAACGCGACATCGGCCCAGCCGAGATCGTCGGCCATGATGAACACGAGGTTGGGTTGGGA
>JADHOF010000094.1 GCA_016779125.1 Verrucomicrobiia bacterium | reverse complement strand
CATATCGAAACGCCTTTCCGCGCAAATGCATGTGGGGCAAGAATCCCGTCAGAAAGACATCCCCCGGCACACTCAAGGTCTTGGAGGATGAATAGTTTGAAGCGTGCGGGGGACTGCTGATCCGGTGATCCGCAATCCCCGCAACCGTGATCTCGTCGGCGGGCGGTTCCTCCAAAAACTTCACGCCGAGACGGGTTCTATCCAGCACGGCGCGCCCATTGGGCGTGTAATGCATTTGGAAATGCAAGGTCGCGCCGGCGGGTAGCTTCTTGCCGAATCCCGGATCGAAGATTTCAAAACTGTTTCCCGGCACGTAGGCGGCGAGAAAGCCGCTCTCTTCCCGCCCTTGCGCCCGGCGCTTTCCCGCCCCCCCCTCCCCGGCCGGTATCACATACACCAGCACGTGATGCACCACTGCGGGAATCGCGGGTCGAATCTCCGTCGCGCCGATCCAGCGATCTTCCGCAAAAGATGTCTCCACAAACAGGTTCACATAAGGCATCTGGCCCGTCGCCTTCACTTCAACCGCTCTGGGAAGCTCGAACACATGATCCGGTTCGCCCACCAACCAGCCTTTCGGAAACTCCGGTGGCAGGGGGGCGAGAGATGGATCGCCTTCCGGGCGACCACCGGCCAGCCAAGCCAACAAGTCGGCTTTGTCCTCGGCCGACAGCGAGCGATCATTTGCCCACGGAGACGCCTCCCCGTCGTGGGCTGGTGCCGCAAACCACGGCGGCATCAGACGGTCCGCAACCACGCTGCGGATCATCGCGGCATTGCCGCAGACATCCTGATAGGTTTCCAGGCTGAACGGCCCCACCCCGCCCTTGCGATGACATTCGAGACAGTTCGCCTGAAGGATCCGGGAAACACGATTATGATACGTGACAACCCCCACCTTCGCCTTGTCCGGATGAACGGAATCCAGCGCGCACCCGGGCGCCCAGGTCGCAGCCACTCGGGGACGCCTTCCATCGAGAACCGATTCCAAGGCATCACGCAAATAGTCGTTCTTCGCTTTGTCGTGGGCGTAGCCGATTCCGAACTGATCACTCACCGCGCCCCGATAGACAAGGGTGCGTGCGGCGTCCAGCACAAACACTTCAGTCGTGGTCGTCGGCTGGAGCGCGCGTGAAAACGCCTGCCTGGAATCAGCGACAACCGGGCCGTCGATCCCCAGCTCCGAAGCGAAGGTCTTCTGCTCGGCCATGTCGTCGGAAAGGATTGGATTCACATACAAAAAGACGACGTCCTGCTTCGCGTAGTGGTCCTCCAATCCGGCCAGAACGGGGGCATACTTCCGGGTCACCGGGCACCCGACACCCGTCAGCGCGATCACAACGGCCTTTTTGTTGCGGTAGTCACTGAGTCGCCCTGCCCGGCCATCGAGATCCGTGAACGAAACATCGTCGATCAAACGTCCGACACCGGCTGCCCTCACGTCCAAAACCTTGGGGCCTTGCCTTACCGGAGTTGCGTGAAGACCGGTGCCGAGAATGACCACCGCGAAAAAAAGTGAAACAGGGTGCATGACAGGTTAAGAAATGATGTCGCGCACCACATTGCCGTGAACATCCGTCAACCGGAAGTCGCGCCCCGCCCAACGGTAGGTGAGTCTCTCGTGATTCAGCCCCATCAGGTGAAGGATCGTCGCGTGCCAATCGTGAATATGGACCTTGTTCTCCACGGCCTCGTAACCGTACTCATCGGTCATTCCGTAGGTCAGCCCTCCTTTCACGCCGCCGCCCGCCATCCACATGGTGAAGCCTTTGTTGTTGTGATCCCGCCCGTTCCCATTCTGCGCGTGGGGCGTGCGCCCGAATTCGCCACCCCACATCACAAGGGTGTCCTTTAGCAGATCGCGCTGCTTCAAGTCCTGCAACAACGCAGCGATCGGCCCGTCTGTCTGATCACAATTGGCGGAAAGCGCCGCTTCGAGATTGCGATGCTGATCCCAGTTGGAGTGGGACACCTCGACGAATCGCACCCCGGCCTCCACGAACCGTCGGGCCAAAAGGCACTGCGCACCAAAGGCACCCGTCGTGCGGTCTCCGATCCCGTACATTTCCCGGATGTGACCCGGTTCGCTGGACACGTCCATCACCTTGGGCACCTCGGCCTGCATCCGAAATGCCAGCTCGTAGGATTCGATAATTCCCTCCACCGCAGGATTCGAGCGGTCCCGTTCCAGTTTCTGATGATTCAGCGACTGGATCAAATCAAGCTGCCGACGCTGCGCGTCCGTGCCGAGTTGAGGGTTGTCAATGTTCGGCAGCCGGGCTTCGGCAAGCCTTTGACGCTCCCTGCCAATCGGCGTTCCCTGGTAGATCGCCGGCAGAAAGGAGCTGCCGTAGTTGCGCGAGCCACCGCCACCGTTCGGAGGGGCGATGGTGATGAAGCCGGGCAATTTCGAGTTCTCCGTGCCGAGGCCATAGAGAGTCCACGCGCCGAGCGAGGGCCGGACAAACTGGAAGTTCCCCGTGTGCATCTGAACCACCGCCTGGGGATGATTTGGGATGTCCGTCTGCATCCCGTTGAGAATGCAAATATCGTCGGCGTGTTTTGCCACGCCGGGAAAAAGCTCCGAGATCCACTGCCCGCTTTGGCCGTGTTTTTGAAAATCCCAGAGAGACCCCAGAAGTTTTTCGCCCCGACGCCCCTTGCCGATTTTCCCGGTGTCACGCTTCAGATCCGGTTTGTAATCGAAGGTGTCCACGTGGGACGGCGCACCGCGCATGCAGAGGAAGATGACTCGCTTGGCACGTGGCGCGAAATGGGGCGCTTTCGCGGCGAGCGGATTTTGCTCCGCCGCCGACAGCTGCGTGGACAAGGCCTGGAACGCCAGCCAGCCAAAACCGGCCGAGCAGCCCTTCAACATGTCTCGCCGACTCGGTAGAAAAGAGGATTGGTTCATGATGGAATCCTTAAGATGGGTAGATCAATTGACGTGCCGAAATTCCGCGCAGGCAAACAGCGACTGGCAAAAGGTGTCCAGGGCAGCCCGTTTGCCGGCACCGCCGGCGACACCCGGAAACTCCTCAAAATAGCGCTGAGCGATCCCGATCTCGGATGCGGTCGGAGCCCGCCCCAAGGTCAGCATGTAAAGGTGGTGAATTCGCTCGCCGCCCGTCTCCTTTTCAGCGAGCACACGGTCCGCCGTCTTGGCGGACTGACGGAGGACAAACGGGCTGTTCATAAAAAACAACGCCTGCCCCGGAACGATGGTCGTGTCACGTCGACCGCTGACCAAGCTGGCGTCGGCGTAGTCGAAGACATTGAAGATCTCGGGAAGGACATCTCTCACGACGGGGAGATAAATCGACCGGTAGCTTCCGAGACTCTCACCCAACACGTCATTCTCCGTGATCGCGGCGGGACCGCGCCCCACGATGCCATCGCCTTTATAGGACACTTCCGAACCTCTCGGCGCATCAAACCTCAGCTCACCGCTCACCGCCAGAATCGCGTCCCGGATCTCCTCGGCCTGAAGCCGCCGTTGGGATTTCCTCCAGTAATGGATATTCCCCGGATCCTTGTCGAAGTTCCGGGCGTCGAAGGTGGAGGCAAGCTGATATGCACGGCTGAGCATGATGTCCTTGATCGTCTTCTTGACTGAATAACCGTTGGACTTGAATCGAATCGCCAGCCAGTCGAGAAGCTCGGGATGCGACGGTCGTTGCCCGTTTACTCCAAAGTTGTCGACAGTCTCCACGATCCCCCGACCCATCAGCCAACTCCAGATGCGATTGACCATGACACGGGCGAACAAGGGGTTGTCGTCGGCCGTCAGCCATTCCGCCAATTCCTTGCGACCGCTGCGACTGTTGGGAATCCGGGGAGGCTGATCGCCGCTGATTACGCTGACGAATCCTCGCTGAATGAATTCTTTCGGGCTGTCGACCTCACCTCGATCGAGCACGCGCGCGTTTGTGACCCGCTGGCTATCCTTGACTCCCATGGCAAAAGCCAAAGGGTTGCCATCCTTGTCGACCGAGTCCAAGCGATTCTCCGCCATCGCGATCCGGCCGTTCAAACGAAGCAGCGTCTGCCGGGTCTCGGCCTGATCCATACCTGCGCCACCTCTGTTCCGCGCGTTGCGAACTTCCGCGAAGAGCTTGGACCGTTCCGCCAGGGAGTCTTCCAATGATTGCTCAAGCCGACGTCGCTCGAACGCGGTCATCTTTCGCCCCGCGAATGCCTGTTCCTTGATCGGGAGGGGAATCAGTTCCGACGCTCGTCGATTGCCCTGCTGGGACACGGTCCCGTAGTAGGTGTCCGTGCTGAGGAAAATTCCCGCCATGGCGTAGTATTCCCGCTGGGAGATCGGGTCGAACTTGTGGTCATGACAGCGGGCGCAAGCCACGGTGACTCCCAGGATCGCCTGTGAAAGCGTGTCGATCTGCTCATCAACGAGATCCATCTGAAACTGCACGCGGTTCATTTCATTCATCGACTTGGGCCCCATGGCCAGAAAGCCCGTAGCCACCAGCAAATCCGCCTTTTCCACATTGCTTTCGGCGTAGAGAAGATCCCCGGCAACCTGCTCCTGAATGAACCGATCATAGGGCTTGTCCTGATTGAAGGATTTGATCACGTAGTCCCGATAGCGCCAGGCGTGCGGGAACGTGATATTCACCTCCTTGCCCGTCGATTCCGCGTAGCGGGCGACATCCAACCATTGCCTTCCCCATTTCTCGCCGAACGATTCCGACTCCATCAGAAGGTCGACAAGCCTCGAGAACGCCGAGGAATCCGTGCTCTTGGTGAAATTCTCCACGGTGCGAGGGGACGGAGGCAGCCCCAACAGATCGAAATAGGCGCGGCGAACCAAAGTCGCCTTGTCTGCATCGGCGACCACTCGCAATCCCCGCTCCTCAATCTTGGCCAAAACAAAACGATCGATCTCAGAACGCGGCCAGGCTGCGTCCTTTACCGCCGGAAGGGGCGATTCAACAGGTTGTCGGAAGGACCAGAAATCGCGGGCAACATCTGGATTCCGCCAGTTCACAACACTCGCACTCCCCTCCTCTTTTCTCGGATCCGGCGCGCCCATCTTGATCCACGCCGCAAAATCCCCGACCTCGCGGGCTGAAAGCGCATAATCCGGGGGCATGGCCGTATCCTCATTCCCACGGGAGATCGCATTAAAAAGAAGCGAGGCATCGGGATCTCCAGCCTGAATCACGTAGCCGGAGCTTCCGCCCGCCTGAAGCCCCGCCTTGCTGTCCATCACCAATCCGCCCTTGCGCTTGTCCTCTTTGTCGGAATGACACTTGAAGCAATGCTTGGCCAGGACCGGCCGGATTTTTTCCTCGAAGAACTTCTCTTGCTCGGGCGAAACCTCAGCCCGCACGGCGATGCCGGCTGTGAAAAACGCGGTCGAAATGCTGAACAGGGTAAGTGGGAGACGTTTCATTTCGGGTTCGATCCATCTTGCCGTCCCGTGGGGTCCCGGCAATCACATACGCAAAGACGCCCCCGCAACCGGCGCGGTTACGGGGGCGTTTTCGCGAATTCGGATGACCGCGTTCTCAGTGCTCCAGCACGCGGTAATATCTAAATTTCTTGGTGATCGCCCCGATGTCTTCGAAGCGGAACTGCCCGTTGGTGATCACCAGCCCAGATCCGTTCGTCGATATCACGGACCAATTGATGAGATTGTCGGACGCCTCGACCGAGAAACGGGACGCGGCCGATTGGGTCAATCCCGATCCGCTGGCATCTCCGAAATGAAGCCTGAAACGGCCGTTGGACAATTTCGTGCTCGTATCCGAACTCAAGGTCGCCTGAGCCACCACCCGCACCAAGGCGTTTGAACTTGTCGCCGTTCCGACCAGGTTGCTCGCGAAGACGGAATAGGATGCCTCATCCGTCCGCACCAGGTTCGGGAAGGTATGGACCGCGTTGGTGGCGTTCGGAATGGGAACGCCATTCCGCCTCCATTGATAGAAGATCGGACCGGTCCCGCTCACTGCACTCGTCAGAATCAACGGGCTCCCCATGAACTGCGTCGCGGACATCGGCTCCGTCGTGAAGGCCGGCCGGATAGCCACCAACACGGTCGCCACTCGGCTCGTGGCGCTTCCAGCGATATTCGTCAGGATCACGTCGAAACCGCCGGACGAAGCGGTCGCCAGGTTTGTCAGCGAGAGTGAGGCGTTCGTTTCACCGCCGATATCCAACCCGTCCTTGCGCCACTGGAAAGCAACCGGAACGGCGCTGTCCGCATTGACGCTCAACAGCGCCACAGTCCCGGTCGATGCCAGCACGTCCTCAGGCTGTCGGGTGATGACCGGAGTCTCGATCAGCGTCAACGTCACGAATTCGCTGAACGCCAGACCGAATCCGTTCCCGACAAAAACCTGATAACTCCCGGCGGCTGCGGCCGAAACATTGGTCAATTCCAGTGTTCGGCCCCCAAAACCGGCCATGATCTGACCGTTGTGGAACCAGGTGTAGCTCAACGGTTGGGACCCGCTCGCCACGACATCAAAGGCCACATCCGCCCCGGGCAAGACCACCTGGTTGGTCGGCTGCGTGACAATTTGCGGCGGGCCGCTGATGGATAGCAAGGCCGCGTCGCTC
Source organism: Verrucomicrobiia bacterium (assembly GCA_016779125.1). Taxonomy (GTDB): domain Bacteria; phylum Verrucomicrobiota; class Verrucomicrobiia; order Limisphaerales; family JAYPXF01. The sequence goes on along the minus strand of JADHOF010000094.1, from coordinate 6,711 downwards.
GAGGCGGCACCGAACAGGTTTGTAACCACGACACGATACAAGCCGAGATCAGGGCCGGAAACCGCGCCGATCAATAGGACGCTGTTCGTGGCATCGGCAACGGGCAGCCCGTTTCTGATCCATTGGTAGGCGAGCGGAGCCTGTCCGAAGGCGCTCACGGACAACGCAGCCGTCTGCCCCGGATTCACCGAAAGGTTCGCAGGCTGTTGAACAATCTTCGGTTGAACCGTGACATCCAGATCGGCACCGGCGCTGCTCACGGAACCAGCCACGTTGGTGACGGTGACGGAATAGCTTCCAATGTCGATCGTTCGGACCGACGGGATGATCAGGGTCGAATTAGTCTCCCCTGGGAGATCGACCGCCCCCTTCTTCCATTGATAGGCGATCGGACCCGTGCCGACAGCCGCAGAAGTAAAGACCACGGATTCTCCGGCGGCGACAGAGGCGGACTGAGGAGACACCACCAAAGAGGGCGGCAACTGCACCACCAATACAGCCGCGAAGCTGCTCACCGAACCCGCGATGTTTGACACAACCACGTCGTAACCACCCTCGTGCGCCAACGTCACGTTTGTGATCGTCAGCACCGCGTTCGTCGCGTTCGGCACCGATTGTCCGTTTTGTCGCCACTGGTACCCCAAGGGCGCGGTTCCGATGGCGATATTCGTGAACGAAACGTTGCTGCCCGCGATTCCGATCACGCTGAGCGGATGCTGGGTCACCTTCGGGCGATTTCCGAAAACTGTCAGTGTGCCGTTCACATGGGACACGGCATAGTTGGCCCCGGAGGCACCTGTCGGTACGATCGGGTAATCCCCCAGGAGGCTCGCCGTGTCAGCAACCGTCGTGGCGCTTGCTTGACTGGAAAGCGAGGCCGGCCCGTCACCGTTCACAAAACCGGAATAGCTGAACGAAAAGGCCGGATTCGCGGCCCCATACTCCCGGGACTTGTTATCCGCAATGACCGACAACGGAGCCGGCTGCACCTGGATGGAAACACTCGCGCTCCCCGGCAGGTAATTCACCGGATCGGCGGGTGTGAAGACGACGGACAACTGCCGCGTACCGGCATCCAACACAGTCCCCAACGGTGGCGTGTAAGCATAGGTCCCGGCGATTCCCGCCGAAGCGCTGAGCTCGTTCACGCTTAAACCCGCGCCGTAGGTGATCGCGGCGGGCTGTGTCCAGGCCAGCGGCGAGGCCAATTGGTTGACGACCAGACTCGCAGCGGAACTCGTCACCGATCCCGCCGCGTTGGTAACTGTGACCGTGTAGACTCCAGCCTGGTTCGTGGTGACAGACTGAAGGTCCAATATGGCGTTCGTTTTTCCAGCCAGGATAATTCCATCCTTCCGCCACTCGTAGACAAGCGGTGCCGTACCCGAGGCAACCACAGAAAAACCACCGTCACTGAGCGCGTTCGCGGATACGTCAACCGGCTGCTGGACAATTCCCGGAGCGACCAGAATCGTGAGGTTTGCAACGGCACTGGTAACGACACCGGCAAGGTTCGACAGGACCACGTCGTAGCGCCCCCCATGCAAGGCCGCGTCAACAGCGGCAATGTTCAGATTGGCCGAAACCTCGCCGGCGAGGTTGGTCCCCTCGTGACGCCACTGGACGCTCACGGGAGACGTGCCGGCAACTCCAACGGACAGAAGCGCGGCGACACCGTTCGTCGTCAGCACGTCAGCGGGCTGCAATGTGATCGAGGGCGGATTGGCAAACACGGTCATCGTGCCGCCAACATGCGTCACCACATAATGTGTCGCCGCCGCACCGGAAACGGTGATCGGATAATCGGCCGGCAGACTCGCGGCATCCGCCGTCGTCGAAATCGTCGGTGCGGAAGTCAACACGCTGGCGTCATCAGCCCCAACAAATCCGGAGTAGCTGATCGTCAGCGGCGGATTCGGCGCGCTGAATTCACGACTGATATTGTCGGCAACCACCGAGAGCGGAGCCTTGTCCACATCGATCGACACCGTCGTGCTAGACGGCAGGTAGTTGTCCATATCGTCCGGGACAAAGTTGACCGTGAGGGTATGTGTCCCGCTCACCAACAAGGTGCCGGCGGGCGGATTGTAGGTAAGTGTGCCTGCGGCGGGGGGGATCGCGTTCAGTTGCGCCGAACCAAGCGCCGTTCCGTAAACGATCGTGGCCGGAGTCGGCCACGTGGGAGGTGTCGAGAGCTTGTTCACAGAAAGCGTCACGTCGGCGCTATCCACAAAACCCGCGACATTGGTGATGCTGACCCGGTAGCTGGCGATGTCCTCCGCAGTCACCGAGGTCAATTGAAGCGACGGGCCGGTCGCGTTCGCGATCGGCTGTCCGTTCTTGAACCACTGGTAACCGAACGGAGCGGTGCCCGCCGCCGCCACGGAAAAGGTCACATCCGAAAATGCGTCGAAAGTCTGACCGACCGGCTGGGTCTGAATCGACGGCGGCACCACGACGGCAACCGCAGCGACCGGGCTTGTGGCACTTCCTACGACGTTTGACACCACCACATCATAGCTGCCCGCGTCGGAAGTCTGCGCCGTGGTGATCACGAGCGTAGCCGCGGTTTCTCCCGGCAGATCCGTTCCGTTCTTGCGCCATTGATACGTCAGAGGACTCGTTCCGCTGGCCGTAACCGAGAGACTTATCGGATCCCCGTTGGTGACTGTCAGCGAGGCCGGAGGCGTTCCGATCGACGGAGAATTTGCAAACACGGTCAAGGTGCCGTTGACATGCGAGATCGCATAGTTCGCGGCAGCGGCGCCGCTAATCGTGATCGGGAACGTTCCCGGCAAACTGGAAGGATCTGCGGTGGTCGAAAGTGAAGGTTGCGTCGTGAGATCCGAACTGTCGTCCCCGTTTACGAAGCCACCGTACAAGGCGATCAACGGAGGATTCGCAGCACCAAATTCCCGGGACAGATCCTTCGCCGTCACCGTCAGCGGCGCGGGGGTCACCACCAGATTGACGCTCTTGGTAGCGGGCTGAAAACTCACCGGATCATCGGGCGTGAAACTGACGTTCAACGTCGTGGACCCCACTTCCAATACGCTGGCCAGAGGTGGTGTGTAAACGAAGGTTCCCGGCGCGGAGGCAGTCGCGTTCAACTGCGCAAGAGACAGACCGGTCCCGTAGCTGATCGAGGACGGATCACTCCAAGTCAGGATCGTCGGCTCCACAACATCGAGACGCACGGAGCTGCTGGAAACTGAGCCTGCGGGATTCGACACCACCACCGTGTAAAACGCATCGTCCACCGCCTGCACACCGGTGAGATTCAAGGTCGGCGAATTCGCGCCCGGCAGGTCCGTTCCATTGCGCTTCCACTGATAGGCCAATGTCGGACTGCCGGTCGCGGCCACTGTAAAGCTCGCGTCGCCTCCTGCGTTCACGACGGAGGAAAGCGGCTGCAGCGTGACGACCGGCGGATTGGCGATCACCGTGAGTGTGCCGTTCACATAGCTGATCGCGTAATCGGAGGACGAAGCCCCGCTGGGAACAATCGCATACACTCCAACCGGACTCGCCGTGTTCGCGGAGGTGGAAGCCGAAGCGCCTGTACTCAACTGAGAGTCGGTGTCCCCGTTTACAAAACCGGAATAACTGAACGTAAACGGAGAGTTCGCAAAGGTGATTTCCCGCGTTTTGTTGTCTGCGGTGATCGTGAGCGGAGCGGGAGAGACCGTCAGTGACACATTGACCGTTTTCGATTCGTATCGCCCCGTGTCAGCGGGGGTAAAGGTCGCCGTCAATAGGTGGTTACCAGCATTAAGAAAGCTACCAGCCGGCGGGTCATACACAATCGCACCCGGAACACTCGCCACCGCGTTGAGCTGCGCCGCGCTGAGGGCGGTCCCGTAAACGATGGAGGCCGGACTGGACCACGAAACTGCCGACACCTGCAGATTGACATCAACAACGGCATCCTGACTGATCACCTGCCCCGCCGCGTTGGTGATCTGAACACTGTAGTTTCCAGCGTCCGCACTGGAGACATTGGACAAGGTCAGCACAGCGTTGTTTTGCCCCGCGATATCAACGCCTCCCTTACGCCACTGGTAGTTCAGCGGGATCGTCCCCTGAACGCCGACCGTCAGCGACACGGTCGCTCCCGCCTGCACCGTTTGACCAATCGGCTGCTGCGTGATGGTCGGCGGAACCCGGACGATCAGATTCGCGACCGCGCTGGTGACTGATCCGCCCCAGTTCGTGATCACGACCTGATACGCGCCCGCGTCACCCGCCACGGTCGATGGAATCGAAAAGGTGTCCGTTCCAGAAAAAGCCAAACCACCAACCGGCACGTTGATGCCGTCCCGCCGCCACTGATAGCTCAGAGGAGAGGTGCCGGAAGCGCTCACCGAAAAGCCGGCCGCATCGCCGACAATCACCGCCGCGCCCACCGGATCGACTGTAACCGTCGGTGCCGTTGCAAACACGGTGAGAACCCCGTCGATGTAGGTGACATCGTAATTCGGAACAACCGCACCGGAGGCGGTAATCGGATAGGTCCCCGGAATGGCCGGCCCCGTCGCGCTCGTTTGGATGGTCGGCGGAGTGATCACATCGGCCAAGGTGTCATCATCGACGAATCCGGAGTACGTCACCGTGAAAGCCGGATCCGGCAGAAGGTATTCGCGCGATTTGTTCTCAGCCCGAATCGTCAACGGGGCGTTCGTGACCGTCAGATTCACCGAAGCGGAAACCGTGTTGTAGTTGATTGCGTCCGTCGGGGTGAAATCCGCACCCAAGGTGTGTGATCCCGATGCAAGCACGGGATTGCCGGCGGGATTATAGACGAACGTGCCTCCCACGTCGGCGGCGGCACTGAACTGTCCGACGCCGAGGGCCGTTCCGTAACGGACAGGGGCCGGGGTCACCCATGTGACAACAGGCGTCAGCTTGTTCACGGTCACGGTCACCGCCGCGCTCGTGGCGGAAGACGGATCTGCGTTGGACACGACCACCCGATACTGCCCCGCTTCTGGAACAGTCACACCGGAAAGGGTCAAGGTTGGCGAATTCGGAGCCCCCAGACTCGCACCATCTTTTTGCCAGTCGTAGTTCAATGGTTCCGTGCCGGTGGCAAACACGGTCAATGTCACTGTTTCAAAAGCATCAACGCTCACCCCCACCGGTTGATCAACAATCGCCACCGCTGAATTGAACACCCGAAACGTCCCGTTGACGAAAGAGATGTCGTAATTGGCGGAACTCGCGCCCCCCGGGATGATTGGATAAGTCCCGGCCGGCGAATTGGGAACAACCGTGGATGTGGCCGTGGCGGCGGAATCCAGCGAGGCGACGGAATCGCCGGCGACAAAGCCGGTAAAGGTGAAAGTGAATGGCGGGTCGGTATCCTGAAACAGCCGTTGCTTGTCGTCGGCCGTGATTGTCAGAGGAGCCCTGTTGACCGTAAGGCTGACCTGCGCGGTAGAACTCCGATACACGTTTGGATTGGAAGGTGTGAAGCTGGCATCAATGGAAAGAACACCGGCCGAGGGAACGCTTCCAGAGGCGGGGGAATACGTGATCGTGCCCGGGGCGGTCGCCGTCGCGTTGAGAATTGCCGGCCCCAGCACGGTTCCATACACGACCGGCGCGGGCGCGGCCCAGTTCACGGCCGTCGGCAGCAGATTGACGGTCACCTGCACTGTCGAGCTTTGCACCACGCCCGCCGTGTTGCTGATCGTGACGAAATAGGCACCGTCTTCCAGCGCAGTCACATCGTTTAACGCCAGTGTCGGCTCGAAAGCACCTTCGACCAGCACACCGTTTCGATACCACCGATAAGTCAGCGGTTCCGTTCCGTTTGCGGCCACAAAGAGGCTGGTGTCCGCGAGCGCGTTGACATTCTTCGACGAGGGCTGGATCGAGATCGTGGGCGGAATGACGATCCCGTAACCATTGACGTCGAAGCTGAAATTCCCCTCGTCAAAATCGTCGGAAACCAGATTGATCGTGGCGGTGCGCGTGCCGGCCAAAACGGGATCGAAACGAACCGAAAACACGGAGGCCTGCCCGTTCGAAATGACCGCGCTTGGGTTTGCCAATATCGTGAAATCGGCGGCCCCATCTCCCGTGATCGTGACAGGCAAGCTCAGATTGAGGTTGCGCGTGCCCGCATTCGTAATCGTGAATTGCCGGACAACAAACCCGGACAACAGATCCGCCCCGCCGAAAGCGGTGCCATCCGTCACGGTCGGAGTCGAATCGAGATTGGTAATGCTCAACGAGTTCCCGTAGACCGCGATCTCCGGTCCGTCCCCCTGTCCACTCACAACAAAGTCATACGGATTTTCATCCGAATCCAAACTCGCGATCACGACTCTGGCCAACCGGCTTCCCCCGGCGGTCGGAGCGAAGGCGACGTCGAAAACCGTGCTGTCCCCCGAGGCCAACGAATTGGTTCCCGGCTGCCGCACAACGGTAAAATTGGTGGCGTCCAATCCATCGATCAAAACCGGCAAAGTAAGCGCGAGCAGCCCGCTCCCCGCATTGGTGATGGCGAAGCGATTCGTTTTCGCCGCCCCCACCAGCACGTTACCGTAGTCGGTAAAATTTGCCGCCGATGTCGTCAGCAAGTTGTCGGGGATGATCTGCCCGTTGCCTGTCACCTCGATGTCCGGCCCGGTCCCCGTCCCTTCGATGGCAAAATCGTAGGGAGCCTCGTTCAAATCATTGTTTCCAATTTCAACCGTCGCGGCG
>JADHOF010000093.1 GCA_016779125.1 Verrucomicrobiia bacterium | reverse complement strand
GCTGAAGATTCTCGCCTCGGGATCCACCACGCGGCACCAGATGAACAGCGTCCCCCCCCGAAACGTGCCGATCTCACACACCCGCTTCGGTCCATGTGCCTTCACCGCATTGGTGAGCGCCAGGATCTCCAACATGTTTTGGCGCAGCCGGAGCGATTCGTAAAATCCTTTGCCCCGCCACAGATACGCGAGAGAGATCATCATTTCCGTCGTCGGCATCTCACGCGTCAGCCGCTGCATGTCGGCGATCGCTTCCGCAAGGTGCTCGCGCCAGAAATACCGCTTTTGCAAACTACGTCGCCAGCGGGCGAGAAATCGAAGTGGATTACCAGAAGTACGCGCCATTCTTGGACCGGAGTGAACCGCTTCCATGACCGGCGGTTCAAGCCTGAAAGCTTGCGGCCTTGATTTGACTAATCGCTCGCATGGCTGGACTCCATTCGCCAGCATCCGACGAACGAATCATGAGTACCAACAAGATTTATGAGCGCGTAGCCGACGTCATCGACCGCTGTCCGCAACGGGTCTCCTTCAAGACCCTCCTCGACATCGGGGCGGGACCCGGCCAGCTGATCGGCTTGTTGGAGGAGAAGTTTGGATTCACTGCCTCGGCCGTTGATTACACCGACAAGTTGATGAAACGGCCGGGGCAGAAGGTCGATATCGTCGATTTGAACACGCAGGGACTCCCCTACCCGGACAATCATTTCGATGTGGTGACGATGACGGAGGTGATTGAACACCTGGAGCACAATCGCGAGGTGCTTCGTGAAATCAGCCGGGTCATCAAGCCGGGCGGGCTCATCGTGGTCACCACACCGAACATCCTGAACATCAATTCACGGCTTCGGTTCATGTGGTTCGGCTTTTGGAACTTGTTCGGCCCGTTGCCGGTAAAGCATGGCGACCTGTACTCGACGGGCGGGCACATCAATCCGATTTCGGTTTTTTACATCGGGCACGGTCTGATGGACGCGGACTTCGACGAGGTGGCGGTGACGGTTGACAAGTACCAGCGCTCATCGATCGCCAAGCTGATTCTCCTCTATCCGTTCATCAAACTGTTCTCCCTCCTGATCTGGCGAAAGGAAGTGAAGCGCTATCGAACGATCAATTCGGACAACGCGCCGCTGGTGCGTGAGATGAACACGATCCCGATGCTCCTCGGGCGCACTGTCGTGGTTTCGGCTCGCAAGCGGAAATCGTGAGCGCGCTGCTTTGCAGGCGGCGGGTGAAGGGGATGATTACGCGGCTTCGTCGCTTCGGCGCCATGCGGCGATGAACATGCCGTTGCCGCGCGATTCCTGGGGCCAGATGGTAAGGCCCGGGGTGTCGTCCGTCTTGGTGATGCCGGGGGCGGTGAGTTCGATGGGTTCGAATTTGGGAAAGCGTTTGGCGAAGTCTTCGGCCACCCAGGTGGTCTCGCGGCGGGTGAGCGTGCAGACGGCGTAGATGAGCCGGCCTCCGGGTTTCACGGCTCGGGCGACGTTTCCGAGCAGTCGTTTCTGGATTTCCGCCAGTTCCCGCACGTCGTTGATGTTTGTTGACCAGCGGGCATGCGGGTTGCGTTGCCAGGTGCCGACGCCGCTGCAGGGGGCGTCGACGAGGACGCCGTCGAATTGGGTTTTGGTCGGGAGGTTTTCACCGCCGTCCCAATCGCGCGTGCGGACGTTGAAGGCGTTTGCGCGTGCGGCGCGCTTCTTCAGCAGCGTGATGCGGCGTTTGGATCGGTCCGTGCCCCAGATGAGCCCTTTGTTCTCCATGAGGTCGGAGAGGTGCAGGGTTTTGCCCCCTTCGCCGGCGCAGGTGTCCCACCAGGTTTCGCCGGGTTTGGGGTCGCAGATGCGGCTCACCATCTGGGAGGCGATGTCTTGGATTTCGAAGCTGCCGTCCTTGAAGAGCGGGTGGCGGAAGAGGTCGGCGTGGCCGGTGTAGGCCATGGTTTCGGGCCAGGGTCCGATGGCTTCGTCGGAAACATTGAAGGCGTCGCGAACTTTTTGGGCGAGGTCCCGTCGGGCGCGAATCCAAAGGAGGGGCTCGAACTGAAGGCTGGCGAGCCAGTCGTATTCCGTGTCCATCTCGCGCTCAATCCAGTTGGGCACGGCGTGCTTGAGGGCGCGCAGTGAGAAGGAACTGGGGTTCTTGAGGTATTCGTCGGCGCGGCGGTTCGCGAAGCGGACCTTGGCGGCGAGCGTGTCCTTGGGGTTCGCGAAACCGGACCAGCGGTAGAAGGTGAATACGATACGGGTGATCTCGGCACCGTTCTCGCGGGCGAAGCCGGTGTTGCGTTTAAAGAAGGCGCGCAGTTCCTCGTCGGCGGCGACGCGGTTGTCGTTCGCCTGGCGGATGATGCGGGCTGCGAGTTGGTAGAGGTCGTCGTTCAAAATGAATGGTTTTGACGAACAAATCGCGACCGGGCGAATGAAGTTCGTCCGATCGCCAATGTTCTGGTGGGCGGCAAGCGCTTTTCCGTCTGCCGGTTGACAGGGGGAAAAGTGCTAAACTTTATGCCTTGGCGATGAGTTGGCGGAGGACATAGGGAAGGATTCCGCCGTGTTGGTAGTATTCAACCTCGATCGGGGTGTCGATGCGGCAGATGACGGGTATGTCCTGGGAGCTGCCGTCGGCTCGGGTGATGCGGAGGGTGAGGTCTTGTTGGGGCTTGAGTTCGGGGCTGAGGCCGAGCACGTCGTAGATCTCGGTGCCGTCGAGATTCAACGTGGCGGGGCTGGTGCCTTCCTTGAATTGAAGGGGCATCACGCCCATTCCAACGAGGTTGCTGCGATGGATGCGTTCGAAGCTTTGCACGATGACTGCCTTGACGCCGAGTAGGTTGGTGCCCTTGGCCGCCCAGTCACGACTGGAGCCGGTGCCGTATTCCTGTCCGCCGAGAATCACGAGCGGTGTGCCGGAGGCGTGATACTTCTCCGCCGCGTCGTAGATGGCCATGACCTCGCCGGCGGGTTGATGCTTGGTGACGCCGCCTTCCGTGCCGGGCACCATCAGGTTTTTGATTCGGACGTTGGCGAAGGTGCCGCGGGTCATGATCCGGTCGTTGCCGCGTCGGCTGCCGTAGCTGTTGAAGTCGGCCTTTTCGACGCCGTTGGCTTGGAGAAAACGGCCGGCGGGAGAGTCGGGCTTGATTGCTCCGGCGGGCGAAATGTGGTCCGTGGTGACCGAATCGCCAAACAGTCCGAGGGGGCGGGCTCCCTTGATTTCCGCGATGGTTCCGGGTTCCATCGAGAAGTCCGTGAAGAAGGGGGGCTCCTGCACGTAGGTGCTTTGTCGGTCCCATTCGTAGACGGTGCCGGTGCTCGACGGGACTTCGTTCCACTTCGGATTCTGGGAGGCGAAGTTGGTGTAGAGTTTGCGGAAAACCTCGGGTTTGAGGGCGGATTGGAAGAGTTCTTGAATCTCCGCAAGCGTCGGCCAGAGGTCTTTGAGGTAGACGTCTTTGCCATCCTTGTCGGGGCCGATGGCGTCTTTCGAAAGGTCGATGTCGACCCGGCCCGCGAGGGCGAAGGCGACCACAAGCGGCGGCGACATCAGAAAGTTCGCCTTGATCAGTTGGTGGACGCGGGCCTCGAAGTTGCGGTTGCCGGAGAGGACGCTGGCGGTGACGAGGTCGTTGTCGACGATGGCCTTGTCGATCGCGGGATTCAACGGGCCGGAATTGCCGATGCAGGTGGTGCAGCCGTAGCCGACGAGATTGAAGCCCAGTTGATCCAGAAAGGGCGTCAGGCCGGTTTGATCCAGGTAGTCGCTGACGACGCGGGAGCCGGGGGCGAGTGAGGTCTTGACGGCCGGGTTGACTTTCATGCCGCGCTCGACGGCTTTCTTTGCCAGCAGACCGGCGGCGAGCATGACGCTCGGGTTGCTTGTGTTGGTGCAGCTTGTGATGGCGGCGATGAGCACGCTGCCGTTGCCGACTGTCTGACTGCTTGAATCGTTGAGGGCGACCTCGGCGGAAACACCGCCGAAATCAGCTGCCGCTTTGCCGAAGCCGCCTTCGGCCGCAGGCTTGCTGTAGCTGGCGACGAACTGTTCCTTCAACTTGGGCAGCTCGATGCGGTCCTGCGGGCGGCGCGGTCCCGCCACGCTGGAGGTGACGGAGGAAAGGTCAAGCTCCACGACGGAGGAGTAGTCCACCTGACCCGCTTCGGGGATTCCCCAGAGTTCCTGGGCTTTGAAATAATTTTCGTAAGCTGTGCAATGCGCTTCGTCGCGGCCGGTGGCGCGGAGGTAGTTGACGGTTTCCTCATCGACGGGGAAGAAGCCCATGGTGGCACCGTATTCAGGGGCCATGTTGGCAATGGTCGCGCGGTCGGTCAGGGGGAGTTTTTTCGCGCCGGGGCCGAAGAACTCGACGAATTTGCCGACCACCTTGTGTTTGCGCAGCAGCTCGGTGACGGTGAGCGCGAGGTCGGTGGCCGTGACGCCCTCGCCGAGTGTGCCGGTGAGGTGGACGCCGACGACGTCCGGCGTGAGGAAGTAGACCGGCTGGCCGAGCATGCCCGCCTCCGCCTCGATGCCGCCAACGCCCCAGCCGACGACACCCAAGCCGTTGATCATGGTGGTGTGCGAATCCGTTCCGACCAGCGTATCGGGGTAGTAGACTCCGCTCTGGCTGAGCATGCCTTGGGCGAGGTATTCAAGGTTTACCTGATGGACGATGCCGATGCCGGGGGGGACGACCTTGAAGGTGTCGAAGGCTTGCATGCCCCATTTCAAGAATTGGTATCGCTCGCGGTTGCGTGCGAACTCGATTTCGAGGTTCTTCTCGTAGGCGGCGGCGTTGCCCGCGACATCGACCTGGACGGAGTGATCGACCACGAGATCGACCGGCACAAGCGGCTCGATGATTCCCGGATTCTTCCCGAGGCGATCCACGGCCGATCGCATGGCTGCCAGATCAACGAGGAGCGGCACGCCTGTGAAATCTTGGAGGACGATGCGTGCCACAACGAAGGGGATCTCTTTGGTGCGTGTTTCGTTGGCTTTCCAGGCGGCCAAGTCTCGCACGTTCTGTTCGTTGATCCGGCGTCCGTCGCAGTTGCGCAGCACCGCTTCCAGCACGACCCGAATGGAGACGGGGAGGCGGCTGATGTCCCCGAGTCCTGCCTTCGCCAGCGCGGGGAGAGAGTAGTAGGTGCCCTGCTTCCCGTTACCGAGATCGAAGGATTTGCGGGATTCGAACAAGTTGTGATCTGCTGCGCTCATATGTTTGCCTTGAAAAGCGGCCAAATGCCGCAAAAAGGACGCGAAAAATGCTGGTTTCGTATTCCAAAGTCAAGCGACACGGGGACTCAGCGTCGCGCGGGCAACCGTCCAGACGGCGACGCGCGCGGCCCCCGCTTTCTTGAGCACGGCTGCGCAGGCACTGGTGGTGGCTCCCGTGGTGAGGACGTCGTCGATCAGGATGAGTGATTTCCCGCGGACGTGCCCCGAGGGATGGAGAGAAAACGCCTGCTTCACGTTCGCGAGTCGTTCGTGACGGGTCAGTTCGGTTTGCGTCTTGGTTGGGGTGTTGCGAAGCAGCGAGCGGTCCCAAACCGGCAGGCCGGCAGCCTGCCCGAGAAATCGCGCGATGCGTTCCGCCTGATTGAATTCCCGTTCGCGGAGTTTTACCGGGTGAAGCGGTACGGGCACGAGGGCATCCCAAGGCCCCGTTCGAAGATCTTTCGCAGCAGCGTCCTGCAGCAGTCCCCCGAGAAAGGGTTCGAACCACATGTGCCGTTGATACTTGTAGCGATGGATGATGTCGCGCAGGAGCTCGTTGGCTTTGACGGCCCCGCGCGCGAAGTCGAAGCGCAATTTCATCTGGGAACAGTTGGCGCATTCGAAATCGTCCGTGATCGCGCCGCTGAACGGCAGGCCGCACCTGCCGCAAAAGGGTGGCTCCACAGGCCGCACGCCCGTTCGGCAGGCCGTACAGACGAGTCCCTGATCTTGTCTCGCGCGCGCGGTCTGACAGATTTGGCAGACGGCAGGATAGATGAAGTGCAGGGCTGCTTCAGCCAGTTCCTTGAGTTGTTTCCCCATTTTGAATTCCTCCAGCGAAGTAGTTTGTTCGCGTCAGCAAGATCAATGTGACGAGCAGCACGAAGAACGCGGCCCAACCGTCGATCAATTTTTCCGAACCGAGGAGCCATGCGTGAGAATTCCCACCCTCGCGCGTGAAAAATTTGAAAGACTTGAGCCAGAAGATCCATCCGGCGTGCAATCCGATCGAAAAATAGAGATTTCCGGTCTTCCAAACTGCCGAGGCAAGAATGGCTCCGGCAATCGTCAGACTGAAGAATCCGGGCACGATCATCTGCCAGTCGGCAAAGCCGCGGGTCATTTTAGGGAGCAAGGCCAAGCCCGATGTCCAGACAACGTCGCCCTCGTGCTGGGTTCGTTCAAAGAAATGCACGAGGGCGTAGACCGAGCTGCTGAAGGCGACAGCAACGGCCAGTGAAGAATGTTTGCGCAGAGCGCCGAAAACGACGCCGCGAAAGACCGATTCCTCAAGCAGGGAGACAAGCACGGCCGCACCGATGGCGTTGCCGAAATGTTTCGCCAGCAGCGTCGCGTTTTGGGGCCATTGGATGGCGCGACCGCCCATCAGGGTGCAAAAAAGAGCGGGGATGGCTAGTGTGACGAAACCGAAGGCGAGGCCGCGAAACAATTGGCGTGTCCACTGGTCATCGGACTTCCATCCGACGTCTTCGCGGCCTAGTTTCGCGATTCGCGAGAGCGGCCAAAGACCAAGGATCGCGATCACCATGAAACACCGGTTGACATAGCGATGGAAAGGTTGGTAAGCGAGCTTGGTCAGGACGGGGAACGGGTCGGACGCCCAGGTGGCGAGCGAGTGAAGCGGCGGAGCCAGAAGCGCCCCGCCGATGAAAATGGCGGCGAGGTAAATTCCGAAGGCGACAGGCACACGCATCGGGGCTGATTTAATCAGGCCGATGGAGGCAGCCAAGAGCTTTTAGGTTTTTTTCCGAGGCTGGTCCGGGAATTGCTTTTTGCCTGACGTCAGGTGAACGGCGGTCAACCCCGGATAAAACATGCTCAGAGACCTTGGATTTTTAGGACAGATGGGAGTTATAGCGACGAACAGCGGCCGTGAATGGCATGCGAACGCGCCCGAACCTTTCGGGCCGTATTATTTGCATGAACTGATCAACAAAGGGGGCTTGTGCGAGATCTGGACGGCCACGGACGAGGAGGGACGCCACTTCGCGCTTCGGCGAATGCACAAAATGGCGAAGAACGGCCTGTTTCGCAAAAGCCCTGAGCTGAAATCCTTCCGGAACGGCTGCGAGATCCTTCAGGCGGTCCATGATCATCCCTTCGTCATCGACTACCTGAAGCACGGTACGATCAACAAGACTCCATACATGCTGATGGACTACGTTGAGGGCAACAACCTCAAGCAGTTGATCGGCCGGCACGATTCCATATTGGCTGAATTTCTGGGCAACATTCTCATCGATATGGCCGAGGCCTTGGATCACGTTCACGACGCCGGATACATGCATCTGGATTTCAAGCCTGAGAATGTGTTGGTGACCCGCAACGGCGACATCCGCCTTTGTGACTTTGATCTAGCCCAGCCCCGGCCCGTCAAGCCGACCCGCCTCAAGACGAATGCGGGCACGCCCGCCTACATGGCTCCGGAACAAATGCTCAACGAGCCGCTGGATCATCGGGCTGACATCTATGCGTTCGGCGTCACGGCCTATGAAATCCTGACCTTCCGGCCGCCCTTCGACGGCAACACGCCGGACGAGGTGTTGCGCAAGAAAACGAAGGCCAACGGTTCCATCGTGCCGCCACGTGATTTCAATGATGACATTCCGATCGCCCTGCAGCGCATCGTGATGAAGTGTCTGGAGCACGATCCCGACAAGCGGTATGTCGTCACGACTCAGCTCGTAAAGGAGTTGCACAAGGCGCTCTACGTGTGAGTGGAGGCATGTCGCGGAACTCGCGGCGGGCCGTTAGCGCAGGACTTCCTCGAGCAAGCCGTAGGCCTGAAGACGGATCGGAGGGGGGAAGTCATGGCCGCAGTCCGGGTGTCGTATGTGAATGTGATCCGGTGTGCCAAACAGTTCGTAGATTTGTGAAGCGGCCTTTGTGACCCGATCCACGCTTTGCCACCGAAAATTGCCGTCATTGAGCGGAGCGTTGACGAAGACATGGCGCGGAGCCAGAGCCCCCAGCATTTCGTGGAAGTCGAATGGAATCTCCCGAAGCCGCCCCCGATAGTCCGCGAGCTTGGCCATGTAGCGATCTTGGCACCAGCCCTTGCCGTGGAACCAGACGCGCTCGGCTCCATCGTAGTAGTCCAAGTATGAGTCGAAACCACAACTGCTGACGATCACCCGGATTCTTCCGTCAAACACGGCGGTGTAGATCGCATTGTGGCCACCCAAGGAGTGTCCTATCGCACCGAAACCTTTTCTTGAGTCCACGAAGGGAAGTGACTCCAGGTAGTCCAGGCCGCGCCGGTTGTCATGCACGGCCTTCATGGTGCCACTCGCGCAGATCGAGCGTTTCAAATCGGGCTGATAGTTCGCGAGCAGCGGATAGCTGGGGGAAAGCGTGACAAAACCGGCTTCCGCGAGCTCCTGCGCATATTGCCTGTTTTCCTTGCCGCCCAGTCCGACCACCACCTTGTGGCCGATCCGGTTCTCGGTTGGGTGAAGGCAGAGCACAGCCGGAGCTTTTTTATTGTCCTCCAAGACGGACTTCGGGATGCAAAGGTAGGCCGGCACGGGCATGCCGGGTTCGGACTCGTAGGTGATCAGGCGTCGGACGTGGTTGCCGCAGTCCGCCTCTTCGTGGACAAGCGGTTTCAGATCGTTGGTGATGCCGGTCGGAAGCCTTCCCATGACCGTTTGCATTCCCGCGAGGATTTCAGAACGGCGAAACTCCCAATCGGAAGCCGACGCGGCTTGGGCGATGGTGCCGTCTGTATTTCGGAAGATCAGCAGGTTCTCCCGGGGCAGGCGCTCTTCACCGTTTGCCAGTTGGTGGCCGAGCAGGATTCCAAGGAGTATCCAAGCTGTCGCCCGGGCGTTCACGTTTGTTTAGAGGGCTGAGATTTCGAGCATGCGCTCGATTGGGAGGCGTGCGCGTTCGAGGATTGCCGGGTCCATTTCGATTTCGGGCGACAGGTTTGCCATGCAGTCGCGGAGCTTTTCGAGGGTGTTCATTTTCATGAAACGGCACTCGTTGCAGGCGCACTTTTCAGTGGGTGCGGGGATGAACTTCTTGCCCGGGCATTCTTTTTTCAAGCGATGCAGCATGCCGGACTCGGTGGCGATGATGATGGTCTCGGCGTCTGTGGCGCGGCACCAGGTCACCATCTTTTCGGTGGAGCAGACCTCATCGGCCAGCATTCGGACGGCCTTGGTGCATTCGGGGTGCGCCACGATCGGAGCGTCCGGGTATTCGGTGCGGATGCGCGTGATGGCCGCGTGGGTCCACTCGACGTGAACGTAGCAGTCGCCTTTCCAAAGCTGCATCGGGCGGCCGGTTTGTTCGATCACCCAGGAGCCGAGGTTTTCATCGGGGACAAACAGGAGATCTTTGTCGGGAGGGCAGTTTTCAACGATCTTCTTCGCGTTGCCGCTGGTGCAGATGACGTCGCTCAGGGCTTTTACCTCGGCGCTGCAGTTGATGTAGGCGACGGTCCAAAAGTTGGGATTTGTCGCCTGCACGGCACGGAGTTTTTCACCCGGGCAGCTTTCCTCCAGAGAACAGCCCGCGTCCTTGTCGGGCAGGATGACCTTCTTGTTCGGATTCAGGATCTTGGCGGTTTCCGCCATGAAGTGGACGCCGGCGAAGACGATCACGTCCGCGTCCGTCTGCTTTGCCTGCTGGGCGAGACCGAGCGAATCGCCCACGTAGTCCGCAACATCCTGGATTTCGGACACCTGATAGTTGTGCGCAAGAATGACGGCGTTGTGTTTGGTCTTGAGCGCAAGGATCTCCTTGGACAAGGCATCAAACTGCTCTCCGGGCATGGGCTTGCGCACGCCGGTGACGAGAGTTTCACGGGGTTCGGTTTCGTTCGCGCTGATCATCGCTGGGGGATTGTTAATCGCTCGGGTGTCGCGATGACACGTTGAAATTTAGAAGGGCACATCCGATGAGTGCAGTCGCCATTCCTCCACGAGGTCTGACGGAATTTCGCCGATGAAGCGCGAAACCTGCTGCATCGTCTCGCCGCCCGCGGAGGCCATGAAGCGCATCAGCGGGTAGCAGAGGTAGAGTTCGTCCTTCGCGCGGGTCACCGCGACGTAGAACAGACGCCGCTCCTCTTCCTCGCCGGCCAGACTGTCCAGGGAACGGTGTGAGGGGAACAATCCGTCGCACAGCATGATCACGAAGACGACGCGAAATTCGAGCCCCTTGGCCTGATGAATCGTGGAGAGGCGGATGCGTTCGTCGTCGTTGTCGGCGGAGGATTCGGCCTCGGCCTCGACGTTGGTGAGCAGGGCGAGCTCGCTCAGGAATTCTCCAAGGGAATCGAACTGGCGCGAGAATTCGGCCAATTGCTGGACGTCTTCCAGTCTGGAATGCCAGTTCTCGTAGGCGTTCTGCAGATAGTCTTCGTAGCCGGCGTCGAGGACGAGTTGGATCATGTCGATCGCGTTGCCGCGGACCGAGGGCTCGTCCAGCTGGGAAACGGTGGCAGTGAATTGAGCCCAGGCGACTTTGGCCTTTTTTGGGACTCCAACTTCGAGCTTTTGCAACGCGGTGGCCAGGCTGCCATCCACGGCTTCCACCAGATCCCCCGTCGGTTCGCCCAGTTCGCGGACGAATCCCTGCCAAAGCTTGTCTGCGGTCTTGCCGCCGACGCCCGGGAGCATGCGGGCAAGGCGTTTGAAGGCGAGTTCGTCGCGTGGGTTGCAGATGAGTTTGAGCCAGGCAGTGACGTCCTTGATATGAGCCTGTTCAAAAAAGCGGATACCGCTTGTGATCGCGAAGGGGATGTTCCGGCGGGTGAGTTCCAGCTGCATCTCCATGGCGTGAAAATGCGAGCGGTAGAGGATCATCATGTCCTCGAGCGGGATGCCTTCGTCTCGCAGTTCCAAGGCGCGTTGGGCGATGAACATCGCCTGTTCACCTGCGTCTCCGCAGGAAACCACGGCGGGTTTCATGCCGGCGTCGCGCCAGGTGCCCAGCTCCTTGTGGAATTGCTCGGTGTTGCCGGCGATGACCGCGTTGGCCACGGCCAGAATCTCGGGAACGCTCCGGTAGTTGGTCTCGATTTTATAGGTTTTCGCGCCGGGGTAGCGTTTGGGGAAATCGAGGATGTTCCGGAAATTTGCCCCCCGCCAAGAGTAGATGCTTTGCGCGTCGTCGCCGACGACCATGACGTTCTTGTGCCGGGCGGCGAGGAGATCAATCAAATCCCCCTGCAGCTGGTTTGTGTCCTGATACTCATCGACGAGGACGAATTCGAAACGGCGCTGATACTGCTCGCGAATTTCCTCGTTTGTCTCCATCAGGCGCAACCACTGAACGAGCAGATCGTCGAAATCCATCGTGTTTGTAGCCTGCTTGCGTTGCTGGTAGGCGGCGTAGAGGGATTCGATGGAGTCGGTGAGATTCTGAAAATGCGGATAGCTTTCCGAAAGTGTTTCCGGAATGGATTTGCATTTGTTGGTCGCCATGGAGAAGACGTCGCGCAGGACCTCGGCTTTGGGGAAGCGCGTGGCCTTGACGTCGATTTGCGCCTCATCGATACAGGCTGAGAGGAGTTCTTTGGAGTCTTCCCGGTCGAGGATCGAGAAGTCATTTTTCCACCCGACCTTTTCCGCATGGCGCCGGAGAACCCGATTTCCAACGGAGTGAAAAGTGCCCCCCCAGAGTCGTGACACGTCACTGCCGAGGAGATCCGCGACCCGTGTCATCATCTCCTTTGCGGCCTTGTTGGTGAATGTCAGCAGCAGAATGCGATCTTCGGGGACGCCATTCTCGAGGAGATAGGCGACTCGGTAGGTGAGCGTCCGGGTTTTGCCGGCACCGGCACCGGCGATGACGAGAGAGGGGCCCGGGGCTGCCGTAACCGCCGCGTGTTGCTGCTCATTGAGTTCGCGCGCGTAATCGATCCGTAGATCAATCGACCGTTCCTGTTTGTGCAGGGTATATTCGCGCGCCACGGGCGGATTGAATCCGAAAAGGCGCGGCGGCGGGAGGGAAAACTATTTGACCGCCAAGGCTTCGGCGGTTGAAACCGGGGGCGCATCCGCAGCGTCCAAGCGGGCGACGACGCGTTTTACCCGCTCCACGTTCGCCTCAATGTGCTGGATGTATTCATTCGGTCCGTCCGGGTAAGGGTCGGCCAAGAAACGATACTGTCCGAGAAAGTCGTTGTTGATCTTCGGAAGGACGTAAAATTTCCAGAAACCCTCCGTCTTACGCAACAGGTCTTCCGGACTGGAGAACATGCCGCCCTTTGTCTGCTCGCCGCCGCTGTAGCGGGCGGATTCCTCGAATTCGTCAAAAAGTATCGGTAATTTGTCGACGTAATCCGAAGCAGCCATTTGACCGATCAGGTCGGCGCTGCCCAAGGCGTAGCCGATGATTTTTTCTGTGTCGGTCTGGAAGGGGATTTTTTCAACCTTCAGGTTCACGCCGGTGCAGCGGATCATTCGCTGGACAATGCCCGCGTCCGATTCGCTGAAGCCCTGTTCCTCAAGGAGTTGACGCGCGAAATCGGAGCTTCGGCTCACGTGTATCAGGGTGTACTTGGCTCCTGTGCCTTCGCTGTCACCACGGACTTTCAAATACCCGGTGTCGTGCAGCAGGATGGCGATCATGCCGAGTTCGAACATTTTCTGAGGAAGGGTCGGCTTTAAGCCCGAAAGGACGCGACCCTTTAGGATTAGGGCGAGGCAAAGTGTGCCCTGAAGCGTGTGCTCAAAGTCGTGATACTTGGCATCGACCGGCTGGTAATCCTTGTAGCGACCTTCGAAAGCCGAGACGGCCCAGTCGAATATCCGGGGCACAAATTCTTCGCGCGCCCTTGGAAACAATTCCAAGTGGATCGACTGCACGACCGGCATGACTTCACGCCAATCCCTTGTGTCAGCCCGGGGGAACATTCTCGGGAACGTAACAGTCCGAATTTGAGTTGCATATCGTTTTTTGATGAATTTTTGAATACGAACGGAGCGAGGTTTTCGTGGTGCTGGTGCCGAGGTTGCCTGCGGCACCAAGTCGCTGCAAACGGCCACATTGATCACGCTTTGTGCTTGGATTGAAATGCTTCCCTGTTGTTCTGTGGCGCGAACACGTGGTGCGTCTGGTTTACAATTTCCTGTTTGCGGTATTCTTTGCGCTGAGTGCGCCGTTCTATTTTCTCAAAATGTGGCGGCGTGGCGATTGGAGAAAAGATTTTGGGCAGCGCTTTGGCATTTACTCAGATGAATTGGTGAAGCGCTTGAAGGAGGGTGGTCGGTCGGTGGTCTGGATGCATGCCGTGAGCGTGGGGGAGGTGAATATCTGCGTCCCGCTGCTCGAACAGCTCGCCAAGCAAATGCCCGACGTGAGGTGGGTGGTGTCAACGACAACATCGACTGGGATGGGGGAGCTTCGTCGCAAATTGCCGGAAGAAGTCTTGAAGATCTACTACCCCGTGGATTTGCCAGGAGCGGTGGCACGGGCTTGGGTGGCGATTC
>JADHOF010000092.1 GCA_016779125.1 Verrucomicrobiia bacterium | reverse complement strand
GAATGTTTGACGCCCCCCAACTCAGGAAATTCTTCCTCGACCTTCAGGACGATAGCTACACCACCGCTCTCGCGGTCTACCATCAGCGCTACTCGACCAACACCTTCCCAAACTGGAAGCTCGCGCACCCCTTCCGCACCATCGCCCACAACGGCGAGATCAACACGCTCCTCGGAAACAAGAACTGGATGCGGGCCCGTGAGAAGGAGATGCGTTCCAGCCTTTGGGGTGACAACGTCGAACTGCTCAAACCGATCATCCAAGATGCCAACTCGGACTCCGGTTGCTTGGACAACGCGTTGGAAATGCTGACCATGAGCGGTCGCAACGTCCTCCACGCCGCCATGATGCTCTGTCCCGAGGCTTGGGAAAAGATGGACGAGATGCCGCCCAAGATTAAGGCTTTCTACCAGTACCATGCCTGCTTGAACGAGCCATGGGACGGCCCCGCAGCCGTGGTCTTCACGGATGGTCGCTACGTCGGCGCCACACTGGACCGCAACGGCCTCCGCCCCGCGCGCTTCAAGATCTACGACGACGGACTCATGATCATGGGCAGCGAGGTTGGCGTGGTCGAACTCGATGAATCGAAGGTCGTCTCCAAGGGTCGCCTCGCGCCGGGACGAATGCTCGCCATCGACACCACGGAGGCAAAAATCCTCCGCGACAGCGATATCAAGGCGATCGTTTCCTCCCAGAAACCCTATGACGAATGGGCGGAGGCGAACATTTTCTCCCTTTCGGAACACTCCGAACCCTTCAGCGAGAATTTCGAGCCGGTCAACCTGTACGACCTGACGCTCCAACAGATCGCATTCGGTTGGAACAGCGAGCAGATCCGCGAAGTGCTCCAGCCCATGGCCAAGGCCGCGTCCGAACCGATCGGCTCGATGGGCGACGACACCCCGATCGCCGTGCTGTCCCGCCGCCCCCGGCTTCTGTTCGATTTCTTCAAGCAGATGTTTGCGCAGGTCACCAACCCGCCGATCGACAGCATTCGCGAGAAGGTCGTGATGTCGCTCGCCACTTTCATGGGTTGGCGCCAATCGTGGCTGGAGCAGACCCCGGAACACGCCAAACTGATACGGATTCAGAGCCCGTTCATGCTCGAGTACGAGCTGCACGCGTTGTCCAAGATCGACGACCCGGCTTTTCAGTGCGAGACGATCTACACCCACTTCAAGGGCTCCAATGGCCCGGGTGAACTTGCCAACGGACTGGAATCCGTCTGCAAGCAGGCCGAACAGGCCGTCGCCAACGGAAAGACGCTCATCATCCTGAGCGACCGCGACACGGACGAACAAAATGTCCCGATTCCCATGCTGCTCGCCGTTGGTGCGGTCCACCATCACCTTATCCGGGTCGGCCGTCGCATGCGCGTCTCGATCGTCTGCGAATCGGGCGAGGCCTGCAGCACCCACCACTTTGCCACCTTGGTGGGCTTCGGCGCGTCCGCCGTCTGCCCTTATGTCGCAATCGACACGCTCCGGCAGGCCGTTGAAGCCGGCACCATGGACGAGACCGACACCGAAACAGCCGTCGCCAACTTCCGCTCAGCCATCGAAACCGGCATGCTTAAGATCATGGGCAAGATGGGGATTTCCACCATCGCAAGCTATCGCGGCGCCCAGATCTTCGAGGCTGTCGGACTTTCCCGAGACGTGATGGACCAGTGCTTCTTCGGCACCTCCTCCCAGCTGGGCGGCATCTCGCTGAAGCACCTGGCCGAAGACGCGATTGAACGGCATTCCGCCGCCTTCGCCAAGCCGGACGAAGCCGCGCTGGAGGAAGGCGGTTACATCAAGGTGGCCAAGGGCGGCGCGGGCGAATTCCACGCCTTCAACCCCAAGGTTGTCGGTGCCCTCAACCGCTTCAACCGAAGCCAGAAGTTGGAAGACTTCCAATCCTATCTCGACGAGGCGAACGAGCACGACCCGATCACGCCTCGTGACCTGCTTCGCTTCAAGAGCCAGCCGACTAAAATCCCGCTGGAGGAGGTGGAGTCCATCGAGAATATCCGACGCCGCTTCACAACGGCGGGAATGAGTCTCGGAGCATTGTCCCCGGAAGCCCACGAGTGCCTCGCGATCGCGATGAACAGCATCGGCGGCAAGTCAAACTCGGGCGAAGGCGGCGAGGACCACGCCCGCTTCAAGGTCGGACCAGACGGCCTCAACCGTAACAGCGCCATCAAGCAGGCGGCCTCCGGCCGTTTCGGTGTCACGCCCGCCTATCTTGCGAGCGCATCCGAACTGGAAATCAAAATGGCCCAGGGAGCCAAGCCCGGCGAGGGCGGACAACTGCCCGGTCACAAGGTCACACCGCTGATCGCCAAGCTTCGGAACAGCGTGCCCGGCGTGCCGCTGATCTCCCCGCCGCCGCATCATGATATTTACTCGATCGAGGATCTTGCCCAGTTGATCTACGACCTCAAACAGGCCAATCCCCGGGCGCAGGTCTGTGTGAAACTGGTTTCCTGCGCAGGCGTCGGCACCGTGGCGGCAGGCGTCGCCAAGGCTTACGCGGACGTGGTGTTGATCAGCGGCCATGACGGCGGCACGGGGGCCTCCCCCATCAGCTCGATCAAACACGCAGGCAATTCCTTCGAGATCGGCCTCGCCGAGGCGCATCAAACCCTGATGCTGAACAACCTCCGCTCGCGCATCATCGTTCGCGCGGACGGCGGACTGAAGACCGGTCGCGACATCGTGATGGCTGCCCTGCTCGGAGCCGAGGAGTTCAACTTCGGCACTGCGGCCTTGATCGCGTCCGGTTGCGCCATGTTCCGCGTCTGCCATCTCAACACCTGCCCGGTGGGCGTCGCGACCCAAAAGGACAAGCTACGCCTGAAATTCCGGGGCAATCCGGACAATGTCGTCGCCTTCTTCAACGGTGTCGCCGAGGACGTCCGTCGCATCATGGCCGACCTCGGAGTCCGTACACTCGACGAACTCGTGGGCCGCACCGATCTGCTGGAGCGCCGTCCCCCGGAAGATTTCCCCGAGGATCTGCGCGAACGCGTCGCCACCTTGGAACTGGAACGCCTGCTCCATCGCGTCGAAAACGGTTCACCCCGCATTCACACGCAGGAGCGAAACGACCGCACGGGCGACGTCTGCATCGACAAGCAGATCATCGTGGATGCCGAAAAGGCGTTGCTCGATCAGGAAAGCGTCGACCTCAGCTACGAGATCAACAACGTGATGCGGAACATCGGAACCCGTGTTTCCGGTGAGATCGGCTATCGTCACGGCGACGGCGGCATGCCGGGCGGTTCGCAGATCAACCTCAACCTTCGTGGCAGCGCAGGGCAGAGCTTCGCCTGCTTCCTGGCGAACGGCGTAAACATCAAACTCGTCGGCGAGGCAAACGACTATGTCGGCAAGGGCATGAACGGCGGTGAAATCGTCGTACGTCCCCCCGAGGAGGCGACCTTCGACTGGTCCAACAACATCATCATCGGCAACGTCTGCCTCTTCGGCGCGACGGGCGGAAAGCTCTTCGCTGCCGGTCGCGCGGGGGAACGCTTCTGCGTCCGAAATTCCGGAGCCACCGCCGTTGTCGAAGGCGTCGGCGATCACGGTTGCGAATACATGACCGGCGGCCGCGCCGTGTTCCTGGGCTCAACCGGACGAAACTTCGGAGCCGGCATGAGCGGCGGTCTCGCCTACGTCTACGACCCGATCAACGTCTTCCCGAACCGCTTCAACGACGCGATGGTGGGCATCGAGCGCGTCACCGATCCGGACGAGGTTGTCTGGCTCAAGGAGATCATCACCGAGCACGCCGAAAAGACGGGATCGGAACTCGCCCGACGCCATCTGGATGAATGGGAACAAACGCTGAAGGCCTTTTGGCGTGTCGTCCCACATCCGCCGGCGGCCCTGCCCGCCCACCAACCCTTGCACGAGTTGGAGAAGGAAAAGATCAAACAACCGCGGACGGGCAGTTACTGATCCCGCGCAGGAATCGCCCCGGTTGGCCGATCACCGGCCGGGGATTCTTGATTCCAGATTTCGCCTGTGAATTCGCAACTGCTCTACGAAGTCAACACGCGCTGCTGGCTGAACGAGCTGAGCAGGATGCTGGGCCGGCGGGTTCATCTGGGAAACGTCCCCGACGAGGCCCTGCAACACTGGGTGGACACGGGCTTCACCCACGTTTGGTTGATGGGGGTGTGGAAGACCGACGATCGCAGCCGCGACGTCGCGATTGGTGATCCGCTGCTCCGGGACAGAATCAAGGCCGCGCTTCCGGATTGGAAGACGGAGGATATCGCGGGATCACCCTACGCGATCGGCGAATACGCCGTTGCGGAGGATCTCGGCGGCAACGAAGGGCTTGCCTCACTGCGCGCGCGCGTCAACGCGACGGGATTGAAGCTGATCCTCGACTTCGTCCCAAATCACGTCGGCCTCAATCATTCCTGGCTGCGATTTTGGCCCGACCTGTTTGTCCCGGGCACGCCCGGAGATCCGGGTTCATTCCTTGTGCGGAGTCAGGACGGCGAACAGTGGATCGCTCACGGAAAAGACCCCTATTTTCCCGCCTGGCGCGACACGGCCCAGCTCGATTTCCGTCGACCGGAGACTCACAAGGCGATGCTGGACGCACTCAAGATCGTGGCCACCCAATGCGACGGAGTCCGCTGTGACATGGCCATGCTCGTACTCCGGGACGTGTTCGAAAACACCTGGAAGACAAGCCCGCCTTCCGCCCCCGCGACGGATCGCCAGTTTTGGTCCCACGCCATTCCCGCAGTAAAGGAATCCCACCCGGAATTTATCTTCCTCGCCGAGGTTTACTGGGATCTTGAGCCGGAACTACAGCAGCTCGGTTTCGATTTCACCTACGACAAATGGCTCTACGATCACCTGCGCAACGGCAACGGTTCCGAAGCCCGCAAGCAACTGAGGAGCGTGGATCGGGAGGTGCTCGCGCGATCGGTCCATTTTCTGGAGAACCACGACGAGCCGAGGGCGGCCGGGGTGTTCAGCCTCGCGGAATACCGCGCCGCGTTGACCCTGGTCTGCGGCCTTCCCGGCATGCGCCTCTTCCACTACGGCCAACTGGAAGGTGCCCGCGTCGATCTCCCCGTCCAACTTTCACGTCGCACCGTCGAGCAGACCAACACGGAAATCGCCGCCTTCATCCTCGGACTGCTCAAGATCGTCCGTGGCACGTCGATTGGGTCCGGCGACTGGAAACTCCTCACCCCCTTCCCGGCATGGAGCACCAACAAGTCCCATGAAAACGTCGTCGTCATGCAATGGCGCGCGATCGAGGACCGCTTCGAACTGGTCGTCGTCAACCTCGCCGTCCACGAGGCCCAATGCTTTGTCCACCCGGAGATCGTCGGTCTTCACGGAAGGGACTGGCGGATGACGGATCTCTTGGGTGATCAGGATTTCCTTCGCGAAGGTCGGGACATAGTAAATCGCGGCCTTTACCTTGCGCTGGAACCGCACGCCGCGCATATCTTCCATTTCCGTCCGGCCACGCCGGCTGAAATCGCCGAAGAGGCCGCCTGAAAACCCGCGCCAATCCACAACACATCGTCATGCCCGCAATCCCCGCTCCTGAGACCGCATCAAAGACAAGGGTCATGGTGGGCATGAGCGGCGGTGTGGATTCCTCCGCCACCGCCGCAATGCTGATCGAGCAGGGCTACGACGTCGTCGGCGTGACCTTGAAACTCTGGCCGCAGGATTGCGTCAACCGGGCCGAGGACAAATGCTGCGGCCCCCAGGCCGTGACGGACGCCCGTTCCGTCTGCCACAAGCTCGACATCCCCTACTATCTCATCGACGAGGCCGAGGACTTCCAACGCGAGGTGATCAACTACTTCGCGGAGGAATACAAGGCCGGCCGCACGCCGAACCCCTGCGTGATGTGCAACGAGAGACTCAAATTCGGCAACCTCATCCGCCGTGCCGATCAGCTCGGGGCCAAATACATCGCAACCGGCCATTTCGCCCGCGTGTCACAGACCGAAGATGGCCGCACGCTTCTCCACAGGGGCAAGGATCCCCGCAAAGACCAAAGCTATTTCCTGTTCTCGCTCAAGCAGGCGCAGCTTTCCCGCGTGCTTTTTCCGCTCGGCGAAATGCGAAAATCGGAAGCCCGTGATCTCGCGCGCGAATGCGAGCTCAAGACAGCCGACAAGGAGGAGAGCATGGAAATCTGTTTCGTGCCGGACAAGGACTACGGAGCCTTCCTCCAAAAGGCCGATCTCGTTCAGAAACATCGCGGCGACATTGTCCATGTGAACGGGGCCAAGCTCGGGGAACATGACGGCATTGAGTTCTACACCATCGGCCAGCGCAAGGGACTCGGAATCTCCCATCCGACCCCGCTCTACGTCATCGACCTGGATCCCGCGCAAAATCGCGTCATTGTCGGCGACGCCTCCCTTCTGGACAGCGACGAGTTCATCATCGAGCGCTGCAATTGGATTCCCTTCGACACGCCGGAACAGCCTTTCGAAGCCACCGCCAAGATCCGCTACAACCACCCCGGAGCGAGCGCGACCATCACCCCGATCGACGCCAACACGGCGAAGGTGAAGACGCACACGCCGCAACGGGCCATCACCCCCGGCCAGGCATGTGTCCTGTATCAGGACGAGCTCGTGCTCGGCGGTGGCTGGATCGCGCGCGCCTGAGCCGCTGATTCGGCCAAGCCGCCCGTCTGAGCCCGGGCAGCCGGCCGGCCTTCCTGTTTCGCCATAAAACTCCTGAACCCTTCCTCTTTCAAATTCCTCACCTCAATCCTCTTCCTGGCTCCACCGATCGCGCGGGCCGATCATCTCGGCAGCTGGCCTGCAACGATCAACCAGCAGGAAAATTGTTTACCGTAAACCGGGTGCATATTCACTTTTGACTCTGGCCGAATTCGACATTCGGCACACCTTGTCCGCAATGACCGCGAAAGAACGAATCATCACCGTTCGCCGCGCCGCCGATCGCGGCCGGGCCGAGCACGGGTGGCTGCACGCCCGCTTCACCTTCTCCTTCGCCGAGTATCACGATCCGGCGCACATGAACTTCCATTCGCTTCGGGTGATGAACAACGACACAATCGAGCCCGGTGGCGGATTCCCCACCCATCCCCATCGCGACGCCGAGATCTTCACCTACGTCATCTCCGGGCAGCTGAGTCACGAGGACAGCATGGGCAACGCCGCGACCATCGAGGCCGGCAACCTGCAATACATGAGCGCCGGTTCCGGCGTTCGTCACAGCGAGTTCAATCCTTCCGATACACAATCAACGGAACTCTACCAGGTCTGGATTCTCCCCAATCAGCGCGGCGGAGAACCCCGCTACGCCGAAAAACCGCTCGGCTCCCGCGCCATCCCGAACGCTCTCACCCTGCTCTTCTCCGGCGACGGACGCGACGCTTCCACCGCCGTGCGCCAAAACGGCGACATCTACTTTGGAAAACTCTCCACCGAAACCCGTCTTGAGATTCCCGCCTCAGAAACCGCCCCGCACGTCTGGATTCAGGTCATCAGCGGCAAAATTGACACCTTGGAAAACCACCTCGGACGCGCGGACGGACTTGCGATCGAAAACTGTCCGGAAACAATTTCTCTCCACGCATCGGAAGAGAGCGAACTGCTCGTTTTCCGGCTTGGAACCTTTGACTGAAAGCAGACACTTCCACAAATGAACCCACCCAAAATAGCCGCCCGAAACCCCGCCCCTGTCGAACTTGAGGCCGGAAAACAATATTTCTTCTGCACCTGCGGAGAATCGAAGAACCAACCCTTCTGCGACGGCGCGCATTCCGGATCCGGCTTTGGCCCCAAGGCGTTCAAGGCGGAGAAATCGGGCACCGCCTATCTCTGCCAGTGCAAGCACACCGCCAACGCCCCCTTCTGCGACGGAGCCCACTCGAAGCTCCCCGCCGACTGAGCCGCCCCCCCCGTCAGCCCCGCTTCATCGCGGCCAGCAATTTGCGGCGGGACGGGATCGCCTCCTGCGCCCCCCTTTGCGTGGTCGCCAACGCGCCGGCGCAGTTCCCGGCCCACAGGCAGCGTCCCCGCGATTCTCCAGCCGCCAGGAAGGCGGCAAACGTCCCGGCAAAGGCGTCCCCGGCCCCGACCGTGTCGACCGGCACCACAGCAAGCGTCACGATTTCGCTGAAAATTCCGTCCGCGTGAAGATGGAGGGTGCTGCCGCATCCGCGTGTGATCACAAGTTCGCGGACACCCCGGGCCCCCATGCCCCGCAGCCATTTCGCCTGGTTCCGCTTCAACCCATTCGCGCTCATGCCAAACAGTTGCCGCGCCTCGGATTCATTCACGATCAGGCAGTCCACCCGGATCGAACCCCATGGGAAACCGATCGACATCGGAGACGGATTCAAAACAACCGGCACGCCCGCCCGGTTCGCGATCCGTGCCGCTTCCAGCACCGCCGTCTCCGGCACCTCGAACTGCATCAACAAGACATCGGCTGATTCAATCGCCGTCCGCTGCATCTGCACGTGCCGCCGCGAGAGACGTCCGTTGGCTTCCGGGGCCACCATGATCAGGTTCTCAGCGGCGGCATCCACACCGATCAACGCCGTCCCGGTCAGAAATCCCTTCGCCGTCGAAACGCCGCTCACATCGATCCCTTCACCGGCGAGGCGCTCCCGGTAGGCCATCCCATCGGCATCGTCCCCCACGCAACCGACCAAACGAACCTCCGCCCCGGCCCGCACGGCCGCCAACGCCTGATTCGCCCCCTTCCCGCCAAACAACTTCTTTAAGGACGTCGCCGCCACTGTCTCCCCCGCTTCCGGCAAGCGGCTGAGCGAAGCGACCAGATCCACATTGAGCGATCCGACCACCGTCACCGTATCCTGTTTCATCCACATTGATTCCACATTCGCGCTTTCGTTCCCAAAGACCGCCCCTCGAAATCGTAACCGCGTCGCGATGATCTCAACACCAGGATAGACGACAATACCGCTACCCATAACCACAGAAATGTGCTAAGTGAGCGCGCATGTCTTCCCCATCGCATTCACGACTTTTACGTCTGGGCACTCTCACGCTGCTCGTGCTCGTTGCGACCGCCAAGCTGTCAGCCCAAGATCCCCTTGTCAAACTTGAGGCGTTTATCAAGGCATCCAACACGGGTTCCAGCGACTCTTTTGGCGCAGCGATCGCTCTCTCCGGAAACACTGCGGTCGTTGGGGCCGAACTCGAGGACGGCGATGCCGCCGGGGTGAACGGGGATGACAACAACAACCTTTCCGCTTCAGGTGCCGCCTACGTCTACGTGCGAAACGGTGCCACCTGGGCTTTTCAAGCCTACCTGAAGGCCGCCAGTCCCATAGCAGGTGCTCACTTCGGCCATTCAGTGGCAATATCGGGCGACACGATCATTGTCGGCGCACATGACGACGGGAACGGTTCCGCCACGGTTTTTGTTCGTCAGGGCACCACGTGGACTCTGCAAGCCACTCTTTTTCCTTCGGACCCAACGGCAAACAATCTGGATGAATTCGGCCGATCCGTTTCAATTCATGCCGACACTGCGGTCGTCGGATCACCGCTCCACAATTTGCCCTCCGTCGATGCCGGAGCGGCCTACGTGTTCACACGCGACGGAACGGTCTGGTCTGAGCATGCGAAGTTGACCGCTTCAAATGCGGGAAATTCCGACAATTTCGGCCACAGCGTCGCGATTTCCGGGGATGCCATCGTCGTCGGAGCGAATCAGGAGGACAGCAACGCGACGGGCATCAACGGGGATGGGGCAAACAATGCCAGCACCACGTCGGGCGCAGCCTATGTTTTTCGACGGACAGGAAACCAATGGACCGAGGAAGCGTACTTGAAGGCCTCCAACACCGGGAGCGGGGACAGCTTTGGGGAATCGGTCGCAATCTCCGGTAACAGCATCGTTGTCGGAGCAGACGGGGAGGATAGCAACGCACGGGGCGTCAACGGGGATCAAGATAATGCCGAAGCTTCAAGTTCGGGAGCCGCCTACGTGTTCGTGTATGACGGCGGCGTTTGGTCTCAACAAGCCTACCTCAAGGCGTCGAACACCGGTGCCAGTGATTCGTTTGGCGAAAGCGTCGGCATCTCCGGAGACCTCATATTGGTCGGCGCACAGGGAGAAGACTCAGACGCCACCGGAATCAACGGGGACGGCGAAAACGACAGCCGCTCGCTGTCCGGCGCGGCCTACCTCTTTGCGCGATCCGGAAGCATCTGGACGCAGATCGTCTATCTGAAATCGGACGAGGCCGCCAGCGACCAGTTTGCTTCGGCGGTCGCGATTGACGCGGGCGGGATTCTGATCGGCGTCGAAGATGAAGACAGCTCCACGAGCGGAATCGATCCCGCCCGCAACAATTCCGGCAGTCAGTCCGGTGCCGTTTTCGCCTACAGCGCGCACCCGGTCGATTTGCCGGAGATCTCGATCACCGGCGCGAGCGTTTCAATCCCCGACGGTTCGACTTCGCCATCCAGCGCCAACGGCACCGATTTCGGTTCCAGCGGGATCGTCACGAATGTGTTCACCATCACCAATTCCGGCACCGCCACACTCACCGTTGCTCCACCGATCATTTCAGGAACGGCCGCGAACGACTTTTCGGTAACGAGCCCCCCATTCCAGACAGTCGCACCCGGAGCCTCGACCAGTTTCGCCGTCAAGTTTGCCCCCACCGCCGTTGGCCTGCGGACGGCGACACTCTCGATTGGCAACAATGACGCGGACGAAGATCCGTATGAGTTTGCCCTGCAAGGAATCGGCTCCGGCGCGCCGGAAATCGGCATTCTCGGCCTTGGCCTCGAAATCGCCGATGGGGACATCACACCGGACACGGCGGACGGGACGGATTTCGGCGCGCACGATTTTTTTGTCGGGATGACAACCAACTCATTCACCGTCACAAACAGCGGCACCGCGACCCTGCTGCTCGAAACCGTGAGTCTCGCCGGCCCGGGCGTGGCTGATTTCCGCCTGCTCAAGCAGCCTTCGTCCCGGCTGGATCCGGGCCAGTCCAGCCAGTTCAGCATCGCGTTCGATCCCAGCTCGGTGCTGCCAAGCCGCGCGACGATCAGCCTGCCCAGCAGTGACGCCGACGAAGCCGTCTACGACTTCGCCATCGAGGGAATCAGCTCCCCGGAACAGGAGATCGCCCTCTTCGGCAACGGCATCGAAATCTTCACCGGGGATACGACACCCGATGCCGCGAAAGGAACCGACTTCGGCACGCTGACCCTCGGCATCGGCTCGGTCACCAACAAGTTCACGCTGACCAATTCGGGCACGG
The DNA here is from genome assembly GCA_016779125.1 of Verrucomicrobiia bacterium. GTDB lineage: Bacteria > Verrucomicrobiota > Verrucomicrobiia > Limisphaerales > JAYPXF01. The sequence goes on along the minus strand of JADHOF010000092.1, from coordinate 2,468 downwards.
CCACGCTCACGTATTCCAGCCCGACAATCACGGGTGCGGCGGGGTTCAGCGTCATCGCCCCGGCCGCGCTCAGTCTGGCTCCGGGCGAAATGACCTCGTTTGCGATCACCTATGCGCCCACGGCGAACGGAGCGAGAACCGCAACGGTCACCCTTGCCAGCAACGACCGCGACGAACCCGAGTTCACCTTTGCCATCGCCGCTATCGCCCTCCCTCCACCAACGCTTCCCGAGCCCGTGTTCCAAACCTACCTGACCAATGAGTTTCGAGACACCAGCGACTTCTTCGGCCGCGCGGTCGCGGTCTCAGGCAACACTGCGGTGGTCGGGTCGCCGGACGAAAGCAGCGCAGCGACAGGCATCGACGGGGACCGAAGCGACAACACGGCATCCGATGCAGGTGCGGCATTTGTCTACGTAAGACAAGGCGATGAGTGGGTTTTCCAAGCCTACCTGAAGGCCTCCAACACGGGAGCCAATGACGAGTTCGGCAGCAGTGTCTCCATCGACGGCGATACCATCGTTGTCGGAGCGCCGAATGAGGACGGTGACGCCAATGGCGTGAACGGAGACGGTGCGAATGACAACCGCATCAATTCGGGTGCGGCCTACGTGTTCGTCCGCAACGGTGCCACCTGGACCCAACAGGCCTACCTAAAACCGGGAATCAATGACCGAACCTCAATAAACTTTGGCACGAGCGTTTCCCTCATGGGAGACACCCTCGTCGTCGGTACGCCGGGGGACGACACCCTCGTTTCCGATTCCGGAGCCGCCTACGTGTTCGTCAGAACCGACGGCACGTGGAGCCAACAACAATTGCTGAAAGCGTCAAACGCGGGCGGCGGCGATGAGTTCGGAGGAAGCGTTTCCATCCACCTGGACACGATCGTTGTCGGAGCGATTCAGGAGGATAGCACCGCGACCGGAATCAACGGAGATGGCTCTAACAATTCGGACACAGGAGCGGGAGCCGCCTACGTGTTCGTTCGAAGCGGCTCTGTTTTTGCCGAACAGGCTTATCTGAAAGCCTCCAATTCAAGGGCCACCATGTCCTTTGGATGTTCGGTTTCCGTTCACGGTGAGACCGTGGTCGTGGGAGCCCGGCGCGAATCCGGAAAATCCACCGGTGTCGACTGTGACGACACACAAATTGACACAAGTTCAAGTGGGCAGGGTTACTTTTCCGGAGCCGCCTACGTTTTCCAACGTCAAGGCGATTCATGGTCTCAACAAGCCTATCTCAAGGCCTCCAACGCGGAGGCCCGCGACAATTTTGGAGAATCCGTATCCATCTTCGGTGACTACATCGCGGTCGGAGCCAGCGAGGAGGACAGCAACGCCACCGGACTGAACGGGGATCAGGAAAACAACAGCAAATCGGGATCCGGTGCCGCCTATCTCTTTCATCGAAGCGGAACCAACTGGATTCAGAACGCCTATTTGAAACCGACCCACACTGCCTCGGTCTCGGGGAATGGAGAATCTGTCGCTCTCGCCGGTTCCATCCTCATCATTGGAGGCCCTGAGAACGCTAGTTCAGCCGGCGGTGCCTACACGCTCGATTTCAGCACGCCCGAATTCACGCTTATCGGCAATGCGGCTGACATCCCGGGTGGCACGAACGCCCCCAGTCTCGCAAACCAGACGGACTTTGGAGCCACCAGTCTTGGCACGCCCGGAGTCACCAACACCTTCGTCATCACCAACACCGGTTATGCCGTTCTCACCTTCGCGCCCCCCTCTCTCTCGGGTGCCGCCGCCGCCGAATTCAGCGTCATCAGCAGCGCCGGTCCGACGATTCCCCCGGGTGCCTCCGCCTCGTTTGGCATCGTCTTCACTCCCACCGCGATCGGAACGCGCGACGCGATTGTCTCGATCGCAAACAACGATCTGGACGAGAATCCCTTCACCTTTCTCGTGCAAGGAACCGGCGTCGGCGCAGGCGCTCCAGAAATCGCGGTCTACGGAAACAACGTATCGATTTCCGATGGCGACAATGCGCCGACTAGTGTTAGCACGACCGATTTCGGAGACGTGGACATCCTGTTTGGAATCCTCACCAACACCTTCGTGATCACCAACGAGGGCAACGTCAATCTGACGCTCTCGGCACCGACGATCGGCGGGCCCGCAGCCGGGGATTATTCCATCGTCAACGTTCCTTCGACCTCGCTGCAACCGGGCTCCGGAACGACCTTGGAGATCGCGTTCAACCCGTCCGTGCTCGGCATCCGTTCCGCCACCGTCTCCATCGGAAACAACGACGGGGATGAAGACCCGTTCAATTTCGCCATTCAGGGCAATGGCGTGGGAAGCGCCGTGATCAAGGTCGCGGGAGCCGGTCTCCCGATTGCAAACGGCGCAAGCACTCCAAACGCGGTGAACGGAACCGACTTCGGCACGCTTGATATCGCAGCCGCCCCGGTCAACCGGACCTTCACAATCACGAACTCGGGCTCGCTTCCG
>JADHOF010000091.1 GCA_016779125.1 Verrucomicrobiia bacterium | reverse complement strand
CGCACTCTTTTTCAGTTCAATCAACGACGTGCCATCCAGCACCAGACTCTGCCCGGACACTCCACTGGCCGCTTTGGCGGTGCCGCGAACAATCAAATTGCCAGCGATGGCATCCAGCGGCCAGTCGGCAGCCTGGATTTGCGATGCGAGACACAGCAGGAGAAGGGCAGAGTATTTCATAGGGGTTCCGGAAACTGAACGAATCGGACTTCTTCATTGGAACGCCGTTTCGTCAAACGAGCCCTTCAAGAGTGCCTGTGGCCGTGCTGAAACGGTCGATGTCGACACCGCCTTGCCGCAGCATCGAGGTGTAGAGATTGCAGAGCGGCTGTTGGTCCTGGCCCATAAGGGGAATCTTCTTCTCGGTGCTGACCTTTGTTCCCGGTGCGGCGGTGAGTTCCTGATTCACCTCGTCCAGATATGGACGGTTGAAGGCGAGATGCTGGCCATGGCGGAAGCCGCCGCCCGCGAGGATCACGGGAAGATTGTAGGTCCAGTGGGTGTTTCCGTCGCGCAAGTTGCTGGTCATCATTACCATGGTGGAATCGAGCAGCGTCGAGCCCCCTTCTTTGGCATTCTTGAGCTTGTCGAGCAGCCCACCGAAAGCCTGAATCAGTTCCACCTCGACCTGACGGCAGGCGGCCAGCTTCTTCGGTTCCTTGCCGTGATGTGACAGGTCGTGATGCATGCCAAACGTCATCAGGCTGATCGCTCGCGTGGAATCGGTGACCAGCGCGAGATGGATCATATCGACCATGAGCTGGAACCTGGCCTTCTGCTGCTTGCTGTCGGCGATGTCGCGGGGCTCGCTGCCGATCGGTGCGGGCTTAGGGCGGTTCACCCACTCGCGCGCCATTTTGAGTTGGCGTTCCACGTCGCGGACGGATTCGAAGTACTCGTCGACGCGCTGACGGTCGGCGGTGCTGATCCGGCGATTGAGGCTCTTCGCGCGATCGCCGACGAAGTCGAGCATGCTGCGGCCTTCGTCGATGCGACGCAGCTCGGCCTCCTGCTCGGCAGGAGTGGCCGCAAGGAACAGCTTCTTGAAGACCGCCGAGGGCTGGCTGATCGCTGGAATTCCAACACCATTCGCAGTGACAGAAAGTGACTGACCCTGCGTTGTCAGGACGAAGCTTTCGTAGCGTGTCTCACCGCGAAAACGGGTGGCAAACGCCTGATCGACAGAGATCGTGTTCTTGAGGTTGTGGGAATAATCGGGATACGGCGCACCGGTGAGCATGACGGCCTCGGCCTTGTGCCCGCCACCACCGGTGTTGGGATGGCTCAAGCCGCTGATCACGGTGAAGTCATCGCGCCAGGCTGCGAGGTGCGTGAGGTGCGAAGGCAGGGCATAATCGCGCCCCGTCATGACGGGAACGAAAGCCGTGGGATCGAACCCAAAAGGAACCCCGATGCAGACCATGCGGCGTGGCGTAGCGGCCAGCTCGGCACCGTGGCCGATCGAAGGCAGCATGGAGTCCAGAAATGGCAGGCCGACGGCGATGCCGGCGTGTTTAAGAAAGTGGCGGCGGGGAAGTGGTTTCATATTCGGTTTCCTCGTTGGTGATTAGTTGTCTTCGTAGCTGTGGTTGAATGCCACAAGAGTTTGTCATTTCCTTGTGAACAACTCGCTCTGAACAACTTCGTGAATCAGCGTCCGCAGGCCGAAGCCGGACGGTTCGGACTTTTTCAATATGGCATCGATGACGAGTTCGTCACCGACCTCGACACTGGCCCCGGTGGCGAAAGTCGCGAGCTTGCGCACGAGGCTGCGTGCAAGTAATTCCGGCCTAGCCGCGAGGGCCGCCTTGTAGGCGCGGACATCGGCGACTTCGACGCCGCCGGGAAGTTCGCTCCGAGTGTCGACCGAAGGGCCTCTGAGATATTTCACGTGCCCGTAATGAGCGCCGTAAAAGACTCGGGCATCATTCAGTTTTTCGCCGGTTTCGGTGGTCCGGTAATAGTCGCGGTAACGGCCGATCGGATCGAACGCTTCGAGCACAAAACCGGGTGGATCGATCTTCTGATGGCAACCAGCGCAGGTCTTCACAGACTGGTGTTTGGCGAGTTGTTCGCGGATCGTCGTCGCGCCGCGCGTGTCCGGTTCGATACCTCCGGCATTCGGCGGCGGTGGCGGAGCGGGCGTGCCGACGATCCGCTCGAGCAGCCAAGCTCCGCGCAGCACCGGCGACGTGTTCGCGCCGTTGGCAGTGACTTTGAGGATGCTGGCCTGCGTGAGCAATCCGCCACGTACGCTGTCGGCGGGCAAATCGACACGGCGCAGTGCGGCCCCCTGCACCGGCGGCAGGTCGTAGTGCTCTGCGAGACGCTGATTCAGAAACGCATATGGCGCAGAAACCAGCATCGCAGCCCCCAGATCACGCTCGATAAGATCGCGGAAGTAGACGCGAGTTTCTTCCACAATCGAATTGTGCAGCAGCATGTCCTGCCGACCGTCGTGGATGCCCACAAAATACTCGGGGAACAGATCGCGGTCCGGCGTGGTCGCGTCGATCTCGCGCAGATTGAGCCATTGAGCGAGGAAGTCATCGACGAAATTTTCGAAACGTGGTGAGGCGATCAGACGCGCCACTTCGCTGCGCAGCACGTCGGGGTTGATCAGCTCGTCCTTGTTCGCCAGTTCCCGTAACGTGGCATCGGGAGCGGATCGCCACAGAAAGTAAGAAAGTCGCGCAGCCATCTCGTGGCTGTTCAATTTCGGCCCGCGTTCGACGAGGAACAGAAAATCGGGCGAACAGAGCACGGCGCGGTGGGCAGCATTCATCGCGACTTCGAGACATTCACCTTTGGCCAGCCGGTCACGGACCATCGCGTGGTAAAGCTCCACCTCTTCGGCGGTCGCTGGGCGACGGAAGGCACGGCTGATGAAGCGGGTAAGTGTCTCACGAACGCCGTTCTCCATTACTTCCGGTGCGAGTTGAACGGTGACGGGATCCTTCAGATGCCGATAGCCTCGTACCGGACGAAGGATCGAAGCCGGCACCTGCGATGTCTTGGCGACCTCGGCAGCCAGGACTAGTTCCGCTGCATCGCCGTAGAGCAGCCGGTGTCCTGCCGGAGGCCAGCTCTCCTGCACCAGCCCCGTGATCTCGACGGGCTTCACGACGATCGCCGGGCCCACGGTCGGAATCGGCGGATTGGGATTATTAATGAAGTGCCACCCCTCCGGAATCTTCTCCTGTTTGTCGGGAAGATAAACACTGTAGCCAGCGTCGATCCGCACCTTGGCCATGCGCCACGGCGCGACGATGATCGTTTCGCCGCGTTCAAACGGGCGAGTCAATTCAACGACGCTCTCCTGTCGGTGTTTCGCGTCGAAGTGCCCGAGCAACTCTCGCCGTTTGTTACCCGCCGCGAGCCAGACGCTGAAAATGAGATCTTCGCCGTCCGTCGTGTCACGTGCTTCGGTGGTGATGCGGATGCGATACCTGCCCGGCGTGTCGCGAGTCACTGCCTCGAACTGCCGCAGGTACGCGGGCACTTCGATGTGGGTGTCGAGAAAGAAGTGCAGGTCCTCGCCGCGCAGGTTGCATTGCAGTCTGTTGTGAGCGTGGCCGTGGAAAGGTTTTTCCGCGTCGTCGGTGTAGGAGAACCTGTATGTTTTCGTTTCCGGCCGAGCCTGACGAACACTGGCCGCCTCCAGCGCGCGATCCGCCGCCGCCATGTATTGCTGAATGTGAACGGGCGAGATACTCAGTCCTGCAGCCTGATTGCTGAAGCCATCAATCAGGTCGTCTTCCGGCAACAGATCTTGCAGCGGCGTGTCGATGTCGAGCAGATCACGTACCGTGTTCTCGTACTCAAGCCTGTTGAGCCGCCGCACGCGCACGCGACCAGCCTCACCATGCCGTGCCTGCGATTCCTCATGAAACGCCGTCTTCAGCGCCGCGAGAGCCGCGACGATCTCCGCTTCCGCCGGTCGTTCGGTGTCCTGCGGCGGAGGCATCTCGCCGCTTTGCACCCGAGCCAGCACCCGGCTCCAGGCCTTGTGGTTCGCCGGCTCCGCCAGTTCCTTCGATAACAGATCTGCCCGAAATCCGCCCTCCGCGGCGTCGCCCGTGTGACAATCTGCGCAATGCTTGTTAATAAACGCCAGCGGCACCTCGCGAGCGCTGACGGGATGAACGCAATGCAACGTTGCCAGCAATGTGAGCAGGGTGGCGTTGGGGATCGTAAAGATGTGCTTCATGGTTTGGCCTTTACTTTATCGTCCATTGGACCATTCCCCAAAGGTGAGGCGTCAATGCGGCCTCGCTGGGGACGTCGGCGGTGATGCCGGTGGCTTTGTTAGACCAGTAGGAACGGGCGGTGGTTTCCGTGCCGTTACCGCGGAGGATGCCGATGTCGGCTTTCATACGCTGACCGTCGGTTGCCTTGAGGCCGAGCGTTTTCAAGAAGATCGAAACCTCGTAGAAACCCTGACCGTCGGTGGCCAGTTCAATCTGGCTGCTAACGTCCTCGACGCGATCGAACGTGACGGTTCGCCACGGGGAGCTGAAGGGAACCTTTTCGCTGGTTGTTCCCGGAGACACGGGTTCGTAGAGCACTGCCCGTGGCTTTCCATCGACTTGAGTGACCAGCAGACGCAGGTCGCCCGCCACGGGGGATCGCCGCTGGGGGTCGGCCTCAGGATTGGTGGCCAGCATCAGGTCGAGGCCGCCGCCGGTCTTGAACAGGGCGTGTGGGATCTCGCCTGAATTTCGCAACAAATCCTTCAACGTCGTCCGCCACGCGACATGCAGACGGTCGCCGCTGATCGCCAGCGAGCCGCTGACGTTGAACGGTTTGGAATTGGAATTGAAGTTGGCACGCACACCTCGGTTGTCGATGTCTACCCAGTTGGCGTTGCTCCAATCATCCGCCTGGCCGTCAGTCTTGAGTTGGCCGGTTGGATGGATCACGGCCGAGAGTACGCTCCGACCGGATTCCGCCTGACGCGCCGCTTCGCGGTTGAGCACCCATCGCTGAGCTTCGACCAAATGTTCCGCAGTCACTTCCACCGGGAAGGAGTCGATGCGGCGGATCGTTTCCAGACCGTCCAGTCTCACAAGACTGCTGTAGGATCCGTCGACGGCGTAGACCTTGCCTGCGGGCGTGCTGGTGATGGTTGGCCAGAAGTTCTCGTCGTGCAGCGAGATCCCTTTAAGCGACATGCCGCGTCTTGCGACCGGCATCTTCCAGAGTTTGCCCTGTCGCACGTCTTCGAACACGGTCGCCACGAATAGGCCGACGCGGGTGAACAGATAAAAATTGCCCATGTTGGCGTTCACGGCCCACAGCGGGCCGGCTTCACAACCTTTCACCTCGAAAAGTCCGCCCATCAGTCGCGTACTGCCGATGACCTGCCCCGGAAAGCTGGGCGAAGCCGCTTCGTGCGAGGCATGCAGGCCGGGCCACGGACTGGGATAGCTCCAGACTGGTTTCCCGTCGCGGGTACCGCTGAGCGAATGCTGATGAAACGGCCCTAATCCCAGCGTGATCACGGCTTCGCCACTGTCATCGGTCAGCACCTGATCGCCGCCCGACGAACCGGGACGCTGCACGGCATCCGCCAGCACGACTCGTATTGAGCGTTCGTAAATGGGAACACCCGCCTCGGTAAAACGTGCGGGAGCGAACCGGACTGCTCGATCGTTCAATCGGGCGACGCAGAACGAGAGGTCGTCCAACACGGTGACGCCGCCACAGACCGCCCGCTCCATCCACACTTCTTCGGGTTGCACGCGGGCGTCGGCGTTGAGGTCGCTCCAGGCAAAGAAGACCTGATGCTTTCCACCGTGTCCGTGAATGTCTTTGGATTGCGGATCCGTACCCTCAGGCCACAGATGGAGAAACGCCTCCGCCTTGAGCACCTCCCAGGAATTGGCCATGCCCATGGCTGCCGCGGGTTGGGCAACACCGTCGCGATCGTGGAAGAGAAACGCCGTCGAGTGACCGGCGACCGGATTGGTGTTGTAGCAATTGGTGAAGTATCGCTGTCCTTTGTAATAAAGCGATCTCTCCGGAGCGGCCGCGCGAAACGGCAGGGGAAAGTCCGGGTCAGCACGGTAGAGAATGCGCTTCAGTTTCGATGTCCCCTTATTCCAATCCAGAGCGAACTCCAGCGAACCGCGCGCTTCATCGGCATAGTAGAAGCGGGACGGATCGACGGAATCGAGAGCGCCGCCACCGCCGTACTTGCCCGGGCCATAGAACGCGTTGACCAGCTTACCCTCCTGAGACCAGACGCTGACTCGCTTGGGAAGATAGTCATGCTCGGTGACCCAGATCTGTCCCTTCGAATCCACGGCCAGGCCCGCCGGGTGATTCATGTGCAGCTCGTCGTAGTCGCCGGCTTTGGGTTTGCCGGAATGCCCGATTGTGCGAATCGGTTTTCCGTCGGCCGCGAAGAGCTTGACCTGGTGGCTCCCGCCGTGATCGCTGATGTAGATCTTGCCGTTGGAGTCCAGTGTCAGGCCAAACGGATCGTCCAGTCCCTCGCTGATCACGGTCTCCGGTTTCGACAGAGTCTTCGGATCACGTGCCTCGGCAAATCGCAGCAGTCTGGTTCCCGACAGCACCAGCAGCCGACCGTGTGAATCGAAGGCGACTCCCCGCGGACTCGGAACGTTGGCAGTCCCCAACACCTTGCCCGCGACCGCGTCGACCCAGAGCAGCTGATCCTCCTGCCGGAAACTGCACACAATCACGCCGTTATGCGCTGCGATACCGCCAAGCTGTTCAAACCGGTCTTCCTCAGTCTTGGAAGATTCGAGCCGATGGGTCACCACCGGCTCCGGCTTGAGTCCGCTGCCAGATCGAAGCAGCGCGGTCACGCGAAGTTCGGTAACTCCCGACTGCTTGTCGGTCTCCCATGTCGAAGCGACATAAGCCGCGACATCCGCCGGAGCTTTCGGTCCGGTGTCGCGACCGAGATAAGGCGCAGCAGTCCAGTTGCCGCCAATCCACTTCAGCCCGCCCCGTTTGGTTCCATCGAGATCGACCCAGGCGAATCCATCCGGACCTTCGGTGACGTAACACCCCAGAAAGACGCTCGGCTCGCCGGTCGGTGAGGCTTCTGCTGGTACGAAGACCGCAGCCGATGGTGGCGAATGATTGGCCAGCCACGCCCCAGTGTGATCCGGCGTGCTCCACGGTGGATTCCCCGTGCCATAGACCGCGAATTCATAGAAGGGTTGAATCTCCTTCCGCCACAAACCGCGAGCCTGATACCGGCCCGGTGAAACCAACTGGGCGGGAATGTTGTAGAGGCCGTGCCGGGCGGCTTCGACATCGCGCCCAAGGTCGTCGGTCGCGTCCCACCACAGGACATTGTCGCCCGCCGGGAACGGTGTCTCTGAAACCAGGTTCCGGACGCGTTGGCCCGTTTCGTCTTCAATCACCAGCGTGACAAAACCGTCTTCGGGAAGATGAAACCGCACTGGAACCGGAGCATGCGCAACCGACTCCGGAGTTGTCGTCGCCTTCAGATCGGGCAGCGAATTCAGCGGAGCGTTGCCAAGGTTGTGACACGCCAGCAGTTCGCCCAGCCAGACGCGTCTCCCGCCAGCCGGCCGGTCTGCCGTATGCGGATGCCGCCCGATCGATGGCTCGATCATCCGCAGCCGAATGGCCCTCGTTGTGACCGGCTCGGGAAACACCATCGCATTGGGCCAGAGCTGGACAGGATAACCATTTTCCAGCCCGCGATAGACGCCGACCGATCGCCAGTCGCCCTCTTCGGCCTCGCGCGGATGACGCGACTCCGGGCCAACATACGCCAGCACTTCCACCGCGCCGAAGCCGGTCCACAACGTGAGCAGCCGATCGATCCGTACCGATTGCGGCCAGGTGAGCATGACCCATTCGGGATTGTCACCTGAAATCACAGGTCGCTCGGATTCCGTCGCCGTCCGCCCGTCGACGTTCTCCCATTCTCCCCACTGGTCATTTTCTTCATTGATGATCTTGGCAATGTGCTTCAGATTCGATAAGGAAGACGGAGTTGCCAGTGGAGCCAGATTCGTGAGCCGCTGAGTCAGCACCATCACTCCGCCGAGCCGCCCGGCATAACTCTCATCCGCCGGCTGAGCCACATGGGTGAACCGCATCGCTCGCGTCTTCACTCCGGGCGGCAACGTCCACAGCCCGACGCCTTGTCGAATCGCTCTCCCGACGCGAGTTTCCAGAATCGGCTCCCGAGTCGGCTCTGCGTCCACCAGCCGCTGAGCGGGAATCCACTGGGAGTCGTCATCGAGATCGCACGGATAAGCCGCGTCAGATTTGAGCACACTGAGCATCCCACCACCGCGCACCACGACCGAGCCAACCGGGACTGCTTCATGGAACCCGATCCGCAAATGCCGCGCTCCCGCGTTTTTCGAATCACCGAATGACACACCACTGTGACCGGGCTGAACATTCTGCGCGTTCGTCCAGAGTACCCACTGCGGAGCCAACTCGCGCTGCTGTGTATCCAGCGACCGCTCGACGCCGTCCACCCACTCGGCATACGCAGACAGATCAATCAACTCGGGAGTGACCGGAGTCTGCGGCCGGGAAGGGGAATCTGCGGCAACGAAAGCGGAGGTCGAGATTACGATGCAACCGATCGCAATCCATTGAGTTAAGTGTTTCATCGTTTGTTTCATGTTTCAGCGAATCCAGATGCCTTTGCCCGTGCCGCCCTTGGGCGTGGTCTTTGGGTAGTCGGGGTTGGGTTGTAGTTTGATCACCTTCACCGTGCGGTCAATGGGCAGATCGGTCTGTGAGTCGCGGGTGCGGACGCCTGACACGGCCACATTCCGAAACGTGCAGTCAAGATCGGGCGAGAAGATTTCCGTCCACCGCGCCGGGTTATCGGAGCCGCCACCTTGATAGGTCTGCGACTTCGGGCCGATGGCGAGTAGATGCCAGTCGTCGGTGGTCGGGTGATTGATTCGGGCGTTTTGAATCACCAGGCCGTCGGTGTTGGCGTGCAGTTCGATCTTACCGGGCCGGTTGAAGACGAGGTCCTCGAAGCGAAGATTCCTGATCGAACCGACGCCGATGCTGAAGTCCTTGTCGCGGCCCAGTTCCAGGTTCGGTTGGTCGTAGATCTTGAACTCGCAAATGTCGGTGATGTGGCGCAGCGTGATATCTTCCAGCGGGCAGTCGAGTTCGGTTCCATCATCGAATCGCTTCACGCCGGGCAAGAGACGGATCGAACTCGTGCCGCTTGTTGCGCCGGTCACATTCTCGACGAACACATCACGAATCGGTCCGTAGCTCGGCGCGTAGTTCTTCCACTCCCAGGCATTGAGCGCGACGGGGTCGTCGTGGGAGACGCCGCGAATATTGCGAATCACTCCCTGGCTCGCCGGTCCGTTCACATGGACGCCATCGCGAAAATGATCGTCCAGCGTGAGTCCATCGATCTCGAAGTCATGCACGTTGCCGAGATGGATGGCGAAGGGTTTGCTCTTCCTGACCGTGACGTTCTTCACACTGATGCGTCTGGCATTCTGGAACAGAATCACGCCGTGTGTGCCGAAGACCCAGTTCTGTTCGGACGAATGCCCGCGAGCGTTGCCGTTAAGTTCGTTCTTCGCTGCGGCCAGCGTCGTCCAAATGCCACCTTCGATGTGGATGTCGGTGTCAGGTGTTGTTTCGTCCGGCACAGGGCCGTCTTTGAATCCAACGAGATTCGCGTTTCTCACCATACAGGTGTTGCTATCGGGCTTGAGCCGAATCTCCGCTTCGGCATCAGCCGTGAGCCTCTGGCCTGACTTCAGAACGATCGGGCCATCCAGGTAGTAGGGTTCGTCGCGTTTTGCTAAATGAACGGTGTTATCCTTGCCAAGGGCGGCCTGGATCGCATCGTTCCAGATCGCGGCTGTCACCGTCCTCGTCTCGATTTCACCAGAGTCGTTTGGCCAGCGTTCGGTCCATGTCTCTGTCCGCGCGAGCTGCGGGAAACGCAGCAACGTTTCGTCTGAATGAGCGACATGTGGCGCGGCCAGCGGCGCGAGCAACAGGGCAATGAGAAGGGTAACGATGGGTTTCATGATTTGCTTGACTTGATTGTTTTCAAAACCAACACAGCGGCGGCCGGTTTTTCGCTCGGGGTCAGAACGCTCAGGAATGTTGGAAGGACTTTCATCGCTGGATCCTTTCGCTATTCACGGGCCGGCACGTGAGGCAGCAGGCGGTCGAAGAGGGCCTGTTGCGTTTTCAGCACGGCGGCTTGTTCCGCCTTTCCTGCGAGGTTTTCGCGTTCCAGCGGATCGGTCTCGTAGTCGTAGAGTTCGGTGGCCTGCGCGTGGTTGCCAAAGACGGGTTTGTCCGCGCTGAAGTCGGCGGCCCGCCATTCGATGTAGCGGTATCTTGGCGTGCGGATGGACCAGCCCATGGTCGCGTTCTTTCCTCTCCCATGGCTCATTTGGGTGAGAGCGGCGTCGTGGAGATTCACGTCCTCGCCACGCATCAGCGGCACCAGACTCTTGCCCTCGGCGTGCGATGGTATCGGCAGGCCGGCCAGTTCGCAGAGAGTCGGATAGACATCGAGAAATTCGGTGAGCGCCGTGACCCGGTTGCCTCCGACTAAGCCGGGAGCGGAGAGGATCAGCGGTGCGCGGGCGGCATCTTCGTAGTTGGTCAGCTTGCCCCAGTGTCCGTGCTCACCAAGATGCCAGCCGTGGTCGCCCCAGAAGCAGATGATGGTGTCGTCCGCCACGCCGCATTCCGCCAGGGTTTGCATGAGCAGGCCGACCTGAGCGTCGATGTAGGACACGCAGGCGGCGTAGCCGTGCATGAGTTCGCGCTGTAGCGCTTCGGGGATCGTCCCGGTTTTGGGCACGTCCGAATAGGCCCGCAGTTCGCCTGAGTTGCTGTAGAAGGCGAGATCGTTCGGGCTGCCCTGGGCGAGTTGCTGGAACGGTGCGAGTGGAAGTGTGCCGCGATCGTAGAGGTCCCAGTATTTCTTCGGCGCGATGAAGGGCAGATGCGGCTTCACAAAACCGACCGCGAGGAAGAAGGGCTGCTCCTTTTGAGAAAACTCCCGGATTCGTTTCGCGGCCGTGTGTGCCACACCGCCATCGTGGTAGGCGTTGTCCGGGATGTCGCAGGCCTCGGTCGCGGGCCCCGAGGTTGGCTGGCCCTGCATCAGGGCCTCGACAAGCCGGGCTTTCGTTGCAGGATCCTGATAGCCGCCCGGAGCGGGTTTTTCACCCGGCGCCAGTTCCCAGGGACCGTACTGCACCGTCCATGAGGCGGCGTCGTGTCCCTGATCCACCGTGCGGCCATCAAAGACCTTGTGCAGCGGATGCGTGATGTAGCCGTGGTTCTTGAAGTGTTGCGGCAGAGTCACCACATCCGGCAGGCGGGTACGGAGCAGATCCTGTGGCTGATCCGGATTGAGATACACGCCAGTGCTGTCGGGTCGCAAACCAGTGAGCAGACTGAACCGCGTCGGCGCGCAGAATGCCACCTGGCAGTAGTTCGCCGTGAAGACTGTTCCCTTCGACGCGAGTCGGTCGATGTTCGGCGACTGAATCCACGACGTGCCGTAACAGCCGAGCAGCGGCTTCAGGTCGTCGGAGATGATGAAAAGGACGTTAGGCTTTTGTTTTGGGGTGTCGGCGGCGTGCAACGCGGCCAGTGGCGCAAACAGCAAGGCGATGAGGGGTGTGATGAAGTGTTTCATCATTCTGCCTTGAGCTGGGAGAGTGGGGTTCATTGTTTTGGCATCTCCGGCAGTTGTTTGAGCCAGGCAAGGTTGAAGGCGTAGTGGCGGCTGCTGGTGATGAGTTGGATGCAGCCGTCGCGTGTCTGGATGATCGCGAGGTAGCCGTTGGTGTCGGCTTTCGCGGTGTTGCCCGGTGTGACGAGACGTCGTTCGGGCCAGGTTTTGCCTTCGTCGTAGCTGACGGCGGCAAAGACGCCCACGCCGGTGAAGTCGCCGTCGGTGCTCTTGAAGGTCATGCCTTTGGCGGCGCTGTTCTTTTTGAGTTCGCGGGCCTGATCGGTGAAGGAGCAGAGCACGATGGGGCCTTCTTTGAGACGCAGCAGCACGGGGCGCTGCGTGTTACTCACGACGGGGAACTCGCTGGCTTCGTAGGTCCAGGTCTCGCCGAGATCGCTGGAGTAACTGACGGGCATTTTGAAGCCGAAACGCTCCTGATCGGCCACGTCGTCGAGGCGTCCCATCGCCATGAGGCGACCGTCGGCGAGTTGCATGAGCGGTGCGTGGATGCCGGCGATGCACGGGCCGCTGGCTCCGGGATTCAGTTCCATCTTGCTGCGCTTGGCCCCTGTCTCGGTCCAGGTTTGGCCATTGTGGCGACTGATGACCAGCGAGGCCCCGTCGAGCGAGATGGCAAGCACGCCTTCACGGGTGCGGATGATGTTGTTTCCGAATTCGCCGCTCATCGGAAAGAGCCGCGCCTTCGACCAGGTCGCTCCGTTGTCCGTGGAGGTGCGGACGATGTTCTGCGCGCCATGCACGAAGACCAGGTGGAAGAGTGTTTTGTCGCCATCCCACCAGAGCTTCGGCGCGTGGTCGTTGACGTCGGGGCCATCCCAGAAGGGCGACGGTGCTTCCCAGTTCTTCGCGCCGAAACGGAGACGGCTGGCGGCGTTGCACAACTCCGGCCCGGGCTCGGTGACGCACGAATACCATATGGCGAGCAGATCGCCATTGGGACATTCGGTGATGGCTGCGCTGTGATTGTGCCTGGCAAACAGCGGACCGACCTGTCCCTCGGGTATCTGTCGATACATCCTTGGCCCTTTGAAAAACGGCACGTCCGCATCCTGCGGAACGACTTCCGCAGGTTCCTGGCTGACGTTCTGTGCGTTCAAGGGCGGTGCTGGAGGCGGCAACCGGTTTCCCTTCGGCAGGTCGCCGAGCACGACGCGGAAACCGATGTGATCGAAGGTGGCATCGGGGATCCAGCCGCCGCGATTGGCCGAGCGCACCATACGCGTGAGCATCGAGTGGCTGCCGCCGCGGAACACGCGGAAGTCGCCGTCGCTGCGGCCCAGTGGGTCGGTTTGATCGCCGCTCTCATACGGGCCATACCAGTCGAGGCACCATTCGGCGAGGTTGCCGTGCATGTCGTGCAGGCCCCAGGCGTTCGGAGTCTTTTGCGCGACGCGGAGCGAGGTCGCGCCTTCCTGCCACGCATACTCGGGCGGCATCTTGCCATCGGGGAAATACAGACTGCGCCGCCCCTGTTCGCCAAACCACTTCTGATGCCCGTCGGGCAGCGTGTCGCCGGTGTGGAAAAGCGTCGTCGTGCCCGCGCGGCACGCATACTCCCACTCCGCCTCCGTCGGCAGGCGATAGGTCTTGCCTTCCTTTTTCGAGAGCCACTCGCAGAACGCTCTCGCGCGGTCCCAGGTGATGGCATTCACGGCCTCATCGTCCGCGCCTTTGCCCTTGCGAAAATCAGGCTCAAACGCGCGAAACTGGCCCAGCGTGACCTCGGTGACACTCATGAGGAATGGCTGCGTGATCGTCACGCGATGCGCCGGCTTCTCATCCCAGTCCGCCGAGCGAAACTCCTCATGATGCGTTGCCATGTTGCCATTGCCTGCAATCGGCGGCCCGTCCTGGCCCATGGTGAAGACACCGGGCTGGATGGGCACGAGCCTCATGCCGATGGAGTTCGTGATCGTCTGCCCCTCGTCGGCATCCGCCGCGGCCAGCGGTGCGAGCAGTAGGGCGATGAGGAGGGCGAGGTGGGGTTTCATGGCTAATTTTTGAGGGTGAGTTTTCCAAAGCGAATCGAGCGGCGGTGACGCTTCTCGTCGCCGCTGTCCCACACGGCGCGGAACTCGCC
>JADHOF010000090.1 GCA_016779125.1 Verrucomicrobiia bacterium | reverse complement strand
GAGAAGCCAGCACGCCGGGACCCGTCTCGTCGCCGGCAGCATGCTCGCCCGGACGCAACCCGGGCCCAACATCGACGCCCTGCTCGACCTTCTGACCGTTGACGAGCACCTGATCAACCGGCAATTCGTCCAGCGTGAGCTTCGCCGCTCCCTTGATTTCGATCTCAAGGCGGAGGGATACCAGTTCTACAACTCGCGCACGGAGCGGGAACAAAAGATCTCCCTCCTGCGGCCGAAGCTTCGGAAGCTGGCCGAAGCCAAGTAACGGGCTTGTCAAGCGCCCCAAAATCCCGACCCTGCCCCTCAAAAATGGATCCGAACAAAGCCCCCTCCCCCTGCTACGTCGTCGATGAAGGCAAACTGGAACTGAACCTCATCACCTTGAAAAAGGTGCGCGAAGCCACCGGATGCAAGATCCTGCTGGCGCTCAAGGGATTCGCAATGTGGAGCACGTTCGAACTCATCTCCAAATACCTCGACGGCACCACCGCCAGCGCGGTCGCCGAAGCCAGGCTGGGACGCGAGGAGTTCGGCGGCGAGGTGCACACCTACGCGCCGGCCTACTCCGAGCGGGACATCGAGGAACTCCTGCCCGTTGCGGACCACATCGTCTTCAATTCGCTCAACCAATTTCACTTCTTCCGCGATCGGGTGCGCAAGGCCCCACGCAAGATTTCGATCGGCATCCGCGTCAACCCCGAATACTCCGAGGTCGCAACCGCCCTCTACAATCCCTGCGCCCCCTGTTCGCGTCTGGGCGTGCTGGCGAGCCAGCTGAAGAATCAGGACTTGGACGGTCTCGAAGGCCTCCATTTCCACACCATGTGCGAACAGAACTCCGACGTGCTGGAGCGCACCATTCCGCATTTCGAGGAAAAGTTTGGCGACCTGATTCCGAAGATGAAATGGATCAACTTCGGAGGCGGCCACCACATCACCCGCCCAGACTACGACGTCGACCGACTGTGCAAGGTCATCAACGACTTCCGAGCCAAACACAACAAGCCCGTCTATCTCGAACCCGGCGAAGCCATCGCGCTCGGCACGGGCGTGCTCGTCGCCACGGTGCTCGACATCGTGCAGAACATGCTGCCCATCGCCATCCTCGACACCTCCGCCAGCGCCCACATGCCGGACGTGTTGGAAATGCCCTACCGACCGGAGATTCGCGACGCGGCGAAACCGGCGGAGAAGCATTTCACCTATCGCCTTGGCGGACTGACCTGTCTGGCCGGCGACGTGATCGGAGACTACTCCTTCGACGGCCCTCTGCAACCGGGCGACCGACTGGTGTTCGAGGACATGGCCCACTACACGATGGTGAAGAACACAACCTTCAACGGCGTGAGGCTTCCGTCGATCGCGATCTGGAAACCCAAGGAACACCGCCTTCATGTCGTCCGCGAGTTCGGATACGAAGACTACCGCAACCGGCTGTCATGAGACCCTGCCGCGCGGCTTGCCTGGTCGGACTGCTTCTTCTCGTCGTCCACAATGCACACGCGACCGATCCGGCAATCACGGCCGCTCGACGCCATGTTGCGGGTTACCGCTTTCTCCCGGGGCCGATCCCGACGAAACAAGTCCACGCCGATGAAATCGCAGCGGCTCTGACCGGGCGTGATCCCGAGACTTCGGCAACCAGCTTCGTTCACGCGATCGGCCGCAACGCCAAAAGGCTCTTGTCCGGGGATCAGGCCACCCGATGGACCGGGCTGATGAATTCCCGTCTGGCCGGCCTCAATCGGCTTCATGACGAGCGCAATGTCCTTCGCGCCTTCTTTTTCGCGACCGCCTGGCGTTTGCCGCTCGCCGCCCCGTCCGAAACCAATGCGATCCGAAAACGTCTGGATGAGTGGCTGGATGTATGGATCGACATCACCGTTCAGGAGCGAATCGCCCAGCACCACTTCTGTCGCGATGCCTGGGCGATTCTCACCGACGCTCAGCGTGAAAAGCTGGCATCCGGCGAATGGGATCAATTCGTCCGCAAATCGACCGGACACGAACGGGCCTATTTCGGTGATCGCATCGTCCGTCGAGCCATTGGGGAGCCGAATCATCCGAACGCGTTTCGTATCGCGTCCTCTCAACTTTCCAAAGCGCACTCGGCCATTCAGAAATCACTTCTGGAAGCCGAACGTCGTTGGAGAATCCTCACCTTTCGAATCCCGGGCATTCCGGACGAATGGCTCGCCGAGGAATGGCGACGAACCTCCGCCGCGTTGAAGAACTTCTTTCTCGAACAGGTCCGGCAGATCGAAACCTTGATCGCCACGGGATATGATTCCGGACAAGCCGGCACCCGGGATCGTATTTCCGCCCAAGTCAAGGCGACACAAGATGAACTCGCGGAAAACATCGCCGGCAAACTTTCCTCCGGCCGCGACTTGCACCGTCAACTGTTGTCCGCAAGATGACCCTCACACCCGTGAAAACACTTCTATCATTTCTCCTGTCCGCCTCCGCTCTCGCCGCCGCCCAAAGACCGAACATCGTCTTCATCATTTGCGATGACCTCGGCTACGGCGATGTCCACTGTCTGGCACCGAAGACATCAAAGATTCCCACACCCTGCGCTGACCGCTTGGCGTCCGAGGGAATGACCTTCACAGACGCGCACTCCGGCTCCTCGGTCTGCAGCCCCACCCGGTACGGCATCATGACCGGACGCTACAGTTGGCGCACACGCCTTCAGAAAGGCGTCGTCACCGGCTACGCCCCCAGTCTCATCGCGGAAGACCGGCCGACCGTCGCGTCCTTTCTCAAGTCCAACGGCTACCACACCGCCGCGATCGGCAAATGGCATCTCGACTTCCAGTATCTCAACCCCGAAACCGGCAAGGCCTACCGGCAAAAAGATCACAAGACCCCGCCCATCGGAGCAAAGATTCCCGATGGCCCGGTTCATCGCGGCTTCGATTACTATCACGGCTTTCACCACGCGCGAAACATGGAGGCCGTGATCGAAAACGGGCAGGTCATCGAACACGACGAAGTGATCAACATGCTGCCGCGCCTCACCCGCAAAGCCGCCGAATACATCGAATCTCGCAGGGACAAAAAGGAACCCTTCTTCCTCTACCTCCCGCTGGGATCCCCACACACGCCCATCGTTCCTTCACCCGAATGGGAAGGGAAAAGCGGCCTCGGCAAGTATGGTGACTTCGTGATGCAGACCGACGCCGTCGTGGGAGCCGTATCCGATGCATTGGAAAAAATCGGCGCAACCGAAAACACCCTCGTCATTTTCACCAGCGACAACGGTTGCTCGAAAGCCGCGAACATCGAGGGCCTGATCGAACAGGGCCACCATCCGAGTGCCCACCTTCGCGGATCCAAGGCCGACATCTGGGACGGCGGCCATCGAATCCCGTTCATCGCCCGCTGGCCCGGTCAGATCGATGCCGGCTCCACCTCCACCCAATTGATCTGCCTGGTCGATTTCTTCGGAACGGCAGCCGACATCCTGAAAAAGCCGCTTCCGAAATCCGGCGCGGAGGACACCGTCAGCTTCCTTCCCGCCCTCCATGGCAAAACGATTCTGAGCACCCGCAACGGCGTCATTCATCATTCTTATTCAGGTCATTTCGCCTATCGGCATGACAAATGGAAACTGAACCTGGCCCTCGGCTCGGGAGGCTGGTCCTCGCCAAACGAAAAACAGGTCCCGGCTGGTTCGCCCAAAGCGCAGTTGTACGACATGGACACCGATCCCGGCGAAACGACAAACCTCTACAATTCCAGTCCCGAGATCGTGTCCAAACTGCTGAAACTGCTCGGAAACGACGTCTATCGGGGACGAAGCACATCCGGCACCCCCAGCACGAACGACCTTTCCGACGAGAGCATCCAGCTCTGGAAATCGAAAACACCCCGGTCCAAGCCGCAAACCAAGGAAAAACGTCCAAGGAAAAAGGCGGTCTAGACTGCGCGCCCAGATCGAATTTTGAACCGATACCCCTATTCTGATTCCAATAAATACTTGCGGTCGGAAGGCTCAAATCTTAGCGTTGGGTCGCTCTCACCAGCGAAAAAGAACTAAAGAACCACAGAAAACGATGAAAAAACTGATTACACTCATCTCCGCGCTCACCGTGATGTCGACTCTCTTGGTCGGCTGCGGAGAAGCAAAGAAGGAAAACAAGATCACCGCCGTGCCGACAATGGTCTGGTCCGACGCCACCACCTGCCCGATCACCGGCAAGAAATTCCCCATGACGGAAGGTTATCAGCCCGAGCAGATGGCCGTGGAAGTCGATGGCACGAAATACGAATTTCCGATCTTCGACGCCAAAGCCGGTGAGGAGTTCACCAAGAATCAAGCCACCTACATCGAAAAGATCAAGGCCGGCTCAGAGCCGTATTGATCGGCAAGTGACGCGCTTCGATCGATCAGGTGGCCACGTTGGAGTGGCTTCTGAACCAGTCAATCGCGTCTGACAACGCTTCCCGTGGGGGAGTTTGGGGCAACCCAAGCTCCCTCACTGCTTTTTCAGGATTGAAGTACATCTTGTAGCGCGCCATCCGCACCCCTGCGATCGGCGCTTTCGGGGGGGTGCCAGTGATCCGCGAGATCACCTCGTCAACCTGCGCTGCCGTCCACGCCACCGCGTAGGGAATACGAACCTTCGGGGCCGAAACCCCGGCGAGTTCTTCGAGAACGGCGAACGCCTCCTTCATGGACCAATTGCCATTCCGATTTCCCAAGATATACCTTTCTCCGACTCTCCCCTTTTCAGCGGCGAGCACATGCCCTGCCGCGACATCACGGACGTGGACCCAATTCAATCCGGTATCCAGATAGGCCGGCATCGCGCGATTCAAAAAGTCCACGATCACCTTCCCCGTCGGCGTCGGTTTCACATCCCTTGGTCCAACCGGAGCACTGGGATTCACCACCACCACCGGCAAACCCGACGCGGCCAACTCCAACGCGACGCGTTCCGCCCGCCACTTTGAGCGTTTGTAGTGATTGCTCATCTGAGCCTCCGAAACAGGCGTCGATTCGTCGGTGGGAACAATCCGGTCTCCGCATTGCCTGGGAAGTCCGATGCAGCCGACCGTGCTGGTGTAAACAATCCGCGAGCAGCCCGCTCGCCCCGCCGCAGTCAGGACATTCCGGGTCCCCTCCACATTCGCCTGATACATCGGCGCGTAGTCCGGCAACCAAAGATGGTAGCTGGCGGCCACATGGAAACACCAATCGCAGCCGGCCAATCCGGCCTCAAGCGCGGAGGCATCCAGAATATCCCCGGATACCGTTTCATATTGAGCCCCTTCCAAACCTCGCAAATCGGCCTTTGAACGTAAAAGGCATCGAACGGAATGCCCCCTCGCGTTCAGCTCGTGAACCAAATTGGCTCCCACAAATCCGGAAGCACCCGTGACAAAACATTTCATAAAAGCGACGAATTCCACGGCACCTTGAAAACACCCCGGCAACCTTGTCCAGCCATTTGCATCCCGGCATCGGAATCCATCGCGCCACCTCCTTCCAATTCCCTTTCAGTGGATCGTTTTTGATGGCCCCAAACAGGCTGATTTGCTACCACGCCCGCTCTATGCGGCTATTTTCGACAATCATTTTGACGGGGCTGCTGCTCTTCGCGGGCGCCGCGCGCGCAGCTGATCCGGTAAGCGGCACGTTTAAACTTAAGGACGGTTCGGAGGTGTCGGGCCGGATCTTTTCCGTAAACGCCTCCGGAATCATTTTCAAACCCCTCGACGGGGGCAGTCTCTCAACAAGATATGAATTCAAGGATTTCACGGTAGACGCCATCAAAGACCTCGCAAAGGACACGAAAGTCGCCCGCTTCGCCGGAAACCTCCTTCCTCGCGAGGCGGCCGCTTCCGCCGGAATCGCGCTTCCGCCACCGCCTAAACGGGAAACCTTGCAGCCACCCACGATGGTCGAGGTGGAGGATCGCCCTGAACTGCCGGAACCGATGAACATTTTCGGTGCCCTGTTCGGGACCAAGCCCGGGCTTCTGATGCTCTTCCTGATCTGGGGCGGCAACATCTGGGCCGGGCATTTTGTAGGCATATACCGAAAACAAACCAAGTTTCTCGTCCCGGGCATCTCAGCCGTCGCCCCCATCATCGGCCCCGTTGTGTTCTTGGTGATGAAGCCCAAAAAAGGGCCCAAGAAAGCCGGTGAGGCCGACGACGATGACGACGATTCGGCTGCCAAGAAAAAGGGCAGCGCCGCCGCCGCGGTCGCCAAGCCGGCTGCAAAAAAGAAGGTCGTCACCGCCCGCCCGGCCGCCGCAGCAGCGGCTGCTGCTCCCGCCGCAGCGGCCCATCAAGCCGCTGCGCCCGCCCCGATCGCCGCTCCGGCCAAACCGGGTGGCCCGAAACCCCTCGAACCCGTCGCGTTCATCAAGGGACAGGTCAACATCAACAAACGATTTATCGAGACCAAATTTGCCCCTTTCTTCAAGTTGGTCCCGGATGAGCCCTACCGATCCGGATGGATGTGTTTTGTCACGCCTCGCGGCGAGCATTGGGCCAAGCGCATTCCCAACATTTCACCGACCGACATCACCATCCAATGCCCTCAGGAGGGCGGCGGGACTCTGGATCAAACGCTCCAACTGGCCGAAATCCAGGAGATCCACATGCGGCCCGGGGAGTAACGGAAGCACGCGCGACTTTTCTCACGACGAACGGCGACCGGGAATGTCCCGATCGTCGTTTTTTCTTCACCACCTCCATGTCTGAAAACCCTCTCCGAACCGTGTTTATGGGCACAGCCGGAATCGCTGTGCCGCTGATGAACGCGTTGAACTCCGAACCCGGCGTTGATCTTGTCGCCGTCGTTTCCCAACCGGATCGACCGAAAGGCCGCAAGATGATGCTTCACCCGACCGACACCCGCGCCTGCGCCGATGCCCTTGGTTTGCCGGTTCTTCAGCCGGACCGATGCCGAAACCCCGAGTTTCTTGAGGAACTCCGCGCACTGCGCCCGGACGCGATCGTCGTCATGGCCTACGGCCAGATCCTGCCACCCTCCCTGCTGTCGATCCCCAGGCACGGATGCCTGAATGTCCACACATCGCTGCTCCCGAAGTATCGCGGTGCGGCCCCGATTCAATGGGCGCTTTGGAATGGAGACCCGGAAACAGGCGTCACCATCATTCGAATGGATGCGGGCATGGACACCGGGGACATCTTGGCCGCCGCAAAAACCCCGATCACGGACGAAGACGACGCCACCTCCATCCACGATCGCCTGGCGGAAATCGGCGCTGAACTTCTTCCGAAGACCTTGACAGCGTTTACAGCGGGCCGGATCACACCGACCCCGCAAGATCACACTCGCGCGACACACGCGCGCAAGATCACCAAGGAGGACGGCCGTCTCGATTGGACACGCGACGCGCGCGATCTGTGGAATCAAGTAAGAGCCCTCACTCCCTGGCCCGGCACCCATTGCGTCTGGGAACCCGACGGTCGTCCGGGCGTGTTGAAGGTCTGGCATGCCGAGCCGGTCGATGGGCCCACCGTCGAACCCGGGCAGGTCATGAAGTCGGATCGGGCCGGCGTCGATGTGGTTTGCGGCAAAGGCGCTTTGCGTCTCTTGGAAATCCAGAAGGAAGGCGGCAGACGTCTGGCGGCGCGGGACTTTATCGCCGGCAATTCGCTGCCCGTCGGCACCCGACTCCGCTAGTCACGGACGCGGAAAATCAAGCCCCGCCCAGCAACTCACGCTGCCAGTTCATCAAGCCCGCCCAAGCAGCCTCGTTTTCGGATCTCGTCAGCAGCTCGAGTGTTTCCTTGCTCGCGATCAAGGTGGGCTCGATACCAAGTTTCTCGGCCACCTTGTCCCGGTGTTCCCGCAATCGTTGATAACGGACCTTTTCCGCCTCGGTTGGGTGGTAGGCAACACCTCTCAGGGGTCGCGGAAGATTCTCGGCAGGGCATTCGATCCCCCGACGAATGGCTTCCAGCAACGTCCTCTTCCGCCGCTGGGAAAATCTCACCGGAATGTGCCTTCGATAATCCTCCCCCTCCGCCGCGCCATGCGCGATATCCAGCACGCTCTCGTGCCTGAGGATGAAAAACGGCGGACGATTGGACCCAACGGCCTCGGTCTCGCGCCACTGCCAGATCTCCCGCAAGACCGCCATGGCCCGGCGCGACAGCTTCGAACTTTTCTTGATTCGCCAGACCCGGTCAGGATCCGGTGGCTCGACATGAGAATTGTCCTGGATCATCCGCGCGCAGCTCTCCTCGCACCAACTTAGCCTTCCCGTTTCGTCCAGTCGGGAACGTAGGATTTCGACCATGGCATTGAGGCATTTCGTATCGTTACGGGCGTATTCCTCCATGCGCGGTGTCAACGGCCGCTTGGACCAGTCGGATTTTTGAGGTCCCTTCTCCAGTTCCAGTCCGAGGAGGTCTTTCACAAGATTGCTCAACCCGAACTGACGAAAGCCGAGCAGTCGCGCGGCGATCATGGTGTCGAAAATCCGATCGGGAATAAAACCGTGATGCTTGCTGAACAACCGCAAATCGTAGTCACACCCGTGCAACATCAGCTCGCGGGGTTGCAGGACAGCCCAGAGCGGTGCCATGTCGATGCCCGACAACGGATCCACCAAGACATCCTGTCCCGGAATGCTGATCTGGAGCAGGCACAGCTTCTCCGGGTACGAATGCAGGCTGTCCGCCTCCGTGTCCACCGCGATCCACGGCGCGGAGTCCAATTCCGGTAAAAAGGCTATCAAGTCCTGATCGTTGGCGATCATCTGCCGCAGAGTACCGACCAAAAACGCGGACGGGAACAGAAATCGGGTTTCCCTCCCAGTTCGCGAATTTCGGGGCGAATCGACGCGGAATTATCCGCTTTCCAAGCAATCGGACATCTCTATAGTCCCCCGGCTTCGGCCCCCCGGTGGAATGAGTTCAGACGGCAAAAACGAGAGCAACAGCCCGGAAGACGGAGTCCTTAGGATATACTTCCTTCCGAACCTGTTCACCGGCGGCAATCTTTTTTGCGGCTTCCTCGCAATCACCCGCATCGTCGAGGCGGATCTCGTTGCGCCTTATCCCGCAATCAAACAGGCCCTCTTCCTCATTTTATTGGCCTGTATCTTCGATCTTCTGGACGGCCGTGTCGCCCGCCTGGGCGGATTCGAAAGCCCCTTCGGCCGGGAATTCGATTCTCTCGCGGATGTCGTCTCGTTCGGAGTCGCCCCGGCGTTTCTCGTTCATCGCGTCGTCCTCCGAGACATCTTCGCCAACGTACCGCAGGTGGGTTGGTTTATCGCCTCGGTGTATTTGATCTGCGGAGCCCTGCGACTCGCCCGCTTCAACTGCCTGGCGGTCATGCCTCAAAAGGAGAAAAGCGACGCTTTCCTGGGATTTCCCGTCCCGGCCGCTGCAGGTCTCGTGGCCTCCCTGACCCTTTTCATGATGTGGTACGACGAGAAGGACTTCGCGCAGGGCTCCTGGCGCATCGCGCTGCCCGTTCTCCTGCTTTTTCTCTCCTTCATGATGGTGAGCGAAGTGAAGTATCCCGCCTTCAAGTCCGTCAGCTGGCGAACTCAGCGTACCTTTCACAAGATGGTCCTGATGATGTTGGTCCTCGGATTCTTTATCGTTCTCTGGGAGAAGATTCTTCCCATCGCGTTGCCGATCATCTTTGTCATCTACCTGGGCTACGGGTTTGTACGCCCTCTGATATCACCACAAACCCGCCGGGATCTTGAGGAGCCGTCGGACCTCGCTTGAAATATTGCCCGCTCGGCCCGCATGGAACTACCTCTCTCTCTTCTTGAAGCCTTCGTCACGGGTTTGATCGCGGGAATTCTCGTCTCGATTCCCGTCGGCCCAATCAACGTTACGATCATCCACGAGGGCGCGGAACGCGGATTCAAATGGAGTCTCTTCACCGGGGCCGGAGCCGTCCTGATGGAAGCCGTCTATTGCGCCATCGGTTTCGCCGGTTTCACGGACCTGTTCACCACCCAGATCGCCAAGGCGGCCTTCCAGCTCACCAGCTTCTGTCTGATGGCGTTCCTCGGGACGAAGTACATGCTGGCGAAGGAAATCAAGCCGGAGTCCCGGAGCGCAGCCCGGATCGTGGAAAGACTCCATCCTCACACGGCCTTCTGGACCGGATTCATCCGCACCTTGGGCAATCCCGGTGTCCTGCTCATGTGGATCGCTTTGGCGGCGACCTTCACGGCCCACGAATGGGTCGACAAGACTTTCACGTCCAAAGGCATGTGCGTGCTGGGAATGATGGTTGGCGGCATGGCTTGGTTCACAGCGCTGGCCTATCTCATTTCGATCAGCCATCGCCACATTTCAGACACCGGCATGCTCTGGATCTCACGCATCGCCGGGGCGGGCCTGCTCGGCACGGCCATCGTCATCGGCTTCAAGCTGGCCGTGATGATCGTCAAGGGCGCCTGACAAGCTCTTCAAGGTTTCCAATCGGCTGAATCAGCGGCTGCTGAGGGCGTCCAAGGCTCCCGGTATGAACACTTCAAGGAGGCTTCTTTTCGTTCCCATTCTCATCCTGTCGCTCCACGCCCGGTCCATCCATGCCCGTATCGCCGAGACGATGGACCAATGCATCGAACGCTACGGGGCGCCACGGGAACAGAAATCCTTGCTCATCGACGGCCGGTCGGCTCCCTGGATCCGCTTTGAAAAAGGTGTGCTGACGGTCGAAATCACCTTCATCGCCGGAATCGCCGAGCGAATCGTCTACCGCTCGGACTACTCGCTGAACCCGGAAACGGAATCCGGCATCGACCTCTCACGAGGGGTCGCGTTTCTCCTGCTCGACAGGAACTCATGCCACTCGTCCGACTGGCACCAAGTGCTCTCAAACGCCGACACGGGCCATCACAATGGCACGACCGCCGCATCGTTCTTTCAACGGGACAACAAGGGCCGCTCCCGCATCGCCTACTACAACTACGAGGCCTCGAGTTCTCCCAAGGGAAGCACCTCATCCGGCCAGCTCGACATTCGCACCTCCAGATACATCGAACTGATCAAACGTCTCCCGAACGGAATCTGACAGGCATTTTGCATCTCCCTCGCCGATAGCCAAAGGGTCGCCCTTGGACTAGCCTCCCCCGCAATGGCTGAAACGTTCGACGCAATTGATGAGTCCCTCGCCGCATGGGTGCGCGATCAAAAAATGTTCTTTGTCGCCACCGCCCCAAAATCCGATGAAGGGCTGGTGAATTGTTCCCCGAAAGGCATGGACACCTTTCGCATTCTTTCGCCAAACAAGGTCGCCTATCTCGATCTGACCGGCAGCGGCGTCGAGACCATCGCCCATCTGAAGGAAAACGGCCGCATCGTCATCATGATGTGCGCGTTCGAGGGAGGGCCCCGCATCGTCCGCTTTCACGGTCGCGGCAAGGTCCTGGAGGCAGGCTCGCCGGGCTACGCCGAAACGATTTCGGAGTTCACCGCGATCCCGGGCGTTCGCAGCATCATCCTGATCCACGTCACCCGCATTGGCGACTCCTGCGGCTACTCGGTCCCGCTCTACGACTACCGGGGGAACCGGGAAGTCCTGACAAAATGGGCTGTCAACAAGGGGGCCGACGGCGTCCTCGATTACCAGCAGAACAACAACCTCAAAAGCCTCGACGGACTCCCCGGTCTGACCAGCCGTCCCGCGTCCGCATAAGTCCCGCATAAGTCCCGCATAAGTCCCGCATAAGTCCCGCATAAGTCCCGCATAAGTCCCGCATAAGTCCCGCATAAGTCCCGCATAAGTCCCGCATAAGTCCCGCATAAGTCCCCGCCCCCTTCACCGCACGAAGGCCGGTTCTCAACAGCAAAGCCCATGCGATCCCTACTCGCGTCCCTCCTCCTTCTCGCGCTCCCGGCGATCGCCGCAGACCACGCAGCCTTTTTCCGGGCCCACTGCGTGAAATGCCACGGCCCGGACAAACAAAAGGCCGATCTCCGACTGGACACGCTGGAGAAGCCTTCCGCCGGCAACACGAAAACGTGGGCAAAGGTCGCCGACGCCCTTCGCACCGGAGACATGCCGCCCATCAAACAACCACGCCCTGATGCAGCCGTGGTCGATGACATGGTAGATCGAATCGCAGCCGAACTCGCGCTTCACAGCCTAGCGCCTCTCGGCGTCCGCCGAATGAACCGGGTCGAGTACGAAAACACGATTCACGACCTGCTCGGCACGGACACGCCGCTGGCCGATCTCTTGCCGGAAGACAACAGCGTGCAGGGTTTTGACAACGTGGCGGACGGGCTCGGCATTTCCTCCATCCTGCTCGAACGCTACCTGGAAGCGGCCGACTCCGCGTTCGAGGGCGTGTTCCGTCGGGTCAAACCACTCCCACCCGCCACGCGCCGGGTCGTGCTCATGGAGGAAAAGGAAAACATCAGCTCGGTGAAGGGTAAGAAAGGCGGCGTCCTCTCGCGCGACGGCGCCTTTGTCGACTTCACGCCAGGCTGGCCGCCGGCGCGGACAGACTCAGCCCATCCGATCGAGGACGGTGTCTATCGCTGCCGGATTGCCGTGTTTCCCCACGAGCCGGGAACGAACCGTACTCTCTCCGTCGCCGTATTCACCGGTCCATTGTTCGGCGACGGCAAGCGCCGGTTCCAAGGTGTGTTTGATGTCACCGGCACGCCAGAGAATCCGCGCGTGATCGAGTTCACCACCCGCATGAGTGAGTTGCACGCGTTGCATATCCTCCCATGGATTCACCCGGAACACGTCACCTGGAGGGACAAACATGAGCAACGCCCCGGAGTCGCAACCCTGTGGGCCGAAACCTACGGTCCGCTTGATCAACCCTTCCCCTCGAAGGCGCAGCTCAGGTTGTTCGGCGAATCCCCGACGCTCTCGATGCCTCAGGGCGGAAGCCACTACATTCGCCATCGACGGGGCGTCCGATCCCACTACATCGAATCCTCCTCACCTCGGGAGGACGCCGAACGCGTCCTCCGCGCCTTTGTCCCGCGGGCCTTCCGCCGCCCGGTCGATCATGATCTGGTCGACCCCTTCGTCAATCTGACCCTGGCGCGAATCGATTCCGGTAGTTCCTTCGAGCAGGCCGTTCGCGCAGGTGTCACCGCCGTGCTCTGCTCGCCGCACTTCCTCCTGCTCAACCGCGAACCCCGGGTTGACGACCACGAAATCGCCTCCCGCCTCTCGTATTTCCTTTGGTCGTCCATGCCCGACGAGGAACTGCTGCAACTCGCCGCCGCGGGCAGACTTTCCGATCCAAACATCCGCCATGCCCAGGTCGAACGGATGCTTGCCGATCCCAAACGCGAACGCTTCGTCGAGAACTTCACGGGCCAGTGGCTCGATCTCCGCGACATCGACTTCACCACGCCCGACGCGAAGCTTTACCCTGAATTTGACGAGCTGCTTCAACGCTCCATGATCGCAGAGACGCTCGGCTTCTTCCGTCACCTGCTGACAAACAACCTGAGCGTCCTGAATTTTGCCGACTCGGATTTCGCCGTCCTCAACCAACGCCTTGCCGATCACTACGGCATCCCCGGCGTGGCGGGACACGAGGATCTGAGGGTCGTGGAACTGCCGGAGAATTCCGTTCGCGGCGGCATCCTGACACACGCCAGCGTGCTGAAAGTCACGGCCAACGGCACCAGCACGTCCCCGATCCTGCGCGGCGTCTGGGTGCTCGACAACCTGCTCGGCAAACCCTCCCCGCCCCCGCCCTCCGGCATCCCTCTCGTCGAACCCGACATTCGCGGAGCCACCACCATTCGCCAGCAGCTCGACAAACATCGAAACATCGAATCCTGCGCGCGTTGTCATTCACGCATCGATCCGCCCGGATTCGCCCTGGAGGAGTTCGACGTCATCGGCGGCGAACGCGACTGGTATCGGGCTCTGGGAGGCAAGGGCAAACGGGTGGGCAAATCCGGCTACAACGTCGGCCCCGCCGTCGAGAAAGGCGGCGTCTGGCCGGACGGCCAACCCTT
>JADHOF010000089.1 GCA_016779125.1 Verrucomicrobiia bacterium | reverse complement strand
TCAGTGAGCCATCGCCCACTCCCTGATGGCCTTGAAATCGAGCGCACCCCAATAGAGTCGGATGTCGGTGGCTGTTCCATTAAATGGAAAACTCTCCGGGTGGTCGGCGACGGTGGAGCTGGCATCCTGACCGAGGGACAAACCGTCGCTGGGGATGTTTTGGATAAACTCGCTTTTTGCCTGGCCCACCTTTTTGCCATCGACGTAGAGCAGCGCCAGCCCCCGGTCGTTCAGCACGCCGGCGAGATGGGCTGATTGGGCGTTGACCAGCTTTTCGGTTCCGGCGACTTCGACGAGAGAACCGTCCGAGCGGATGGCGAAGACGGGGAGTCCACCGCGCACAAAGAGGCTGTATCCCATTGAGACGCCGCCTTGAGCGATAATGACGCCGTCACCGTCCGGAACGATTCGGGCCCCGACGGTGAAGGATTTGAGGCTGGGATCCGGTTTGCCCGAGACCTCCGATTTCAGATCCTTGAACTGGAGGACCTTTTCGATCTGGGTTTTGCCTTGAGGGCGCTTTTTACGAACGGGGCGATCGCCCGGCACGGGCTTGTGGGGATCGGTTTCTCCGAATCGGTTCTGCTGGTTGTAGACCTCCTGAGTGAGTTCGCTGCGAACGGCGGCGTATTTCTCTTCGTTCGCCACGTTTTGCATTTCGAGTGGATCGATGTCGGTGTCGTAGAGTTCCCATTCGTCGAGTTGGTAGCTGTAGAAGAGCTTGTTTGTCTTGGTGACGACACCGTAGTGCTTGGCGACGCTGTGGGCCCCGGGAAACTCGTAGTAGTGATAGTAGAAGGCCGTGCGCCAGTCCTTGGGCGTTTTGCCTTTGAGAATCGGGACAATGCTCTTGCCGTGGAGGTCGTTTGGCACGCCTGCTCCCGCGATTTCCAGGAAAGTGGCCGCGTAATCAATATTGGCGACAAGGTCCGTGTTGACGCTGCCGGGCTTCACCACGCCGGGCCAGCGGACGAGAAGGGGGGCGCGGACGGACTCCTCGTAGATCCAACGTTTGTCAAACCAGCCGTGTTCGCCGAGGTAAAAGCCCTGGTCGGCGTTGTAGATCACGACGGTGTTTTCGGCGAGGCCGGCTTCGTCGAGGTAATCAAGCACCGTGCCGACGCCCTTGTCCACGGCGGCGATGGTGCGGATGTAATCCTTGATGTAACGCTGGTATTTCCAGCGAATCAGGTCTTCGCCCTGAAGGTTCGCCTTTTTGAAGGCGGCATTCTTCGGTCCGTAGGCGGCGTTCCACTTCTCCAATTGTTCCGGCGTGAGACCGCGTGGTTCGGTGAGTTTGAGGTCTCGCTCCGTCATGGTCTGCGAGATGCTCATGTCGTTGTTCTTGGCCGCCTGACCGCGGGAACGGTAGTCGTCAAAGAGCGTGGGAGGCTCCCAGATGTCCCGGTCGTCGTAGAGGGTGAGTTCGTTCGGGCCGGGCTGCCAGTCACGATGGGGGGCCTTGTGCTGAAACATGAGCATGAAGGGCTTGTCTGCGTTTCGCTGATTTTTCAGCCAGTCCATTGTCTTGGCGGTGATGATTTCGGTCGTGTAGCCGGTGTGCTGAACAACCGAGGGTTCGCCTCCCTTGTTGGTCTTCATCGGAGGGTTGTAGTAGGGGCCCTGTCCGAGCAGGACGTCCCAGTAGTCGAAACCGGTCGGATCGCTGCCCAGGTGCCATTTGCCGACAATCGCGGTCTGGTACCCCACCTTCTGAAGCAGTTTCGGGAATGTCTGCTGTTCGCCGTCAAAAAGGTTTCCGTTGCGATAGAATCCGTTCAGGTGGCTGTATTTGCCGGTGAGAATCGCGGCGCGGCTGGGGCCGCAGATGGAGTTGCACACAAGGGCCCGGTCGAAGCGCATGCCGGCGTTGGCGATTCGATCGATGTTGGGGGTCTTGTTGATTCGGGAACCGTAGGCACTGATGGCCTGGTAGGCGTGGTCATCCGAGAAAATGAAAACGATATTGGGGGGCTTCGCTGCGAAACTTTGCGTGGCATTCACGAGGAGTCCCGCGAGGATGATGACGAGGATGGCTGGCGACGGTCGTGTGCTTTTCATGGTGCTGATTGAAACGGAAAAGTCCCGGCATCGTAGGGATGACGGGGTTGAAGGCAATGCGTTTTCGAAACGCAGCTAGAGCTGGGATTGAAGGTCCGTGGCCTTTTGGGCGGCCGCGGCGGGGGTGTTGCCGTAGGCGTTGAAATCGTGGAACCAATGGCGTTTCGCCAGCCGATACATCCAGTGCTTCTCGGGCACTTCCCGGCCGGGTAGCCACTGGCTGAAGCGCGGCGTCATTTCCTCCAGTTCCTTCATCGCCGTGCCGCGGACGGTGGTATCCCGGGCGCCGTGCTTGACGACGAGATCCTTGACCAGGTCGGGGCGTTCCAGAACGACACAGCCGCGTGTGGCCTGCGCGCTCAGTTCCCGGAAATCCTTCAGAAATCCGCTGTTGGTCATTGTTTCGTAGATGCCCCGCTTGTCGCTGATGGTGTCGTTGGCGAATTGAATGATCGGGCAGGGCTCGATGTCGCCGTAAGGGCTGACGTGATGGCTGATGCCGGTGGACATCGGGCAAAGCGCCTGACCGTCGTGGTCGTAATAGGCGTCGATGATCGCGATGGGCATTCGGGCGCGCATGGTGGTCACGAACTCGCGGACGCGGACCAATTGATCGGGGCGCAGGGCGAGCTGCTGGTTCATTTTGGCACCGACGGGGCGGTAGGTGTGGTACCAGCAATAATGCACGCCGCGATCAATGAGTTTTTGCAGCCATGATTGGCTCAGGAGGTCGTCGATGTTGGACTGGCAGACGCTGGTGGCGACTCCTGTGAGAAGGCCCGCATCGAGCGCGTTTTGCAGGCCGCGCATCGTGCGGTCGTAGACGTCGATCTTGCCCCGGCGCTGGTCGCTGACGATCTCGTTGCCTTCCACGCTGACAAGCGGTGTCACGTTGCCGAGTTGACGCAGCTTGCCGGCGATTTTTTCGGTGATGAACTGGCCGTTGGTGAAGACTTGGAAGTAGCAGTCCGGGTGCGCCGCCAGAATGTCGAGCAGCTCGGGGTGCATGAACGGCTCTCCTCCAAGTATCCCGAAAAAGGTGTTTCCGTGGGCTTTCGCGTCCGTGATGAGGCGGTTCATCGCGGCCAGGTCGATGGTGCTGCGCTCGGCCTCGACATCCACCCAGCATCCCTGACAGCGGAGGTTGCAGGAATTGATGATCGAGACGTAGAGGAAGGGCGGAAAATAGTCGCCCCGGGTCAGGCGTCGCTTGAAGCGCTCGACGGACACCATGCCCTTGAAGGCAAAGTTCCAGAGGAATTTGCCGATGCACTTGGGATCGGCCGAGCGAACGGTGCGGTAGACAAGTTCCGGAAGCATCAGGCGTTTTTCATTTGGTTCTGCCTGGCCAGCGCCGCAGCGCCGCGCGCCTTGGCTTCCTCCGCCTTGCGGAGGATTTCATCGGGAGATGGCAGGCTGAGCAGGACCTCCTTGGGAATGTCGGCGTTTTGGGCCAGTTTTGTGAGGCATTTCTGCCGCTCGTTGAGGGCTTGCTTCTCATCGCGCTCCTTGCTGAAACGTTCCTGTGCCTGGGTGGTGCGGCTGCGAAGCGCCGCGTAGACGTCGCCGCCGAGCAGGGCGGAAATATCGACCTTCATTTTTTCCTGCCCCATGTCGGCGGCGGTCACGACGTCGCCGTTGATCGGGCCAGACTTGTATTTCGGAAACATGATGGCGGCTTCCGGGCAGACGCGCGAACAGGCCGGGCAGTTGGTTTTGCAGTTGTCGTGATTCTGAGCCTGGATGCGGTTTTCCTCGTCGACGCCGTAGACGTTGAAAAGGCAGAAGGAGAGGCACTGCATGCAGTTTGTGCAGCGATCGTAGTCAATCACCGGAAACCATGGCTTCCATTCTCCGGGCTTCACGGAACCGGTCTCGTCGCGGGTGCTTTCGGCCTTGGCGAGGATCTCCGAGGGACCGAGTTCCGACACGTCTTGAAAGCGAAGACTGGCTTGATCCTGGTCGACGTTGTCGACAGGCGGGTTTCCGGAATCGAAACGACCGAGGACCAAAAGCGGCCCTCGCTCGTGGCCGGCGACCTTTCCGGAGCCGGTGCGCGTGACCGCGTAGCCGTTCTCCAGCAGGGCCGTCATTGCATCGTAGCGCTTCGCCGGTTCCAGGGGCGTGGAGCCTTCGCCTTCGTAAAAGAGGATGCGGAGTGTGGGTTGTTCGGTGAGGGCGCTCATACGGGGTTAGTTTGGCAATTCGTGTGGAGCTGGTTTGGATCCATCTTTGTCGGCCGGCAGGTTCGGGACCAATTCGCCGTCCAGGAGGGTCGCTGCGATCTCCTCTGTTTCCTCGGTGCGCATGTTCAAAACCTGGGTTGAGGACTGCTTCAGCGCGCAACCCGCCCCTCCGAAAATCCATTTGACGGCGCGGGGATAGCAGGCGGCGATCTTGACGTTTCCGCCTTCGGCGATTTGCCGGAGCATGGGATCCTTGCGGGCCGCCATTTCGCAAAGGTCGGCGACCGCGTCAAACGCCGCGCCGGAATCGCTAAGCTTTTTCAGGACCGAGTGCTTCGTTTCTTCCGGCACGACTTGGGCGTAGTTGCAGTGGCAGTAAAGTATGCGCGGTGAATCACTCATGTGCGTGGCCCAAAGCTATAGCGGCTTCGGCGCAGCCTGCCAATAGCCGCGTCGGGGATTCGCGGTTCGGACGGGCGGAACGGGCTTGGTTGAGGGGGCGGGTGTCCGTATTGTTCCCGCGAGGAGGGCATGCGACGACCGTTGTTGATACCGGGCATTTGCTTTGCGGGAGGGATTCTCTGCGAATGGTGGGGAAGGTTCGATCTTCCGTGGCTGTTTGTGTCCGCCTTCGCCGCCTTCACGATCGCGGCTGCGTGGAGGGACGGGAGAGCTTTGCTGTTTCCGTTGGTCATGTTCCTGGTCGGTTCGATCTCGGCCGGGTTGCGGGTGGTGCCGTATTCGCCGTCCGATCTGAGGCTGGTCGCGGGCCCTGTTCCCGCGTTGGTGACCGTTTCCGGACGTGTGGCAAAGGAACCCGAGCTGCAACGAGGGACGCGCTCCGATGAGGCCCGGCCGCATTGGCGCGTTGTGATCGATGCCGAAAGCCTGGATGGAGGCGGGAAACTTTCCGCTGTGCGGGGACGGGTGATGGTGTTTTCCAAAGGACCGGTTTACGAAAAATTGCGAAGGGGCGCGCGGGTTTCGGTTTTCGGGGTTTTGAGCCGTCCTTCAAGCGCCGCCGCCGTGGGCTTGTTTGATTATCGGGAGAAACTTCGGCGGGAGGGGATTCATCAACAGCTCATGACGTTGGAGGATTCGGACTGGCGCGAGATTGAGGATGTCAGCGGAGTTGGGTTTGCCCGTCGGTTTCAAACATGGGCGGTGCGGCGGCTTGGCGCGGGGCTGGGGAATGACGACGGCGCGCGCCTGTTGGTCGCGATGGTGCTTGGACTGCGAACGGGGCTGACCGATGAGGTCGCGGAACCGTTCATGCGATCGGGCACGATGCACATCTTTGCGATCAGCGGGCTGCATGTCGCGATGGTGGCCGGCATCCTGGTCATGCTGTTGCGGGTGTCGAGGGTGCCGCGCGCCTGGTGCGGACTGGTGGTGGTGCCGGCGTTGTGGTTTTACTGCCACGCGACGGGTTGGCAGGCGTCGGCGACGAGGGCGACAATCATGATGTCGATCATTGTTGCGGGCTGGTCGCTGAGGAGGCCGGTCGATCTGTTGAACTCGGTCTGCGCCGCCGGGTTTCTGATATTGCTTTGGGATCCGCTGCAGTTGTTGCAGGCGAGCTTCCAGCTTTCCTTCGCGGTGGTGACGACCATCGCGCTGACCTGGCCGCGTTTTGATGAATTGGGTGAGCGGTTGTTTGCGGGCGATCCACTGCTGCCTCGCGAACTCGAATCCTGGTGGTGGCGCAAATCGCGTCTGGCGGCACGCTGGCTGTACTCGATGCTGGCGATTTCGTTTTCCGCCTGGCTGGGCTCGATGCCGCTGATCGCGTTCTATTTTCATCTCTGGACTCCGGGGAGCCTGATCGCCAACCCGCCTGTGGTTTTGATCACGATGTTCGCCATCTCCAGCGCGATGGGCGGTTTGCTTTTGGGATTGGTGTTTCCGGCCTTGGGCGAGGTGTTTGGGCACGGGGCCTGGTTCTGGATTCGGTGTCAGATGGAGATCTGCGCCCGGGTGGCTGAAATTCCCCGTGGATGGACCTTCGTGATCGCTCCGAGCGGAGCGGAAATTGTGATCTATTTCGGGTTGTTGCTCGGATGGGGGCTGCGTTGGTGGAGTTCGCGCCGGTTGGCGGGAGTCGCGATCGGGCTGATCGCCTGCGGCGTGTTGATCCGGCAACAGCGGCCGGTGGAAATCACCGTGTTTGGTCGGGAGGCGAACGCGATCCTTTGTGATCTCAAGGGCGAGGCGGATGATCTGTTGATCGATTGCGGACGAAGGGAGGGGATGGAGCGGGTTGTTGTGCCTTTTGCGCGTTCGCGAGGGATTGGTCGGATTCCGAATCTGCTTTTGTCTCATGGCGACGCGGCTCATGTCGAAGGGTTCGACATCGCGGCTGAGGCGTTTTCGCCCGTTGTCGTTTGGGCAAGCGGAGTTCGGCAGCGTTCAGTGGTTTACCAGAAGGCGTTGGCGGCGGCGGGGCGGACGGGGGTGGTGCAAACGGGAGGCTGGCTGGGTTCATGGCGGGTACTGCATCCGTCGCCGGAACGGAAGCTCGTCACCGCAGATGCAGCCGCCGTGATACTCAAGGGCGAGATCGGAGGGGTGACACTGCTCGTCTTGCCGGACGCGAGCCGGATCGCTCAGTCGCGGATCTTGGAACGGTGGGATGACATGGAAGTGGACGTGTTGATCGTGGGATGGCCGAAGGAGGGGGAGACCGTTCTTGATGAGTTTCTTGATCGGACAAGACCGGAAATGATCGTCGTTCAAGACAACCGAACGCCTGTGTTTGATCGGGCGGGCGGCGAGCTGCTTCGCCGTCTGAGATCCCGTTGTCCTGAGGTGCTGACGGTCTCGCAATCCGGTTCCATCACGCTGGGTTTGGCAGACGGCAGATGGTCCGTCGAAACAATTGGGAGGTAGGCTATTCGATTGTTTCGATCTCGGGATTGTTGAGGTAGCGGGCCGGAATCTTCGCGTCGCGATGGGGGACAGATTTCGCACCGCGATAGTCGGGCCATTCGATTCGCTCGGATTCGTAGCGTGCAAATTCCCAAGCTGGCCAGGTCGGGCTTTCATTTTGAACTTCCCGATATTTGTTTTCCAAGACCTGTTTCATCTGGGCGAAGCGTTTGGGTTCCGCGGACTTCAGGTCCGTGGTTTCGGCGATGTCGCTGGAAATGTGGTAGAGGGCCATGTCGGCGAGGGGAGCCGTCTTGATCATTTGTTGATCAACGGGGTCGATGCCGCCCCGATTGCGCGGGGGCGGGGCGTCCAGGGTTGCGGAGAGTTTCCAGTCGCCCATTCGGATCGCGACTTTCTGTTCACCGCTGGCTGCGAAGAAATGCCAGTAGAGCGGAGTGGTTCGCTGGATCGGCCGATTGTTGAAGAGCGGCAGGATGCTGGCTCCGTCCAGGGCTCGATCGCGTGGCGGGGAAATCCCGGCGATTTCGCATAGGGTGGGAAGCAGGTCCGTGCCGATGACCGGCACGTCGGACTCGCTGCCCGCCTTGATACGCCCGGGCCAGCGCAGGATTCCCGGAACACGAATGCCGCCGTCGCTGATGTAGCCTTTTTTATCCCGGAGCGGCCCGGCTGAACCGTCGGGATGAAACGTGGTTTTTGCGGGTCCGTTGTCGCTGGTGAAAAAGACCAGCGTGTTCTTTTCCAATTCCAGCGCGTTCAAGGCTTTCATCAATTCCCCAAACGCGGCATCCATTTGTGTAATGTTGCCGTGATGCTGGGCGAGGCTCGGGTTTTCGGATGGATAGTGACTCGCGTGTTGCGGCGCGGTGGCGATGGGTTCGTGGGGCTCGTGGTAGGTGACGAAGAGGAAAAACGGCTTTGCCGGATCCCGTCGCTCCCGGAGCCAGTAGACCGCTTCCGCCGTGACGAGATCCGCCGCGTATCCCTTGAGGGGGCCGAGGGGAATCCCGTTGCGGACAAAGTTGTAAGGGTTGCGGTGGTTGGGCAGGCAGTTGTTTTGGGTTGCGAACCAGTGGTTGAAGCCGTGTTCGTTTGGCTGCGGTTGGCCGGTCAGGTTGAAACGGCCGTTCAGGTGCCACTTGCCGGTCAGCGCGGTGTCGTAGCCGGCGTCGCGGAGAAGGGTGGCGATGGTGATCTCCGTGACGGGAACGTGCATCGGTGAGAGCATGGGAATCCAATTGTGGATTCCGACCCGCGTGGGCGTTCTGCCTGTCATGAGACCCGTGCGCGACGGGGAGCAGTTGGGATGCGACGCATAGCAGCTGGTCAACCGAAGGCCTTCGGACGCGAATCGGTCCAGGTTTGGCGTCACCATGTCCGGATTGCCTTGGCAACGAAGATCGCCGTATCCGAGGTCGTCGCACAGGACCACGACGAAGTTTGGTCGGAGAGTGATGCCGGTTGCCGTCGAGGCGACGAGGAGCAGGGCTGGTAGAAGGAGCTGCTTCATGTGCGCCCATTCTGTCCCGAGCTGAAGGGACCTCAATCCGAATCTCGACGGGATACCGTCAGTTGTTCTCGAGCTGATCGATCCGCTTCTTCAGCTGGTCGAGTTCATCGACGACCGCCTTGATGACCTCCAGGAGATTCAAATCCGCCTCGTCGCTGGAAAGCATTGCGTTCAGTGCTCCGGTGGTCCTGCTGTCGACGGAAGTGTCGATGATGCCCTTGAGCAGTTTTTCGAAACTCTTGTCGCCCAGCAGTCTCTGGTAGTGCTTCAGCATCTGGTCCAGAACGGCGAGACATTCTTTGTGACCGAGATCCATGGGGTCGGCCTTTTCGCCTTCAGCCTTGCCCGTGACTTTTCGGGTCGCCGCCTCCATTTCCTGGTGGAGAAATTCCGAACGGCCGCCGGCCGTCGACTTGACGCGGATTTCGTCCATGGCGACGACAAGTGCTCCCACGATGCTGTAGTGGGTCGCGTCCGGGCTGCCGGGCTTTTCGGGGATGACGGAATCCCCGCTCATGCGTGCCGCCAGGACATGTTTGCCACCCGGTCCCGAGCGTCCGTGAATCCACTTGTCCTCCGTGTCGATGTGGGTTCTGGCCTGACGGAGAAGGCCGACTTTGACTTCGGGCGTCAGATTGTTGATCAGCGGCTCTGGGGCAGGTTCCTTTTTCTTCTTTGAGGCCTTGCCGTCGTCCTCATCATCATCTTGGTCGGCGTTGGCACCTTCACCGACTTTTGGCGAGGGGATCGGAGCCGGTGTTGGTGTGGGTGGGGCTTTCGCCTCCGGTTTCGGCTCGGGGGCCTTGGGGGCGGGCGGCTTTGGCGGTGCGGCAGGTGCCCCGAAGGGATTGTCCTCATTGAGTGTCGCCATGTCCGGAATCTTGGGCTCGTCTTCGAACTGTGCCGGTGCCGGCTTGTCCTCCAGATCGCTTCGGCGAAGCATCATCGTGTGCTCGGCTGCTTCCGTTTCGTGGGGCACGGGCGCATGGGTTTCAGGGGCGATGCCGGCGACGACTTCACCCTCGTTCTCCGGGGCCGGGGGAATGATGACATCTCCGGCGCAGGAGGGGCAGGAGACGTGCTGGCCGACCGTGTCCGGTGAGGTTCCGATACGGCTATGGCAATGCGGACAGGTGAATTTGAAATAGTCCATATGACGGCGATCCGTGTGAATTGGGGGACGGGGTATGGAGGGTTCCCGAAGGCGAGTCAAGGATACTCTAATTGCCGGAAAAATGTGTGTCGTCCGGTGCTGGAAATCTTTACAAGAAAGCCCTTAAGTCAACGTGATGGACGACGAGCACCTGTACGAACTGGTTTCCGAAGAGATGGCCGAAGGGGACATCAAGCAGGGGATGTGGACGAAGGCCTTCGCCAATTCCATGGGCGACGAGAACAAGGCCAAGGCCATTTACATCCGCATGCGCGTCGAGCAATTGGCGCGGGAAGAGGCTCGTCGCGAGCATGCGGCGCTGGGCGTCGATGATGACGCGGATGGGAACGACGACGGCGCGCTGTACGCGGTAAAACGGCTACAGGATCGGATCCCGCCCGAGCTGATGAGCGCGATTCAAATCGGGGTGTTCGTTATCGGAATGATCGCCCTCTGGTACTTTCGCAATGACATGGCGAACATCGGGAGGCGGCTCCGACAGATGCTATCCGGTGGAGGATGATTTTTCGTATGACGACCGAGGACTTGAAAAAATTACTGGAGGGCTACCGCGAGAATCGCGTGAGCGAGCGCGATGCGATCAAGGCATTGCAGCGACAATCGTTCACGGATCTCGGATTCGCGAAGGTGGACACGCAGCGCGAGTTGCGAAAGGGATTTCCGGAGGTGGTGTTCGGCAGTGGAAAGACCCCGGCGCAGGCGGTGGCAATTGCGGCTGAGCTTGTGGATGCGGGGCAGCGTGTGCTGCTGACCCGTGTTTCGGAGGAGCATTTCAAGGCCTTGAAAAAACGATTCAAAAACGCGAAGCACCACGACGAGGCCCGCTGCGTGGCCATCGAAGACAAACCATTGCCGAAACGTGACGGCGTGATCGCTGTTTTGTCTGCGGGGACCAGCGATCAGCCCGTGGCGGAAGAGGCGGCCGTGACGGCCGAGTTTATGGGGAACCGGGTAAATCGCCTTTATGACGTGGGGGTCGCGGGGTTGCACCGTCTTCTGGCCAGATTGGATGAACTGCAAAACGCGAATGTGATTGTCGTGGTTGCCGGGATGGAAGGGGCGCTGCCCAGCGTGGTGGCCGGGCTTGTGGATCGTCCCGTGATCGCGGTGCCGACCAGCGTCGGCTATGGGGCCAGCTTCGGCGGGGTGGCGGCGCTGTTGGGCATGTTGAACAGTTGCGGCAGCGGGGTGACGGTGGTGAATATCGACAATGGCTTCGGCGGCGGCTACGCGGCCAGTCAGATCAACTCCCTGTGCGCGCCGACAAACGCGACACCGACCAAGTCATCGATTTCCAAACACAAATGAATACTCTCTATCTGGACATTTTCAGCGGCATCAGTGGCGATATGTTTATCGGCGCGATGCTCGATCTGGGCGTCGAGCTGTCCGCCTTGGAACGTGAGTTGGCGAAACTCGGGCTTTCCGACGAGTATCAGCTCAGGGTCGCCCGAAAATCCAAGTCGTTCATCGATGGCTGGAAATTTGACGTTGTGCTGGAGGGAGACGCCGTCGAGTCGGAGCACTGCCATGACGCTCCCGGCGACGAGGCGCATGAACATTCCCACGAGCACTCGCATGATCATGGGGGCAGTCATTCGCATGACCATGACCATTCGCATGACCATGACCATTCGCATGACCATGACCATGACCATGACCATGACCATGACCATGACCATGACCATGACCATGACCATGACCATGACCATGCGCATTCCCATTCACACGGGCCGGGGGCGCATGATCATAGCCACGAGGGCAGTCGCGATCATGCGCAGATACGGACGCTCATTGATGCCAGCGATCTTTCTCCCTGGGTGAAAGAAAAGGCGAAGGCGGTCTTCCATCGCGTGGCGGTGGCCGAGGGGAAGGTTCACGGATTGCCGGTGGAAAGCGTTCATTTTCACGAGGTGGGTGCCGTGGATTCGATTGTTGATATCGTGGGCGCATGCGTCTGCCTTGAACTGCTCGGCAAGCCGCGCGTTCTTTCCGGACCGGTGGTCGAGGGGACCGGATTTGTCATGTGCGCGCACGGTCGTTTTCCGATTCCCACCATGGCGACCTTGGAAATTCTCGGTGCGCGAGGGGTGCCGGTGAACCAATGTGACGAAGGGCACGAACTGGTGACGCCGACCGGTGCGGCGCTGCTGGCAGAATTCGCCGAATCCTTCGGTCCGATGAGCGGAATGGTCGCGCGGCGAGTGGGATACGGATTGGGAACGCGCGACAACCACACGCGCCCAAACGTGCTGCGCGGCGTGTTGGGGGAATCGCAGGCCTGTTCCGCCGCGGTGGAACGGGATTGGGAAACCGACCGCGTTGCCGTGCTGAAGACCAATCTGGACGACGGGAGTGGTGAGTTGCTCGGGCATTTCGTCGCCGAAGCGCTCAGGCAGGGGGCGCTCGACGTGTTTTGCACGCCGATTCTAATGAAAAAGAATCGTCCCGGAACGCTGCTGTCTGTTTTGTGCGCTGAGGAAGAGGCGGATCGCTTCGCTGAGCTGATCCTTCGGGAAACCACGGCATTTGGAGTTCGACGAACTGTTTCGGAGCGACGGAAGCTTCGACGGGAGACGCTCGACGTAGAAACCCCGCATGGACGCGTGAGCGTGAAGATCGGCCGCCTAAACGGGCGCGTGCTGCAGATTGCCCCGGAGTATGAATCCTGCCGGGCGCTCGCGGTTTCCTCGGGGGCGTCATTCAAGGACGTTTACGCATGCGCCCTTCAAGCCGCCAAAACCGAATTGTGAATCCCGAACTGCTTGAAATTCTTTGCTGCCCGCTTTCCCGGCAGGCTCTGCGGTTGGCCGATGAGGCGACGCTCGACCGAATCAACCAGGCGATTGCAGCGGGACGGATCGGGCGGGTGGATGTGGCGCTGGACGCGGCGCTTGTGAGGACGGACGGAATGCTGGCTTATCCGGTTCGGGCGGGTCTGCCGGTGCTGCTGGCCT
Organism: Verrucomicrobiia bacterium; assembly: GCA_016779125.1. Taxonomy (GTDB): domain Bacteria; phylum Verrucomicrobiota; class Verrucomicrobiia; order Limisphaerales; family JAYPXF01. The sequence continues at coordinate 1,215 of JADHOF010000089.1, read as the reverse complement.
CCGACGCGTTGAGTCTCAAGGGGGTGCTCTGATATGGGCCAACCTCCGCCACTGCCTGGTCCGGCGCGCGGGGCATCCAGGCGACGTGGCTCAGAGTATTTGTGGATGAATCTCTCCTTTCCCGGGGTCGGTTCCTACCAGGCGGGTTGGCGCGTTTCGGGAATTTGCCAAGCCGGTCTGGCCGTTGCCGGATTCATCCTGACGAATGTGTTCGCGTTTTGGTTTTGCCGGCTATGGTATCAATCTGGAGAGATTCCGATCCTTACGCTATTGCGGGTGCAAATTCCGCCCGCGTCCTGGACGAAACCCCTTCTTTTCGGACTTGGCGGGGTGATGCTTTTCCTGCTCGCCGCCGGGTGGGCGCTGGTGACGAGCCTGATGATTCTGCGGTCCAAGAATGGGGATCGGTGACGCGGCGCGTTGCCTTTTTCGGCGGCTCTGGCATCGTTTCCTTCATGGCTAAACTCTCCTCGGACGAATTGGAATTGGCTTTGCGAACCGTGGCCGAATGGCGCGATGAAGCAGGCAACATCGTTCGGACTTTCGAATTCAAGGATTTCGTTGAAGCCATGGCCTTTGTGAATCGCGTGGCTGAGATTTCCGAGACCGACTGGCATCATCCGGACATCGATATCCGTTGGAACAAGGTCCGCTTGGCGCTTAGCACCCACAGCGAAGGGGGGCTGACGGCGAAGGATTTTGAGCTGGCCCGGAAATTTGACGGACTGGCCGGTGCCCGCTGATTTCGAGGGATGGATGTCCGCAGCCTTTTCAAACGGGCGTTCGCTCATACCCCACCGCGCGTCGTCAGGGTGCCGGCTTCCCTGGAATTGATGGGGGGGCATACCGAGGCACAGCAAGGGCTGGTGCTGAGCTTGGCTGTGGATCGCTTTGTGGAGTTCGCCTGTGTGCCGAGGTTTGACGGAAAAATTGAGCTGGTGGGAGATCGCGCGGAACAGCGAGTCAGTTTTTGGGGCAGAGATTGTGAAGCCGGGCAGATCCCCGGCTGGGCGGCACCGGTGGCGGGTGTCATTCGTCGCTTGCGGGACGCCGGCGGATCGGTGAAGGGATTCAACGCGGCGTGGACGTCGGGGATTCCGGAAGGCATTGGATTCGGGGAACACGCGGCGCTGGGTACCGCTGCCGCGTTGGGACTCCGGCACCTGTTCCCATTCGCTCCGGGACCGCACGGGTTTGGAGCGCCGCCAAAGCCCG
>JADHOF010000088.1 GCA_016779125.1 Verrucomicrobiia bacterium | reverse complement strand
CCCAAGTGATGAATCGCCTGATCGTCCTACCCGCCCTGATCGGTCTTCTCTTTGCCGGATGCGAAAAGCCGAAGGTGTCCGAACCCACCGCCGCGGAAAAGGCGTTGGCCGCCCGGCTGGGCGAGTTGGAGGAAAAGGTCGAGCGTCTGCAACAATTGACGGTCCTGCTCGATCGGCGAAGGCCGCCGGTGATCCAGCCCAAGCCGGTGGTTGCCGCCAACACCAACGCGATCGCCGCAGCGCAGGCCGAGCACAAGGCGTATGAGGAGGTCATGGCGACGCTGGCGGATGCGGTTGAGGGATTGCAACGGCAGGAGCAGGGAATGGCCGAACGCATGCAATCGATCACGGACGCGATCATCTCGCTTGAGCAGGCCGTGCTTTCCATCGACGCGGAACTTCGCCAGCCCCGGCCGCAACAATGATGGCGGGTTGATCCGTCGGTGAAGCTTGTTGCCGACGACCGATTTCCAATTTTGCGGGAGCGAATTCGCGCTGTCGCCGTCCAATTCCCAAAATGAACATCAAACGCCGGCTAACTTTCATCGCCACACTGACCGCGATTCTTTGCTGCAACGCCATCCCTTCGATCGCGGCGGACGGAATCGCCGACAGCCTCGCGCGAGCGGAGAGGTTTCACGCGGAGAAATCCTATTTGCGTGCCTTGCAGATCTACCGATCGCTGGACGCGGAATCGGTTCCAGCCGGGCGTCGCCGCTTTGTGGAGTTTCGGATTCACGATTGCGAATGGCGGGCCGAGGCCGTCGCGGGCAAGTCCGACCGGACGCGCCTGGATCGGGCGCGAGAATCGTTGGAGCGGATGGTGAACGACGCGAGGCGGGCGGAGGAAAGGGACGAGGTCTGGGCGGAGGCACAGGAGTCGCTCGGGGATTTTCACTGGATCAGCCTGCATCGCAGAAACTGGGGCTTGGCCTGGCGGCATTACTCGTTGGCGATGGACTGGTGGGGCGGGGCAAGGGATGTCGATCGGGCTCGGGGTCGTTACATGTCGATCGTGAAGCGGATCGTTCAGCCGTCGGATCTTCAGCCGCACTACTACTATGGCTATTACGGGAACAACATCCCGCTGGAGACGGCGCGCGATATCCTGCGTATCGCGCGCAGGGACGAGGATCTGGCCCACGCGAATTACATCATGGCAATGACCGCGCGAAACGGCGGGAGCGCCGAGTTGCGGGTTCGTGCCGCGGATTATTTCGAGGCGGCGCTGAAGGCGGGGAAGCGTTCGCCCTGGTACGACGACGCGCTTTGGTTTTACGCGCAGTGGATGGAGTCGCAGGGGAAGATCGTACCCGTTGAAGGCGGCGGCTGGAGTCACATGCCTGACGCGGTGAAGGGTTTGGAGCTGTATCGGCGTTTGATTCGCGAATTCAAACAGGGGGAGACGCGGCATTACCGGGCGGCGCAGAACCAGATCAAACAGATCACCGCAGAACAGCTGGGTGTCGGCGTGGGCAACGTCTTCGTGCCGGGATCGGTCATCAAGTATCATCTGAACTGGCGTAATGTCGGGAAAGTCCGCCTGGCGCTCTATCCGCTTGATCTTGGCAAGGACCTTTCCGGGTCCAGGTACGCGAAAGACAATGGCAATTGGCTGGGGGCGCTGGATGCGGGCGGTCGGCCGTCTTTGAAGGCCTGGGATTTTGAGACCGAGGACAATGGCGATCATCAGCCGGGACGGAAGAATCTGGAATTGGAGGGCAGGTTGGCGGCGGGCGCCTATCTGCTGACGGCGACCGCCGGAACCAAGGAGGCGCGCGACCTGATTCTTGTGACGGACAGCGCCGTTGTTTTGAAAACCAACGGTCGGCAGGCCCTGGCCTACTTTTGCGACGCGGTGAGCGGCGAGCCCCGGGCGGAGGCCGACGTGTCGCTCTGGGCGCGTTGGCGCGAAAAGCGCGAGTTCAAGACGCGGCATCTGACGGCGAAGACGGACGCGGACGGATTGGCGCGTTTTGATCTGTCCGAAACCGGAAGTGGCGCTCCGCAACTGTTCGTTGCCGCGCGCTCGGGCGAACGGCAAGCCTTCGCGCTGGGGAACACCCAGATTCGGGCGGGAGCGAAATCGACCTGGAAGATTCACGTCTACGCCGACCGGCCGGCCTATCGTCCCGGCGAGCGGGTTGAATGGAAGGTGATCGCCCGTACCTATGACGGCGCGACCTATGAAACGCCGGTCGGAGCGACGCTGCGATACACGATCACGTGTGTCACCGGCGCGAAGCTCGCGGAAGGGGATCTGAAATTGAACGAATTTGGTTCCGCCTGGGCCGCGCAAGCGCTGGGCGCGGAATTGCCGCTGGGCGAATACGTCATTCGCTTCGACGCGGCCGGTCGCAATGTCGGGCAGGCACCGTTGTTTCGGCTGGAGGAATACAAGCTGCCCGAATTTCAGGTGAAGGTGACGACCCCGGAGGAAAACGGGCGGAAAAAACTTTTCCGCATGGGCGACGAGGTCGAGGCGGAAGTGAAGGCCGAATACCACTTTGGCGGACCGGTGGCCAACGCGAAGGTCGAGGTGATCGTTCGCCAAGGCCCCCACTTTCACCACTGGCCGATGCCACGCGAGTTTCCGTGGCTGTTTCAGGATATGAATGTCGAGGCATCGCGATGGAATCGCGGCCAGCCGGGTCAGGAGATCAAGCGCGAGACTTTGACGACGGACGCCGACGGCCTTGCCAAGGTGCGATTTGAAACGCCAACGGGAGGCTCGCAGGATTTGGAATTCTCGATCGAGGCGCGGGTGACCGACAGCAGCCGGCGGGAGATCGTGGGAAGCGATTCCGTGCGGGTGACCCGGCAACGCTATTTCGTGAATGCGCGCTCGGACCGACACATCTGGAGCCCCGGCGATCGGGTGATCGTGAAACTGGAATCGAAGGACGCGAACGGCCATTCCTATCCGGTGGCGGGGGAGGTCACGGTGACCCGGCAGATCTGGCGTGAAATCTGGATCGCGCCCGATGGGAAGGAAGTTTTCGGCGACGCCTTGGCGCGATGGCAGGACGCGGGTCCGTTCCCGCCTCCGGCCGGTCCCGGCCAGCCTTCGTGGCGACGGAAGTTCAGCGGATACGAGCAGGAGGAGATTTTGAAGCGCAAGATCCAGCTGGACGCGGAGGGCGCGGCGGATCTGGATTTTGATCCCGGCCGTGACGGCTGGTATCACGTGAACTGGCGCAGCGAGGATGTGATTCGCGAGGAGCCTCGATTGGCGCAGGCCGTGACGGCGGACACGACGGTCTGGGTCGCGTCCGGCAAGACCACCGAGCTGGGTTATCGCTCCGGTGGAATTCAGATCATCGCGGACAAGGACACCTTCCGCGTTGGGGAAAAGGCGGCGGTGATGTTGCTAGCGCCCTCGAATCGGCGCTTCGTGCTTTTCAGCACGGAAGGGGAAGATCTCTACAGCCATCAGCTCGTGCGCATGAACGGCCGCGTGAAGATGTTGATGCTCGATGTCACCGAACGCGAGGTGCCGAACTTTTACCTCAGCGCCAGCATGGTGATGGATCGAGCGGTGCATCAGGACCGGCAACAGATCGTGGTGCCGCCGACGAGGAACTTCCTTACCGTCGAAGTCGAGGCGGACAAGGCCCGGTACCAGCCGCGTGAAAAAGGCACTTTTCGTATCACGACGAAGAACGACGAGGGCAAACCTGTGCCGGCCGAGGTGTCGTTGGGTTTGGTTGACGAGTCTGTCTTCCAGATTCAGGGCGAATACGCGGGTGATCCGCGCGAGTTCTTCTTTGGGACCAAACGCCCCAATCACACGCGCGATCAGAGTTCGTTCAACTGGCGTTCGTATCGCTTGATTGAAGAGGAGAAGGAGGAGGCGATCGCCTTGGAAGTGAACGGGGTGGAAGCGAGGGGTGTGAATCGAATGCAGCGCGGCCTGGGTTTCGCCCGCGCGGCGGGGGGCGTCGCGTATTCTGAGGAAATGTCCGATGCGGGAGGGATGGTCATGCCGGCGTCCGCGCCGATGATGATGGATGCTGCGGTCGCTTCCGGTCCGATGGAGATGCAGATGCGCAAGTCGGTCGCGTCCTCGATGCGCGGTCCGGGTGGCGGGGGTGGTGCCAACGAAGTGCGGGTGCATGTCCGCAACGACTTTCGATCGACCGTCGCGTGGATGCCATCCGTGAAGACAGGCCGGGACGGGCGGGCCGAGGTCGAGGTGGAATACCCGGATTCGCTCACGGGATGGAAGGCGTCCGTGCGCGCGGTCTCCAAGGGGAACCAGTTCGGGATCGCCACCGCGGGCACGAAGACGAAACAGCCGCTGATGGTGAGACTTCAGGCACCCCGATTTTTCGTCGCGGGTGATGACGCGATGATTTCCGCCGTAATCAACAACAACACGGAATTCGCGCAACAGGTCGCAGTGAATGTGGATTTCTCGGGACTGCCGATCCTCGTGGACGCCGCGAATCAATCGGTGAATGTGGCGGCCGGAAGCGAGAAACGGGTGGATTGGAAACTGCGCCTCCGCGCACCCGGCGAACTGCGGATTCGGGTCACGGGCAAGACCCGTACTCATGGCGACGCGATGGAGAAGACCTACACCGTGCATGAGCACGGCATCGAGAAGCTGGTCGCGAAGTCCGGTAAAGTGCGAGGCGAAAGCGTGCGGGTTCTGATGGATATTCCGGCCGAGCGGGATGTCGATTCGACCACGTTGACCGTTCAGGTTTCGCCGAGCCTGGCGGTCACGATGCTGGACGCGTTGCCCTATCTGATCTCGTATCCCTACGGCTGTACCGAGCAGACCATGAGCCGTTTCCTGCCGACGGTGATCACCCTGAAGACGCTCAAGGATTCGGGATTGGAGATCGAGGACGTCGCCGGAAGATTGTTCGGAGGCATTGAGCGGGCGAACGTCGCGAAGACCCAGCCCGGCGGACGCAAGGACATGGATCAGGCGACGGCGATGGTGGCGGCCGGCATGGATCGACTTCAGGACTTTCAACGCGGCGACGGCGGCTGGGGGTGGTGGAAGGAAGGCGACAGCGATCACTGGATGTCGGCCTACGTGCTTTGGGGACTTTCGGTCGCGAAGGAACTGTCGATGGACGGACGGGATGCCGTGCTGCGCAAGGCGGCGGGTTTCCTGGATCAACGTCTGGTCGAGGCGGAGCGACAACCGGATTTGCAGGCCTGGATGCTGCACGCGCTTGCGGTTTATCGATCGCGTGTCGATGGGGCGGTCTTCACCGGGTTTCAAAGGAAGGCCTTCGCCAATCTGATGGAGCAGCGCGAACGGTTGAACGCCTACTCACGGGCGTTGCTGGCTTTGGCCGCGCATCACTTCGGCCAGGTGGCGGAGGCGCGTCTGCTGCTGCGGAATCTTGAGGACGGCGTTGTGGAAGACAAACGACCGGACGCGTCCGTCCTGATCGGTGGCGGTCCCCGTCAGGGCGGTCTGGTCGGCACGGCGCATTGGGGTGGCGACGGGTTTCGGAGGTGGAGCGAAGGCAATGTGGAGACCACCGCCTTCGTGTTGAAAGCCCTGCTGGCGATTCAGCCGAAGCACCGCCTGATCGAACCGAGCGTGAACTGGCTCCTGAAAAACCGACGTGGGGCGCAATGGAACAACACCCGCGACACGGCCATCGTCATCCTCGCGTTGAATGATTACCTGCGCGTCACCGGTGAGCTGCAACCCCAGCTGCAATACGAACTCCTGGTGAACGGCCGGTCGGTCGCGAAGCGGAACATCGCCGGTGCGGACGTGTTCAAGGCGCCGACACGGATCGAGGTGCCGCGTGAAATGATTCGTGACGGCCGCAATGAAATTGAAATCCGACGCTCGGGAGACGGGCCGATCTACTTCGGTGCCGAGGTCCGCTTCTTCAGCCGGGAGGAACCGATCACGCCCGTCGGCAACGAGATCTTCGTGAAGCGCGAATACCATCGCCTTGTAGGCCGGCCGACCCTGCTCAAGGGCACGGTCTTTGATCGGGTGACCTTGGCGGATGGCGACGAGGTGAAGAGCGGTGACCGGATCGAAACTGTTCTGACCATCGAGGCGAAGAACGACTACGAGTATCTGCTTTTTGAGGACTTGAAGCCGGCGGGATTTGAGGCGGTGGAGATTCGCAGCGGCGGATCGCTGCACGCCCACGAGGTGAAGGAGGGCGTGCCCGTGCCGAAAGCGGCCTCGCGGAAGGCCGCGCGCCGGGTCGTCGGAATGATCGCGCCGCCTCCCGTTCCAGATCCTCCGGGCGGTGAAGTGGACGACTTCACCGGACGCAGCCGCTGGGTTTATCGCGAATTGCGCGATCGCAAGGTCGCTCTCTTCATCGACAAGTTGCCGCAGGGCGTGTGGCAGATCCGCTATGACCTTCGCGCGGAAGCGCCGGGCCGATTCCACGCGTTGCCCGTGTTGGGGCAGGCGATGTATGTGCCGGAGATCCGCTGCAACAGCGCGGAGATCCGGCTGGGCGTGGCGGACTGATTCAGACGGGGCTTTATTTCCTCGTGGTGACGAAGGTTCTCGAATGGCCGGTTGAGAGCACTTCGACGGTGTAGGATTTGCCATCGGGAGCGATCGACATCTTGATGGGGTGAGCCTTGCAGTCCTCGCCCAGCTTGCCGTGGTTCGCGATGTGGCTCTTGTTCTGCACGTTGTTGACGTCTCCATCGGGCCGAACGTTCTCGTGAACCTGATACATGGCCTCGATGCTGCCGGCGTTTTTCAGCGCGCTCATCGTCCCTTCGCTGGTGCCTTTGGTCGGGCCGTTGTTCATGATCGACACCGTCGGTTGCAGGCTCCTGACCAGCAGCGGGTTGTTGCTGGAGTCGAGGCCGTGATGGTTCACCTGATAGACATCGACGCGGCCGACCACGTTGTGCGGATGAACGAGTTTTTTCTCCACGTTCCAAGTGAGATCTCCGCCGTCGAAGAAGCGGAAGTCGCCCCACTGAAGGAGTGTGACCACGCTGTTCGCGTTGTCCGTCTTGTCCTCCGCCTTGTCCTCCGGAAGGTCTTTTGCGAACGGGTTGCCCCGCAATTGGTTGCGGTTCGGCGTGATGACCTTTTGATCGACCGCCAATACCCGCAGGTCGAGCTTGGGCGCGCCCTCGAAGGCGGGTTGAGCAAGTGGTACGTGGTAGCCGGGACGCACCTTGTGGCGATGCGCGACCTTCATTTCCGCGTAGGGTTTGCGGAGCTGACGCCAGAGGGCGTTCGCGCTCGCGGGACGATTGTCGGGATTGTTCTCGGGCAGGCCCTTGTCGTGGACGTTCACGATCGGCACGAGCTGCGCGAGTTCGGCCGCTCCACCGAAGTGGTCCCGGTGCCAGTGGGTGGTGACCAGATGGTCGATCTGCTTGCGGCCCGCGACCTCCGTGAGCACCTGCTTGATGCGTTGCGAATCCCGTCCGCCCGGGTTGCCGGAATCAATCAGGACGGTTTCGCCGACGGGCGTCACCAGCAGGGTCGAACCGCCGCCTTCGGTGTCCACCCAGTAGATGTCCAACGTGCGGCTTTTCTCATCCGCGATTGAGGTGCCGACGCTCGCGACGGCGACGGCCGCGACCAGAATGGGGAGCCAAAGTCTTTTCATAGGATGCGGCGAGGGGAAGGCAAATTCCGCGACCGGGCAATCGAAAACTGATTTCTGGCCGTGGGGAAAATTCCGTCCTTGGCCTTTGGTCTCCACGCCGGTAACAAGCGGCCCATGATTCAACGACTGCTTGCGATTCTTTGCGTCGCCGCGACCTGTCTGGGCGCGGCCGAGTTCAAGAAACCGGTCACATCCCTCGACCTGCAGAATGGTGACACCCTGGTTTTCCTTGGGGACAGCATCACCCATCAGGTGCTCTATACGCAGTACGTTGAGGACTACTACTACACCCGTTACCCGAACCGCCGCATCCGCTTCCACAACGCCGGCGTCAGTGGCGACAAGGCCTTTCACGCGCTGGATCGTTTCGACGGCGATGTGGCCCCTTTCAAACCGAAATACGTGACGATTCTCCTCGGCATGAACGACGGCACCTACCAGCACTTCAACCACGAGATCTTCGCGACCTACGAGACGGACATGACCACGCTCGCCGACCGCATCGCGGAGATCGGAGCCACCGCGATCTTCATGGGCCCGCCGATGTACGACTCGCGCGTCGCCTCCGTGAAACCGCCGCGTTGGTTGAAGAATCAGGACCAGGTCAAAGAAGCCACGATGTACTACAACGCCGTCCTCGCCTTCTACGGCACCTGGGCACGCGACACGGCACTGAACCGCGGCCTCGGCTACGTCGACATGCTCGGCCCCCTCAACCGCCACTCCGCCCAGCAACGTCTTGCGCAGCCCGACTTCACCGTCATCCCGGACGCCGTCCATCCCGACGCCAACGGGCAGGCGATCATGGCCTTTGAACTCCTTGAGCAGATGAACGCCAACCGCTCCGTCGGGGCCGTCACCGCGACCCGCACCGGCGACAAATGGCGCGTCGTCTCCGGCAGCGGCAAGATCAGCGACGTACAAGCCACCGGCGAAGGCCTCGCCTTCACCTACCTGGCCAACTCACTACCATGGGTGCTGCCCGAAGAGGCGAAGATCGGTTACGAACTGACCAAGGCCGGCCACAAGTTGAGCAATGAACGCCTGGTCATCCGCGGTCTGAAACCCGGCAAATACACGCTCACCATCGACGGCACCGAGGTCGGCGACTACACCCACGCCCAGCTCGGCGCCAAGATCGAGCTCCAAAGCAACGCCAAGACCCCGCAATACCAGCAGGCCCTGCAGGTCGCCCTGCTCAACAAGGAACGAAACGAAAAAGTCATCCGCCCGCTCCGCAATCAATGGGGATCCCGCAAAGGCGTCCGCTCCCGCGAACTGGAAAAGAACGACCCCGCCAAATATGCCGAGTGGAAGGAGAAGTTCGAAACCGAAGTAACCCGCCTGCTGGAGGAAAAAGCGAACTACGAAGACCGCATCTACCAACTCAACCAACCCGCCCCCCGCCACTACGAGCTCCGCCCGGCGACCGAATAGGCGCGCAGCTTGGCGGCGGCCTGAGTTTGTGAAACGATCGCCCGCGGATGAGTCTGGCTGGTGAATTAAGAAAAGTGGCGGACCGGCTGAGCACGCCAGGCGCCAAAGAGGCACGCAAGCTGCGTGTGCCACTGGATCTGTATCGGCTCTACCGGCGACTGGGCGAGCTGACCCAGATCTGCACCGTTTTTGACGTCGGTGCCAACACCGGGGAGTTCGCCAGCTGGACGGCGAAGTGTCTGCCGGAGGCCTCCATTCACGCATTCGAACCGTTGACCGTTTGCCACGAACGGCTTCGAGCCGCCGCCGCACGGCATCCCGGCATGTCTGTTCACACCTGCGCACTCGGCGATCGGGCCGGCATGACCGAGATGTTTCAGAACGACTACTCGCCATCCAGCAGCCTGCTCCCCATGGAAGATCGTCACCGGGAGTTGTGGCCCAAGACCGCCGGGGACAAGGCCGTCGAGGTGGAGGTGCGAACACTGGATGACGTTGTCGCCGAAACGAAAGCCGCCGGCCCCGCCTTTCTGAAACTCGACGTTCAAGGCTTTGAGATGCACGTGTTGCGCGGGGCGGAGAAGGCTTTGGCCAATGAAGTGGCGATTGTCATGTGTGAAACGCTTTTCGAGGGACTCTACGAAGGGCAGGCTGAATTTCTGGAAATGTTGCGGTTCCTTGACGAGCGCGGCTTTCGTTTTCTGGAGTTCGCCGACGAGCGCCGCCTGGGGGAGAACGGTCGGCTCATCTACGCAGACGCCGTATTTGTGCGGCGTGAGCTGCGTTATTCCTGAATCGCGTCGGCGAGGAACCTCACCCATTGGCGGGCGGTACGCGCCGTCGAATGGTGCTTCGCCACCGCCCCGTGTCCCGCACTCGCCAGCCGGCCAAGCCGAGTCTCGTCGCCCCAGATGTTTTCGATCGCGGCTTTCCATTCAGCGATTCCAGACACTGCCGGACCGTCGAACTCGCGCATGAACGTGACGACATCCGGCACGCGGCGATCGCCGATGGTCGGCACGCCCAGCGCGAACAAGCGCCGTACACGCGACGCGGGCTTGAGCCAGGAACTTTTCAAACTCGTCCGGGCCGGCACGATGCCAAGCCGGGCCGTCTCCGCCGCCGCCTTCAGGTTCTCCACCGACCAGGGCGTGAACTGCACCGTGAGTTGCCCCCACGTCTCGGTTCGGTGCGGTCCGCTGCCGCTCACGACGTGCAGGCGCGGGCCGGGGTTTAATTTCATTCCTGCCAACACCGGCTGCAGATCACGCAGCGAATTCTGACTGTAGGCGCCTCCGTGCCAGAGCAGATCCGATCGCCGCGAATACCCTGCCGACAATTGCTTCGCCCCGTGGGTGATCAACTCGGCAGGCTCCGATTCACCGATGAAAAACACGCGCTGATTGCGGGCGGACACCAGTCGGGCAAAAGGACGGGACGAAGTGGCAACAAGGGCATCAAAACGGGCCAGCGCCCCCCAATAAACATCCGCCTGATCGCAGATCAACATGGTCAGGCGTTTCGCCCGTCGCCGTTGTTCGTCGGTGGGGACCGCCTTGAAGCAGACCAGATCATCCCAGTCACCCGGCGGCATCTCCGGGCCAAAAGCCACCTCCCATGGAAGGCCCTTCTCCCCCACGATGGCGAGGATCTCGGGCACCACATCGTGAACAATCACCTGGGCACCAGCCGTCGCCGCCGGCGTCCAGAAGAATACCCGCCGGGGCGCCATTGAATCCAAGCCGGAGGGAATCCCGCACGGGACTTCGCGAAACGAGCCGGAGCGCAACTTCGCACGGGTGGCATACAGCGCGAGGTAGAAATGGAACTTGGTAAAGGTCTTGTTCACAAGGCGGCGCTCTGGGTCGGGAAAACCGAAAAATGAAAACTAGCGACGGCCGTCATCGTGAGGCGGTACCCGGACCATTGATTGCAGGTGATCGATCAGGAGCTCGGTGTTCCGGGACAGCGAAAAAGTCCTTTCAAATCGCTGACGGGCAGCTGTCCGAAGACGTCGCCGCAGCGCCGCATCCCGGACCAGGCGGGAAACGGTCCCCTGCCAATCGTCCGGTGTGGGCACAGACAAGGCCGTGACGTCCGCTTCCAGCAACTCTTGGGTGGCACCGATCACGGTCGCGGCAATCGCCGCGCCGGAGGCCATGTATTGGAGCGCCTTGATCGGTGATTTATGTGCCGAAAAGGGATCTCCCGGCAAGGGCAGCAGGCCGACCTCGAAACTGCGAACAACTTCAGCCTCTTTCCCGGATTCAAACGGGATGTGAGTATAGGGTAGATCGCGGCCGAATTCGGGTTTAGCCCCGGAAAAAATAATGAGTTCGGTTCCGTCGTGGGTTTTCAGGACGTGCTGAATTTCGGGGCCGATCGCGGCGAGATAGCGAAGGTTGGCCGGAGATCCCGCCCACCCGATCCGCAGGCGCGATTCCGGCGGCCGCTCCGGAAAGGTCCATTCATTCTCGTCCAAGGCCATCGGCAGGACCCGGGCGGTTCCGCCACAAGCCGTCAGTTTGCTACAGATCCTTTCGTTCGCGGCGAGACAAAGGTCGGCAGACCTGACGGTCTGTTGCAAACGCCAGGCGGTTCGCAGGCGGGTGATCCAGTGGTGACGTTTCCCATGCGGCAGCCAGATCGCATCATCGATGTCGTAGATCAACCTGCGGGCATGGCGGCGAATCGGTTTGAGTGCCCGCCCTCCAAAGAGCCGTTTCTGAAGGATGACGACATCGTATCCGGCAAGCGACGGCCAATCGTGAAACCGGTCGGCTGGAGTGCATTCGAACGAGATCCCCCGACTGGCCAACCCTTCGCGGTATTGGTGAATGCGGAAGTAGGTGCTGGCGCAGGACTCAGACCCGAATGTTAAGGCGATGATCTTCATCCGTTTGATCCGAATCCGATCCGGGCCCGGCGGCCCGCGTCTGCCGTCCGCCGTCCAGGAATCGCTGACAAGCCTCCCAGACACGCGACACGGGCCCGTCGGCTGTCTTGAGGGCGGCCACTTGATTGAACTGATCGTAGACGCCCAGGTAGGTCAAATGATCTTCCGGGGCGGCGACCTCGGATGGCACGCGCCATGGTCGCCAAACCCAGGGTACCGACGGCCCGAAGATCGCAACCGTGGGGCAATTGCAGGCGGCCGCAAGATGCATCGCCGCCGTGTCGACACCGACAAACAGCCGGGCCCGCTGGAGCAGCCACGCGATCTGACTCCACTCCAGCTTCCCCTCCGTGAAAATGGCCCGATCACCCAGCTGCTCGGCCAGCCGTCTCGTGTTCGCAATCTCCCGCTCCTCAGGCCCGCAACTCAGGACCAGCCGGGACACACGTTGCAGGAGGCGCTCGGCCAGTTTGATCCAGTTGTCCGCCGGCCATTCTTTGCGCTCCCATCGGGTTGCGGTGTGGAGAAACGCGAAGTCTGACAAATCAGCCTCAGTCTCCCAGGGCTTGGTTCGGCTCGGATCAAACCGCATCGCGGGGGGCGCCTCGCCCAACGGCAGAAACTCGCCCACCGTCCGAAAATCCTTCTCCACCGCATGCATTCCGAGCCAGTTGCATTCGGCGATCCCGTTGAACACCCGGCTCCAGCCACGGCTGATCGGCCTGACCCCCCCGTTGGTGCATCGATTTCGGGTCCTGGCAAACGTGGCCAGCCATCGGCCCCGGTCGCCGTCACTCAATTCAAAAACATAGTCAAATCGATGGGTCAGAAGTGTTGTCGCCAACCTGAGTCCGGCCAGCCGGTCGGCCAAAGTGCGGTCGCCCTTTTTGGGCGGGGCCGAGGTCAGCAGGCGGTCGATCGAGACACAGCCGGCGAGGATCTCCTGGCAACCCTCCCGGACCAATACCCAGATCTCCGACGAGGGATCCATGGCCTTGATGGCATCGATGGTCGGCGTCAGCAGCAGTGAGTCCCCGATGTGTTTCAGCTTTATGATGAGTACCCGCATGAGTGCGTCTGCGCCGGGCCGATCCATTCCAAACGGAAATATGACATGAACGCCGGACGGTATCCCACGCCGTCCCGCAAGAGGAGCGTTTTCGCCGCCATCAAGGGCAATGGGCTGGTCAAGGGAATGAGAGACGAATAGAGTGACGCAAATGAAAGTCGTGATCCTCTGTGGCGGGATGGGCACCCGTCTGCGGGAAGAAACCGAGTTCCGGCCCAAGCCGATGGTGCCGATCGGCGGGCAGCCAATTCTATGGCATAGCATGAAGATTTTCGCGGCCCAAGGGCACAAGGAGTTTGTCCTTTGCCTCGGCTATAAAGGTGACGTGATCAAGGAGTATTTCCGCAATTATCACTGGAATACCAGCGACGTGACCCTGACCCTCGGCCCCCACCCGAAGGTCCGCTACCACTCCAATCACGACGAGGAGGACTGGACGGTGACGCTTTTGGACACCGGGCAACAAACCCAGACCGGCGGACGGCTGAAACAGGCACTGCCTTTCGTGCCGGACGAAAACTTCCTGATGACCTACGGCGATGGCCTGACGAACAGCGACCTTAACGCCGCGATTCGGCTGCATGAAAAATCAGGCGGTACCGCCACGTTGACCGCAATCCAGCCTGCGGGCCGTTTTGGTGAACTCGGCCTTGATCGCGAGCGCGTCACTGAATTCAGGGAGAAACCGGTCACCGAGGACGGTTTCATCAACGGCGGCTTCTTTGTATTCAACCGCCGTATCGGCGACTACCTCGACGGCAATGACTGCATACTCGAGCGCCGCCCGCTGGAACGGTTGGCGCAGGAAGGCCAGTTGAGCGCCTACCGGCATCGCGGGTTTTGGCAGTGCATGGACACCTATCGGGAGCAGCAGATGCTCGAAGGTTTGTGGCAGTCCGGCAAGGCCCCGTGGAAAATTTGGTGACCGCATGTTCGGCGACTATTATCGCAAGCGCCGCGTTCTGGTGACCGGCCACACCGGTTTCAAGGGATCCTGGCTGTCCCTGTGGCTCCGCGAACTGGGCGCACA
>JADHOF010000087.1 GCA_016779125.1 Verrucomicrobiia bacterium | reverse complement strand
CCACTTCCACCGCGTCTCCCTCGCCCGCTGTGGATGCGGACGGATGGCTCAAGGATTTTTCCGACGAACGCCTGCCGGAGCTCGTGGCGGAGGCGCAGCGAAACAATTTCGATCTGATGATCTCGGCAACGCGGCTGATGGCGGCTCGCGGCACCGCGCGCATGGACAGCTCGGGGATGTTGCCGACGGTGGGGGCCGGCTTGAGCGGAGCTCGAAACAAACGGGTATCGACGGCCGGCTTTCGATTGACCAATCCCAAGACGGACACCTTCGATGTCGGTCTGGACTTCGCCTGGGAATTGGATCTCTGGGGACGTTTGGCAAACCGTTCCCGCGCGGCGTATGCCGACGTTGAGGCCGCCCAGTCGGATTTTGTCGCGGCGCAGTTTTCCCTCGCGGCCAACACTTCCAAGGCATGGTTTCGGCTGGTCGAGGCCGCGATGCAGTATCGTCTCGCCCGCGAGGCGTTCGAAAACTTCGGGCGCAATCTGGTGGTGGTGGAGGAACGGTTTCAGCGCGGGGTGACGACCGCGTTGGATGTTCGATTGACCCGGGCAAGCCTCAGCAGCGCGGAGAGCACGTTGAAGTTGCGCGAACGGGAGAGGGGAGAGGCTGCCCGCGCGTTGGAGGTGCTGTTGGGGCGCTACCCGACGGGGGGACTTGAGGTTCCCGAGACGTTGCCATTGATCACCCGTCCGATCCCCGGGGGGCTGCCGGCGGAACTGCTTCAAAGACGCCCTGACCTTGTGTCGGCGGAACGGCGCCTAGCCGCCTCGGATGAGCGTTTCCAGGATGCGAACAAGAACCGGTTTCCATCCCTCCGATTGACGGCCAGCGGCGGGACGTCCAGCGCCGCGTTGGAAGATTTGCTGGACCCAAACCAGAACGTCTGGCGACTGGCTTCGGGAATCGTGCAGCCCCTGCTGCAGGGGGGACGATTGCGTGGTGAGCGTTTGCGGGCCGACGCTCGTTTGCAGGAGCAGATCGCGATCTATTCACGGACGGTCCTGGGTGCTTTTCAGGAGGTCGAGAATGCCTTGGCCAACGAACTTCTTCTGCAGGAACAGGAGACGGCGCTGCGATCGGCCTCCGAGGAATCGCGGGCGGCGGAGGAAATCGCGTGGGAACAATATGGCCGGGGCCTGGCGGATATCATCACCGTGCTCGAATCGCAGCGACGGCACGTCACAGCGGCCGCCTCGTTGTACACGGTGTCCCGCGTGCGGTTGCAGAACCGTGTCGATCTGCACCTGGCTTTGGGTGGGGATTTCGCCCCGGCGGTCGCGGTTCACGAATCGGAGACGAACGAATGAAGATTTTCAGAATACTCATCCCGCTGGCCATGATTGCGGCCTGCGTTCTTTTTGCCAAACGACTGGTCGACACGAAACCCGAGGCGCGCCGCTTCAGCGCGCCTCCAACGGCTACGCACGTGGAGGTGAAGAGAATCAAGCCCACCGCGTATGAGGTCACGATCCAGTCCCAGGGCACCGTTCGCCCGCGCACGGAGAGCACGCTGATTCCTGAGGTGTCGGGCATTGTGACCGAGGTCGCGCCCGGTTTCGAAGACGGTGGTTTTTTTGAGCAGGGCGACAGGTTGCTGCGCATCGATCCGCGCGACTACGAGTCGGCTGTCAAGATCGCCGAGGCGGCTTTGGTGGACGCGCGGACAAACCTGGAACTGGAGGAAGCCCAGGCCGCGCAGGCGCTGGCGGATTGGAAGCGATTGGGCAAGGGCGACGAGGCGAATTCTCTCGTGCTACGAAAACCGCAGCTCGCCAAGGCCGCTGCGGCTGTCGAATCCGCCCTGGCGAGGTTGAGGAATGCCCAGCGCGATCTGGAGCGCACGGTGGTGAGCGCTCCCTACGCGGGGCGTATTTTGACCAAGAGCGTGGATGTCGGGCAGTTCGTTTCGCCGGGCACGGTCTTGGCAAGGCTCTACGCGGTGGATTTCGCCGAAATCCGACTGCCTCTCTCGAACGAGCAGCTGGCCCACGTTTCGATTCCGGAATCCTATCGTGGGGAGAAAGCCCCAGCGGACTGGGTCAATCCGCCGGTCAAACTGGCCGCGGAGATCGGCGGGCACGAATATTATTGGGAAGGGGAGATCGTTCGCGCCGAAGGAGCTGTCGACACGCGGAGCCGGCAGCTTTTCGTGGTGGCGCAGGTCGTGAATCCTTATGGACGGAGGGCGGAGGGCCAACCGCCGTTGAAGGTGGGAATGTTTGTGCGCGCGGAGATTCGAGGCAGGCGGATGGAGGATGTTTTCGTGGTGCCGAGGTCGGTGCTGAGGCCGGGGGACGAGGTGCTTTTGGTGGACGACGACAACAGGCTGAGGCGCAGACGGCTTGAAATCGGCTGGCGAGACGAATTGAACGTCGTGGTTTCCGGCGGTCTCGAAGCCGGCGCGCTCTTGTGCTTCACCCAGCTGCCTTTCGCGGCGGAGGGGGCGATGGTGGTTCCCGATATCGAAGGGCAGGGACCGCGTTTCGTCGAAGGCCAGCAAGCGCCGTCGGCCAAGGGTGGAAAGGGTGGTTTTGGCGGCAAGGATGGAAAAGGCAAGGGAGCCAAGGGGAAAGCCGGGACTGGAAAGGGTGGGAAGCCATGAACGGCATCATCGCGTGGTTTGCCCGCAACAGCGTGGCCGCGAATTTGCTGATGGTCTCGATCATCGGAGCGGGTTTTTTTGCCATCTCGTCGAGCATTCCGACGGAGGTCTTTCCTGAGTTCGAGTTGGACACAATCGAGATCGGGGTGGACTACCGGGGATCGACACCGGCCGAAAGCGAAGAGGCGATCGTTATCAAGATTGAGGAGGCGATACAGGATCTCGAAGGAATCAAGGAACTTTCATCTTCCTCCGCAGAAGGCGCGGGCGCGGTGACGGTGCAGGTGGAGAAGGGCTACGCACCTCGCGATTTGCTGGACGATATCAAGGGCCGGGTGGATGCGATCAACACGTTTCCAACAGACGCGGAAAAGCCGACGATTCGGGTTTCCCAGCGGCGGGGCGAGGTGATCACGGTGGTTTTGGCGGGGGACTTGGCGGAGGGCGAGATGCGGCGGTACGGGGAGAGTGTGCGGGATGAGATCACGCGGCTGCCCGGCGTTTCGCAGGCGGAGCTGGGCGCGGTAAGGCGCTATGAAATCGCGATCGAAGTGTCCGAGCAGGCCTTGCGGCGTCACGGGGTGACGCTGGGGGATGTGTCGCGGGTGGTGGGGGGATCCTCTCTGGATCTGCCGGCCGGGGCGATCCGGACGCAGGCGGGCGAAATTCTCCTGCGGACAAAAGGGCAGGGCTATGTCGGTGATGATTTTAGAAAGATTGTCCTCATGACACGGGACGACGGGACCCGGCTGACCGTGGGCGACGTGGCCGTGGTGAAGGACGGGTTTGAGGAGACGCCGCTTTACGCGGAATTCAATGGCAAGCGTTGCGTTTTGATCACCGTATTTCGCGTCGGGGATCAGAACGCGATCACGCTGGCGGACACGGTGAAAGCCTACATGGAAACCAAGCGGGCTGATCTTCCGGGCGGTGTGCAGCTGGATTTTTGGAACGACCGCTCGCAGATCGTGCGAGGGCGGTTGAACACCCTGCTCAACAGCGCCCAGTGGGGCGCGCTCCTGGTGGTCGGCGTGTTGGCTCTTTTCCTGCGTCCGATGGTGGCTTTCTGGGTTTCGATGGGAGTGCCGATTTCCTTCATGGGAGCGATCGCGCTGATGCCGCTGTTCGGGATCACCTTCAACATCTTCAGCCTTTTCGCCTTCATCCTCGTGCTGGGCATTGTGGTGGATGACGCGATCGTGACCGGTGAAAACATCTTCAAACACCTGCAACGGCACGAGACCGGCACGACGGCCGCGATCGAAGGCACGCAGGAGGTGGCCATGCCGGTGATTTTCGGCGTGTTGACAACGGTCGTCGCGTTTGTGCCGCTGCTGATGGTGGAAGGCACGCGAGGGAAGATTTTCGCGCAGATTCCGATGGTGATCATTCCCGTGCTCCTGTTCTCGTTGGTGGAGTCAAAACTGATTCTGCCGGCCCATCTGAAGCATCTTTCCACCGGGCGTAAGGAAAAGGTCAATGTGTTTCAGCGATTTCAGCGATTCTTCGCGGATGGTCTGGAGTGGTTCGTGGACAGGGTTTATCGACCGGCCTTGTCCTTGGCTGCGGATTACCGCTACGTCACGGTGGCCGTGTTTCTGGGGGCCGGTATCGTGGTCGGGGGACTGGTCATGGGGAGTCGGGTCGCGTTTGTTTATTTTCCGCGCATCGCCAGCGAAACCGCGACGGCCCGTCTTTCGATGCCGCTGGGCACGCATGAGGACATCACCGCCCGCCATGTCGGCACGATTTATCAGGCGGCGGAAAAGCTGCGCGAGAAATACCGCGACCCATCCACGGGGGTGAGTCCGATCATCAACATTCTCTCAATCACGGGCGGTTCGGGGCTCAGTCGGAGCGGTCCCGGCGGGGGCGGCGGCCAGACCGGCGCGGCCCACATGGGAGAGGTTTCGTTGCGACTGATGGCGGCCGAGGATCGCGCGGGCGGCGGCTTGGATTCACGGCAATTGGCGAATGAGTGGCGGGACATGATCGGCACGATTCCGGGCGCGAAGGAGTTGAATTTTCGCGCGGAGATTGGTCGGGGCGGGGATCCGATTGATGTGCGTTTGTCGGGACAGGATTTCGCGCAGTTGTCGGCCGCGTCCGAACGGGTGAAGGAGCACCTGGCGACCTACGCCGGGGTGTTCGACATCATGGACACGTTTCAGGACGGCAAGCCCGAGATCAAACTGAAGATCAAACCCGAGGCGGAATTGCTCGGGCTCACCTTGAACGACCTTGCCCAACAGGCGCGACAAGCTTTCTTCGGGGCGCAGGCGCAGCGGATACAGCGCGGTCGCGATGATGTTCGCGTCATGGTGCGGTATCCCAAGGTGGAACGGGAATCGTTGGCCAGCCTTGAGGAAATGCGTATCAGGACGCCTGCCGGGGTTGAGGTTCCGTTTTCGACCGTGGCGGACGCGACGATGGGCAAGAGCTTTTCGACGATCCGCCGCGTGAATCGTAACCGGACGATCAGCGTTACGGCCGACATGGACAAGGAAAGGGTGGACGCGTCGCTTGTCGAAGCGGGCTTGACCGACTTCCTGGACGGACTGATGAGGGAATTTCACGGGATGAGTTATTCCATCGAGGGAGAGGCCCGGGAGCGGGCGGAATCGTTTTCCACCATGTTCGTCGGTATGGGCTTGATCCTCTTCGCCATCTACGTGCTTTTGGCAATTCCCTTCAAAGACTACGTGCAGCCGCTCATTGTCATGTCCGTAATCCCGTTTGGCCTTATCGGCGCGGTGCTGGGCCATCTGATCATGGGGTTGTCGCTGAGTATCATGAGTCTTTTCGGGATGCTGGCGTTGTCCGGTGTGGTGGTGAACGACAGCCTTGTGATGGTGGACTTCGTCAACAAGCGCAGACAGCAGGGGATGTCGGTGGACGAGGCGGTCAGAATTGCCGGCGGGGACCGATTCCGCGCGATCATGCTGACCTCGCTGACGACTTTTGTCGGGCTCGTGCCGCTGATGTTTGAAAAAAGCACGCAGGCCCAGTTTTTGATTCCGATGGGGGTTTCGCTCGGTTTTGGAATCCTCTTCGCGACCTGTGTCACGCTGTTTCTGGTGCCGATGAATTACCTTCTGCTTGAGGATCTGAAGCGTTTTGGTCGCGCGGTTTGGGACTTCGAGCTCGGAGCCCGCCCGAAGGCGGAACCGCTGGTGCGATAGGTGCCGTAATTCCTCAGAGCGCGAGGGGATCTGCCAGAAACGCGTCCCCGAGGCGAATGAGTTCGTGCTCCACATCCTGCCATGCGGGCAGCTGGCGGAGATCGGAAGTGCTGCCTCGGGTGTCGTTCAGGATAGCGAAGAGACCGACGCCCAAGGTGAGAAGAACGTCGAAGGCGGGACCGTCGCCGTCCGGCACGAAATCAACGTTCCCAACTCTGTGATTTCGATCGATCAATTCCCGTCCCAGCGGACGCAGATCATCGGTGAACTGGTTCTGGGCCGACTGAGGGCGGGAGCCCGAGTAGTGAAGGACCTCTCGATGAAGGCCTACTAGATTCACAATCATCCACTCGTCGAAAGCGGTGCGTTGGAGCAATGAATCGGTCTTGGAAAGGCTCCGGGAGATCGTGTTTTTGGCGGCATCGAGATCCATATCCGGAATCTTGGAGGGAGCTCGTCGGATCGCAATACCGATTCGAATCAAATTGTCACGATGACGTGACAGTGCCACTCTCTGCTTTGGTTTTATTGCAAACGTGAACGAGACGGCATCGATACCCACTATATTCTGGCTTGCCGGCTTCGTGATGATTGTCCTGTTGGGGTTTTCGGCCTTGCGGGAGGCGGCAACCCGGGAGCGTGTCTCCAATCGCGAACTTTCCCTTAGAAATCGAATTGCGAACTTTGTCTGTTGCACGTGTCACAGTCCGCTTTGCATCCCGGCCGCGTCGCGCTCGAATATTCAAATGATGTCGCGACGCTCGCGGGAGTGGGAGGAGGTCGACAAATCTGATTGGACGATGCGTCAGCAAACTGGCGACACGGCGATCTGGATTCGGGTCGAGTGCCTTCGCTGCAGTGAAATAAATGTTTTCGATGACGAGGGGAACACGGCGAAGTTGCCCACCGTTCCATCGGCTGCGGATCTTGGCACCAGGATGGGCGTTACTCCGGATGTGGTTTGGGAAAAGGCCCCGCGGGCGGCGATCAACCTGCCGGGTCGAGAAAGTTGAAGATGGCGAGGCGCCCGAATTCCTCGGGCGAAAGCAGGATTTTCAATTCCGGTGTAATCTCCACTGCGTGTCCGTTGCGTAGATACTCCTTCTCGTCCACGATGATCATGTCATTGCCGCTTTGATTGACGAGCCACCAGCGGTCCTGATGAAAGCTGAAGTAGGCCTGGGTCTCGCGGCTGGTCTGGAGGGGGTTCAGGTTCGAATAAATGTGCCAGCGGTAAAGGTAACGGTTGTTCCAGATCGTCACGGCGTGTTGATCGTCGCTGTAGGCACCGGTGCCTTTCTCCCGGAACAAGTCCATGATCGGAACGGGGCGATGCCACGCCTGCCCGGTGTTCGGACATGTATTGGGCATGCCTCGCGCAAGGATAAACCAGTCTTTCCCGTCCGGGGTCGGGTGGATGAGATCCAGCGTTTTGGTGAGTGCCTTCTCCCACTCGGCCGCGGACGGGCGTTTTCTCGGAGCGTGGAGACCATCCACGAAGGCCCGCTGGAAGAGTGATTCGAGATAGGGACCCAATCGGCTGACCGGGACCGTTGGCGGAGTTCTAAGTCGGTTTGACGGGTCCTCGGGATGCTCGATATAGAGCGCGTTGGCCCCCATGCCGAGAAGTTCATCCTCTTCCGGCACGCGGCTGTGAATCTTTGGGCCCTGCAACGGATGCCGCAGCAGCAGCGTCTCGTAAAGCAGCACGGCCAGGGCGTGTAGGTCGGTTTCGATGGAGGGCAGGGCGTGCCCGATGACGACTTCGGGCGCGATGTAGCCCGGTGTTCCGAGGACGCTGGGGGGCGCCAGTCCGGGGACGACAAGCGAATCAATGTCGATCACGCAGGCGTCGCCGTGTTTTGGGTCGATCAGGACGTTGCTGTGTGAAAGGTCGGAGTGGGCGAGCCCGGCGAAGTGGAGCCGGCGGACGCCGCTCGCCATGATGGAACAGCATTGGATGTATCGGAGAAAGTCCCCGCGCTCGCTCTCGGGCAATAGTTTTCGCGCCTTGGAGCCTGTGAACCAGCGCCCGTTCTTCTCGCGCACGTTGCCGGTCTTGTCCCGAAAGAAGAAGTTCGGCCGATAGGCCGGACAGACCACGCCGAGCAGGGGCCGGCTGAGGTGGTGGCGCTTGATGAAATCCGGAGGGATGCCGAGTTCGCCGTCGACGATGTCGGTGGGCCAGCAGAAATGCCGTTTCCAATACTCGGATTGGGAGCCTTCGAGGGTCGGATTGTAGTCGCCGACGATCCGAAAGAGGCGTGATCGCCGCTCGTGCGGGTTGTCGAGTTTTCCGAAAAAGAAGCCGATGACCTCGGTTCGGTCCTTGGTGAAGAAAACGACCTTCTCCCCGCCGGAAGTGATGGGTTCGCGCTCGAACACGATTTCCCGACCACCGGTCGTGCGCGCCTTGAGATACTCCATACCCCGTTGATCAGAACTTCATTCGGACGGGCAGACGATGGAGGACCAGAATGGTGCGGTCGTCGTTTTCTCCGCGTTTTTCAAACTCGAGCCAGCGAGCCAGTGCCCCAGCGGCAGCTTCCTCGTGAAAGACGGCTTCCTGAGTCGGTTGACTTTTGAAACCGTCGAGTGCTTCGGTGACACCGGTATGCCATTGGCGAAATATGTCGGCGGCCTTTTTGTCGATCGGGTAGAAGGGATCCTCGATCCCGTCCGAGCAGAGGAACAGGGCTTCGACGTCGTGGGCGTCCGGAATGCTACGGACGATCTCCGCCTTGGCGTCGCCTTCTGTGTCCGTGAGGAAACAGGATACTTCACCCGAGAACGCGCCGCTGTCCGATTCACCGAATTTCAGGATGGATTGGTCACTCTTGATGACGGCGATCGCGCCGTCGCCGACCTGATTTGAAAGGAGCAGTTCAGTGTCACCGTCGCGCCAAAGAATGACTGTGAGCAAGGTTGCCCGAAATTCCTTCGGGTTGAGCCCCGATTTCTCGGCGACCTCGATCACGCGTTTCCGTGCGGTTTTGACGGAGTCGGTAAGGATCTTTTTGAGCGAGGCTTCCAGTTTCGAGGAGTCTTTACGGTCCTCAGGGGGAATTGAACCGGCGGAGGAAAGCGCGTGATAGACGGTTTCGCGGACGGCGATGTGGGACCCGATTCGGCTCAGACGGCAACTGCCGGCACCGTCCGCCACTGAAAGCACCGTGATCTCCGCCGACACACCGAAGTACATCGCGTCTTCGCGAAAGCGCGCGTCGTGTGCCTGCTTGCGTCCGCGCCGACTCCCGCCGATCAGGCGCCATCCGGGCAGGACACGTTCGACCGCTTCGTGATCGCTGTACACCTGGGCCGCGAGCGAGGGGAAGGCCTTGGCGACCTCGGCCGGAACCCAGGGTTCATTGACGGCTTCGATCTTCCACGTGGCGGCTGCGATCGTCCCTTGGGGCTTTGGTGTGGATTGCTCCTCGGGCTTCAGATCTGATCCGGATTGGGACCGGGAATGGGTTTCTGTTTCCTTCGTGCCCTTTTCGACGCCGGATTTTGGTGGAGGAACGAACTTGATCGGTTTGGCCTTTTCGCGGTCCTCGTCGCTCATCGCCCGAATCTGTTCCCGGGTCAGAATCTGGGTGTGTTCAACGTCTTCGCTCGCAAGAGGGACAGGGTTGTCCTTCAGAGGGGGAACGGGTTCCGTCGGTTTTGCCTCTCCCCTGTCCGTTTGTGATTCTTGTTTTTTCACTGTGCCGGATGTGTCTGCTGGTTGATCCGGCTTCGCGGACGCGGCGGGGGGGCATGGCATTGGAGCATTCGGCTTTTCCATGCCGGGTTCATCCGAACCGAACAGCCAGTTTTTGAGGCTCACGAGGGAATCCGGTGGTCAGGGATGAATGATGATTTCCGGTGGAGGCGGAGGCAGCGCGATTCCCTCGGCGGGTGCGGCGGGGCCGGCACCGATTTTTTGCGAGGTTTGTTTGATGGAGGCGGAAACCCACTTGAAGAATTGTTTGAAGGCTTCGGGGGACATGTCCTTCATGATCAGGACGGTTTCCGTCACCTGTTTGAGGATGTCGGGATCGGCGGCATCGCCGCAAGCCACGGCGATGATGTTTCCCGGGCGGTTCCTTTTGAGCGTGGCGGCGGGCTCGTCCCAACGGTCCGTCGGTGCCCCGTCGGTGAAGATGAAGATCAAGGGCTTCCAATCGCCCTTCTCCTCGTCGGTCGTTTGTCGCACCTCCCGGGCCACGCAATCCTTGAGCAGTGTGAGCGCGGAGCCGAAGGCGGTGGTGCCGCCGGCAGTGAACTCGGGAGGATTGAAGCTGGTGATCTCGGTGAGCGGAACGATTTGTTGGGCGTTGCTGTCAAAGGTGATCACCGAAAGATAGGCGGATTCGACGGCCGAGGGATCGCCCATGAGTTCGCTGTGAAGGGCCCGGATTCCGGACTTTACCGATTCGATGGGGGCTCCGTTCATGGAGCCGGAGCAGTCGGCGAGGATGTAAACGGGGAGGCGGCGTACAGACATGATTGGATCAGGGTTTTGCTGGTTCGGGATTGTGGGTTCGAGCGGGGGCGGCGCAAGCGAAAAGGGCGTTGTTAGGCAGGGTCAGGGTTTGCGCAATTTGCTTTCGAGGCGCTCGATCCGTGGCGTCAACACCGGCTTCAGCGACGGGAAGTTGTCGGTGACACGATTCAGAATCTTGAGGGCGCCTTCCATGTCCCCGCCGTTTTCAAGAAGGCGGGCGATCGCATAGCCGGATTCCTTGATCGAGTGGAAGTCGACCGGATCGTCGGGCTTGAGATTCTTCCGGTAGAGGATGTTTGAGTAGTGATTGATTGCGTCGTTGGTCAGGCGTCGATGTTCTGCGACCTGCGCCAGGCCGAATTCCGCGAGGGTTCGGGCGGGGGCTTCTGCTCCGGGATGCTTCAGGGCGAGCCGGTAGGCGATGTCCGCGCTGTCCAGTCGTTTGCCGTCCGTGCGGGCCAATTGGAGGTGGCTGTCGCCGATCCGGCCGAGTGCGTAGGGGACGAGGCGGCTTCCCGAGAAAAAGTTTGTGATCCGGTTGAAGGCGTTGATTGCGAGATCGTGATGCTGGGCCACCGAGAAGGAGTCGCCGAGGGCGAACCAGATTTCGGGCTGGAGATCCAGGGGACAGGAATCGTCGCGGGCCAGGCTGAGGAACGAATTCGTGGCCTCATTGATCAGCCCCCCGGCAAGGGCGGCGCGTCCGGCCGCGATACGGCTTTCATACTTGAGTCGCTCGTTCCCCCAGTCCGGCTTTTCGTAAAGGGTCTGGTAGGTTTCCTGAGCCTTTACGAAAAGGCCTTGGTTGAAGAAATAGTCCGCGACCCATTTTTCGGCGAGCGGAGCGTTGGCATGTTTTGGAAAGCGGTGCACGAAATTGGTGTAGAGCTGGAAGGCGTGATCGGAGGAGCCCGACTGGTGTGTCAACCAGGCTCTCTCGTATTCCACGTCCGCCAGCATCGGGTCCTTCGGGAAACGGCCCGCCCAGGTTTGCAGTTGAAAGGCGGCGGCCGACCAGTTGCGTTCCTTTTCAAAGGTGCGCGCGATGGCCATCTGAACGCGTGGGGCGAGTTTGGAGTCGGGGAAACGCGCGAGCAGCTCCTCAAACGCGGCGCGCGCGTCGCTTGGATGTCCGTGCTGGTTGAGCGCCTGTCCGTAGAAGAGGAGGGAGCGGTCGCCGAAAAAACTGTCGCCGTACCAGCTCAGGATGTGTTGCACCGACTCCTCCGCCTGTTCCAGATCACCGACGATCACGGATGCGCGTAGCAGCGTGTATAAGGCGCCGTCCAACAGTCCGTTTCGGAGGCGGGCCGATTGGCGGTAGTGCTGGATGAGATTTGAAAGCGTTGAAACGGCGTTCGTGGTGTCGCCCAGGCGGAGCTGGCATTCGGCGAGCTTGAAGCGGGCGATCGCCTGTTGCTGGGAGAAGGGCAGGCGTTCGGTGGCGGATTCAAAATCAAGCGCCGCGTTTCCCCAATCGCCGAGGTACCAATGGCACCATCCGCGATAGAAGGAGGTGCTGCCGTGTTGGGCGGAGCCGAATTTCAGAGACGAGGAAAAGTTGGCGACAGCCTGCCGGATGACATTCGTGGCCGCGTCGCTGGCGCGCTGGTTGGAGTCCAGTTCGTGGAAGCTGCGCAGACGGAGTTCGCCGACCGTGCGCCACGCCAGGGGCAGCGCCGGATCGTTGGTGTGATTGGCCGAATAGTGGTCGAGGGTTTCGACGGCCACGGCGAGACGTCCCCGCTCGACGTTGAGATCCACCACCTTCAGAAGGGCCTCTCGTTTCAAACTGGGCGGCGTGGACGGGCTCAGGTTGTTCTTGAGCACGGCCAGGGCGTCGTCGGGCCGGCCGAGCTGTTCCAGAATGCCGGCCTGGAGATGAAAGGTGCGGGCTCTGGCGGTTGGGAGTCCGATGGGTTCGGCGAGCGAAAGCAGGTTGGTTGTGGCCGTGAGGGCGGCTTCCGGTTCCCCTGTGATCCGGGCCAGTCGGCAGAGGAGATATTGGCGTTGCCATTTCTGCATGGCGTCGAGCTCCCAGCCCTTGAGATTGTTGAGAGCGTCCTGCGCGCCGGCCGGGTCGTTCACCTCAAGGCGGGTCTCGGCGAGGAGAAGGTGGCCGGAGGAGACGAGAGGATCGTTCGGGAAAAGCGCGACGCCTTGCTGGAACGGCCCTGCCGGATTCTCCAGCAGACTGCGCACGTCGCCGTATTGTCGGAGCCTCAGGCGGGACAACGCCTCGTTGTAGGCGGCGCGGAATCGCAGGTCGGAATCCCGATGGGTGGCGAGCATGTCCGCGTAGGCCAATGCGGCTCTTTCGAATTCTTCGGCGGCGAACCAGGCCTCCCCGATCCAGAACTGGTATCGGTCGGCCCATTTGCCGGCATCCGGCAGGCGGCTGGTGAGAATTTCCACGGCGCGCTGGTGGTGTCCTCGAAGCAGATGAGTTCGGGCGAGATAGAGGGCCGCCGCCTGTCGCAGGTCGGAGTTTGGCCATTTTTCGAGAAACGCGTTGAACTCCGCCTCGGCCCGGGCGTGGTCCATCAGTCCGTCTTCGAACGCTTGGAGCGCGGCGTTGAACTCGTGCTGCTCGGGGGACGGGGGCGGGTTGCCATCCTGTGCGAGGAGGGACGCGAACGCTCTCAGAAGAATCACCGCCAGAACGAGGCGTTTCATCGTGGCGGTTTGGAGGGCTTGGACCACGCGGCGACTATGGTGATCCAGAGGGCAGGATTCGACGCAAAAAGCTGCCGGTGTGGCTTCTGGTTTCGTTCGCGACAACGTCGGGGAAACCCTGCGCGACGATTTCCCCGCCGGCGTCGCCGCCTTCGGGGCCCATGTCGATGATCCAGTCCGCGCACTTGATGACGTCGAGATTGTGCTCGATGACGATCAGCGTGTTACCCGCATCGCGTAGGCGGAACAACACGTCGAGCAGCTTGGCGACGTCGTGGAAATGGAGTCCCGTGGTGGGTTCGTCGAGAATGTAGAGTGTCTTGCCCGTTGACTTGCGTGCGAGTTCGGCGGCCAGCTTCACCCGCTGTGCCTCGCCGCCGGATAGCGTGGTGGCTTGCTGGCCGAGTTTGACGTAACCAAGTCCGACCTCGGCCAGGGTGCGGCAGACCTCCTGAATCTGGGGGATCGCCCGGAAGAAGTTCACCGCGTCATCGACGGTCATGTCGAGCACGTCGGCGATGTTCACGCCCTTGTAGTTGATCTCCAAGGTTTCGCGGTTGTAGCGCCGGCCGTTGCAGGCGTCGCAGGTCACGTAAACCGGAGGCAGAAACTGCATCTCAATTTTCAGCAGTCCGTCACCGAGGCATTTTTCGCAACGGCCGCCCTTGACGTTGAAGCTGAATCGGCCCGGTCCGTAGCCGCGGATCTTGGCTGCGGGCAGCTTGGCGAAGAGGTCCCGGATCAGGTTGAAGATGCCGGTGTAGGTCGCGGGATTGCTTCGCGGCGTGCGACCGATGGCGCTCTGGTCAATGACGATGATCTTGTCAAACTTGTCGTCGCCCTTGATGGCGCGGTGCTCGGCGGGCTTTTCCTTGGAGCCATACCATTTGCGGAAGAGGGCCCGCCGAAGGGTGTCCTCGACAAGTGTGCTCTTGCCGGAGCCCGAAACGCCGGTGACGCAGGAGAGGCAACTGACCGGAAATCGGGCGTGGACATCCTTCAGATTGTGTCCGGTCGCGCCCTTGATTTCCAACCAGTCACGAAAGGGATCGGGTTTTACTCGGCGATCCG
>JADHOF010000086.1 GCA_016779125.1 Verrucomicrobiia bacterium | reverse complement strand
CACCTCGATCGTCTGATAGCCGTCGATGGCCTCGTTCACCCCTGCCCGCTCCGTGCGGACAACCACCTCGCCGTTTTCCCGACCAATCGCCTCGAACGCGTTGATGATCAGATTCATCACCACCTGGTTCATGTGTGAGACCGACGCCTGGATCGGCCACAGGTCGGCGGCAAGCTCAAGCCGCAGATTCACGTTTTCGTAGTTGCGTTGCATCTCGCTGAACTCAGGCGAGTCGTGGAACGAATGAACCACGTCGTTGAGCCGAACCACCTCCAGCTCATACGAGCCGCGCCGCCCCATCGTCAGCAGATTGCGAATGACCCCAGACGCTTTCCGCCCGGAGTCGTTGATCTGCCGGATCATGTGCCGGATCCGTTTTTCGGAGTCGGGCAAAAGTTCCAGCACGAGCTCGGGATACGCCACCATCGGCCCCAGAATGTTGTTGAGATCGTGCGCGACCCCGCCGGCCAGAAGGCCGAGCGATTCCAGCCGCTCGGAGCGCGAAAGCTTCTCGACCAGCTCCCCTTCCCGTTGGCGGGACCGCGTCAGCTGCTCCTTCTCCAAGGCAAGCTCGGTGAGGTGTTTCTGAAGCTCGTCGCCGGTTCGCTTCAACTCCGCGTCACGCTCCTGAATCTGCTCCAGCATCCGGTTGAAGCCTTCGGTCAGGCGACCGAGATCGTCCTCCCCATACTTCGGAGCCCGCACGGCATAATCCCCCGATCGGGAAATCTCCTTCGCGGTTTCGACCAGTCTCCGGATCGGGCGCGACACCGCGCGCAACCCCAAATAGGACAGCACGAGCGCCAGCCCTGTCGCGCCCATCAGGACGAGGGCGGTTGTCGCAATCGTCCGCCGCCGCTGATCGCGCAAAAACGCCAGATCCGAGGTCAGGTGCACGAAGCCCAGCGTGTCGCCGTCGTGCACAATGCGCCGCGCCACCATGAGATGCTCCGAGGTGAAATGATGCCCGTCCACCAATGCGCCCGGTTTCGGCGGCGGCACCGCGCGGAACACGGAGTATTCGGCGAACAGCTCCCCGTCCGGTCGCAACAGGCAGGCCCGAACCACATGCTTCTTCGGGGCCAACGACTCCAGAATGCTTTGCCCATCTTTGACAACCTGAAATCGCAGCGCCACCGCGCTGTTCCGCCCGACAATCTCGGCGGTCGTCTCCATCTCGCGAACCATGAATTCGCGGGCGGCGATCCCCTGATAGTGAACAATCCCGATGGAGGCCATCAGCATGGCAAAGATCGTCGTCAGCAACACGATCACCGTGAGCTTTCGATGCAGGGCCATGTCTTGAAACCAGTTCATCCTCTGAAGCCCTCCCGATTCACCGATCCACCACCGACAAGGCAAGCCCGAGCAGGTTGGCGCTCATCTGAAGACCGCTCCGCCGCGAGGCACCCACATTGATTTCAAACGCGAGCCGATCTTCAACCAACTCGAGCGCGAGCACGCCACCGGCATCCAGAAAGGCCCTGCCGTCCCCGACCGTCATCAACCCGGCCCGCTCCAGCCGAATCCGGCGTGACTCGGGCAGAGCCTTCAGTTGCGCGCTCGTGCAATACGCGACCTCGCATCCCTCGGCGTTCCGCAAATCACGAACTTCGCGCACAACGACGGAACGCCCTCCGATTTGTTTCCCGACAAGCTCCTTGGTCAGGACCGCTGCCATCGGGGCGTTTTCGACCACGCCGATCACGAAGGGACGCTCGTCATCCTTCGCGACGCTTTCCGGCCAAATCACAAACTTGCTGAAGTTGTAGAGAAAAGCCGCCTTCGCGCGGTACTCGTCCACCCCTTCCGCAGACTGCGCCACGACCGGCGCAAACAGGACACCGGACACCAGCGCGGCCGCCAGCACCAGGCACCCGCGCAGCCGTCCTGATCCGCCCGGTTTCAAAATCCCAGTTTCCATCCGCCGTTCAATTGCCACTGCTCCTCGGGTTGGGGTCCGTGCAGGCGCTGATACACCGGAACTCCCGCCTGAAACTCAAAGGTTCCGCCTTTCAAAGGGCCCTTGGTGATATGAAAACGGACCCCCACCGAAGCGTTCACCTTCTGCCCCCCGTATTTTCGAGGATCAGCGACGGAGGCCGGATACAACGGACCGGCGAAGACCGCCAGGTTGGGATCCGAGCCATCGATTCGTTCCCAGCTCTGGGCACGCAGCCCGATCAGCGGCTCAAACCAATCTGTCACGCGCCGGCTCAATCGCCCGGTCAGAACGTACCGGTTGCCAAGCGAGTAGCCTCGGTAATTTCGGCCCAACCGCACCGTGGCCAACGCCTGCACGCTCCAACTCCACCGCTCATGGCCGCCCTTGTAGGCAAGGCCGGGCAACAAATCAAAGGTCCCGGACCCGATCTGCATCGTATAAGGAAGCGAGTTGTTCACACCGGGGCTCGGCGTGTCCCCTGTCTCGTTGATGGATCCAAAGGGGACACTGAGCCCGCCAACCAGATGAAGGGAGTGTTCGCCCCGGCCCCATGCCCGCCACGAAGGGGTCACCGAAACATCACCAAACCCATGCGATTCAATCGTGAAATCCGCAAAGCCGGGAATCGTGCTGACATGTTCCGTCGATTGAAAAATATAGGGAGCCAGCACCGTCACCGAAAGCCGGTCGCTGGCCCGATATCCCAATTCCAACACGTGAGCCTCCTGTCGGATATTCGTCGGCAGGATCAGGAAACGCTTGTCGCTGGTCAGGGGGGCCGTTGCCAGAATCTCGGCGTTCGACAGACTGTCCGTGCCATCGCGATGCCCTGAGAAATTGGCGTGAATGTAGCGGTAACCGATCGACCAGCGCGGAATCTCCTTCATCGCCGGGCCCAGCCCCGGATCCGCGGTCGGGCGCCGAACGATCGGCAGACTCAGTATCTGCTCCAAGCTCAGCTCGGTCAGGTCACCGGGAGGCGTCTGCCCAAGGCTCGACAGGCAGAATGTCAGAAAGACAAGGAACCCCGTTTGCCCCGCTCCACGCAAAAATCGAATCCTGGTCTTCATCGGAGATGCCCGGCCGAACTCCCGCAGTCTGGTCGATCATCCCGGAAATGCAACTCTCCCAGATCGAATCCAGCAGGTCCTCAAAGATCGTCGAGAAACAGGCTGCGGTTGTTCCAGAGATACATGCAGCCCGAGAAGAGCGTCAGGAGGACGGTGATCCATATGGAGACCACGCAGAACCACGGCAGCCAGGTTCCAAACAGGGCGACGCCGGTCGAGCCCCATTCAGGAAGGCAAACGAGGACCAGCATCGCGGTCAGGCACATCATCTGCGAAATCGTCTTGTGCTTGCCGTAGCCCTCCGCCGCCAGCACGAGGTTCTTGGAGGCCGCCATCATGCGCAATCCCGTGATCGCCAGTTCCCGGGCCACGATGACGCACACCATCCACGCGTGAACCTGAACCCCCACCTTGGGCTCGATCACTCCGCGCTCAACAAGGGCGATGAAGGCCGAACAGGTCAGGATCTTGTCCGCCAACGGATCCATCAGGATTCCGAAGTTCGTGATCAACTTCCGGGCGCGGGCAATCTGGCCGTCGAAGAAGTCCGTGATGCTGGCCACCAAAAACAACACCAGCGCCACGGTGTTGTGCCATTCGAAGCTTCGAAACACCGCCACCAGAAAAAACAGGGTGAGAACGAGGCGCGATACGGTCAGTTTGTTGGGGAGATTCATGCGCGCGGTCGATCTGCACGATGCGGGGCAATCCGTTGATTTGGCCAGTTTTTTCAGCCTTCTCTAGGTGGGGCAAGGCGTCAGGCCGGTTCAGCAATCAGATCAAAGTCCGTGTGCCCGACGATTTTCACCTTGGCGAATCGGCCCACCGGCAGGACGTCTTTGCGGGCGGGCGTCTTGATGTAAACCCTTCCGTCGATGTCCGGCGCGTCCGCCTCGCCGCGTGCCACCAGATAGTGCCCCTTGATCGCCGGCGCGTCGGCTCCGTCGCGGATCAACCCGTGCTCCCAGGAGCTGATGCTGGCCTGCTGGAGGTCGTCCTCGCTGGCTCGTTTTTCAACCAGCACCTTCAGTTTCCTCCCGACAAACGCTTCAGAAATCTCCCGCGCGATGTCGTGTTGCTCGGCCATGGCCAAGGCGCGGCGTTCCTGCCGGATCTCGTCCGGGATCTGACGCCCCATCTTGCCGGCTACGGTCTTGTCCTCTTTCGAATAGGTGAAGACGCCCAGCCGCTCAAAGCGGGTTTCCCGAATGAAGTCCAGCAAGGCCTCGAAGTGATTTTCGGTTTCGCCGGGGAATCCGACGATGAAGGTCGTCCGCAGCGCGATCCCGGGCACGCCGGCCCGGATGCGCTTCAGCAGATCGACGATATACTCGCTGGACGTCTCACGCCGCATCCGCTCCAGCATGGTCGGATGAATGTGCTGGAGTGGAATGTCGACATACTTCGCGACCTTGCGGCATTCGCGGATGGTGTCGATCAACTCGTCGGTCCAGTGGGCGGGATGGGTGTAAAGCATCCGGATCCAGAAATCTCCGCGCAGACCGTTCAATTCCCGAAGCAACGAACAGATCGTGGTCGCGTCCGCAGCCAGGGATTTCGTGGCGGCCTTGAAACGCTCCGGCGACGCGATGGCCCGGGAAGCGTTCGGGCGAAGGTCCAGACCGTAATAGGTCGTGTCCTGCGCGATGAGATTGATCTCCCTCACCCCGCTCTTGATGAGCTGCCTGGCCTCGGCAACCACATCGGACTGCTGGCGACTGCGGTGTGTGCCGCGCATTCGGGGGATGATGCAAAAGCTGCAGGGATGGTTGCAGCCCTCGGCAATCTTCAAATAGGAAAGGTGCCCCGGGGTCAGCTTGTAACGCGGCGTGGACACGTCCGGAATATAGGTCGGCCGCAGGTTCACATCGACAAAGGGCTCCTCGGTCGGCGTCACCACCTGCGCCGTGTTTCCAAACTTGTCCGTCCCTCGGATCACCTCGCTCCGCTCATGACTCGACTCGCCGCGATGCGCGTCCAGCTTGGCCAGGGTCCGGGTCACACCCTTCGTCGATTTGGCCGTCTTCTTCTTTCGCGCCTTGAGCTTCGCCTCGCGATTGGCCAAGGCCTGCCGGACGATCGCGGGAATTTCACTCACCTGATCGATTCCCATGAACGCGTCCACCTCCGGCAGCAGCGTCGGCAGTTCCTTCTTGAATCGTTGGGGCAAACAGCCCGAGACGATCAGCGCCTGTCCTTTTCGCGCGCCTTTCCGAACGGCGTCGCTTTCCAGAATCGTGTCCACCGATTCCTCCTGGGCCGAGTCGATGAACGAACAGGTGTTGACGATGACCACGTCCGCGTCCTCGGTCTCGTTCGTGATCTCGATGCCCTGCTTGAGCAGGGTTCCGAGCATGATTTCGGCGTCGACCAGATTCTTGGCGCAACCGAGGGACACCATTCCCACCCGTGTGGGCGCGGGAGTGGACGGGGATTGTTTCGTTTTTGGGGTCACGGAGAACTGGAATTGAAAAGGGGGGCTAGCGGGTGGAGGAAGGCGGATTTGTGGCACCTGCCGGCAACGGAAGGTATTGCCCGCCCACCTGAAGCTGCCCCTGATAGATGCCCTGTCCGAGGTCCTTGAGCGGATCGGTCGCCTGATTCTGACGCCAGAGCGTGTATCCCCAGACGATCGATCCAAGCAACGCGACCAGAATGATAAACGGCGCCAACACCTGCAGGTGCATCTTCGAGATCTGCAACATCACCCAATCCAGGGCACCTTTGCGCCTCGGGCTGAGGCTGGGCGGCGCGCTGAACTCCTCCGTCTGGGAAAGTTCCTGATCCAGCTGGACAAGAATCACGCCCGGATCGAGCTGCAATGCCCGGGCCAGCGCCTTCACGTGACCGCGAATGTACACGGGCGCGCTGAACGGGCTGTAATCCCCGTTCTCAAGGGAGCGGATGTGCTCGGTCTTGATCATGGTGGCATCGGCCACCTGATGGATCGTCCACTTCCGCCCTTCACGACCGGCTCGAAGATGTTCGGCGACACTGGGCATTGTCGGCCGCTAGGTAAGCGATTTTCCGAAGGCATGGCAACAAAATGACTTTTCCAGGCCCTCCGCGTCGTTGCTTTCGGGAAAGGGATTTGAAACGCTCCGCCCGCCGTGAAACAGATCGCCCAGTACCAGGACGGCCGCCTCGAACTTCAGGACGTGCCCATGCCCACGCCGCCTCCCGGAGGCGCCTTGGTGCGCGTCACCCATTCCGTCATCAGCATCGGAACGGAGAAAATGAAGGTCGAGCAGGCAAACATGAACCTGCTCCAAAAGGCGAAAGCCCGCCCGGACCAGGTCCGAAAAGTCCTTGAGACGGCACGCAACCTCGGCTGGCGCACGGCATGGGACAAGGTACGCAACCGGCTCTCCTCCCCCACACCGCTCGGATACAGCGCCGCAGGCGTGATCGAACAAATCGACCCCGGCAACACCCGCTTTCGCGTCGGAGACCGCGTCGCCTGCGCGGGGGCGGAATGCGCCTTCCACGCCGAATACATCGCCCAACCCGATCTGCTCATGGCGCGCGTCCCCGAGGGACTGGACGCTTCAATGGCGGCCTACACCACCATCGCCTCGATCGCGATGCAGGCGGTGCGGCAGTCGGAAACCCGGCTCGGCGACCGCGTGCTCGTGCTGGGACAAGGCTTGGTCGGCCTGCTGTCCACCAACCTGCTGGCCATCGCCGGTGCCCGCGTGATGGCGGCGGATCTGTTGTCCTCACGACGGGAACTCGCCGGGAAGGTCGGAGCCGAGCGCTTCGTGGCGTCCGGCGAAACGGATCTTCTCGCGGCGGTGGAGGACTGGACAGACGGGTTCGGCGTCGACGCGGTCGTCGTTTGCACTGCGGCAAGCAGCAACGGCCCGATCGACCAGGCCGTTGCGGCCCTCCGGGATCGGGGCCGCCTTGTCATCGTCGGGAACACCCACACCGAACTCGATTGGAAAGTCTGCTACGGCAAGGAAATCGACGTCCGCTATTCACGCTCCTACGGCCCCGGACGATACGATCCCGCCTACGAATTCGGAGGCGGCGACTACCCCATCGGCCACGTGCGTTGGACCGAAGGGCGAAACTTCGAAGCCTGCCTGCATCTCATGCGGACAGGACAGCTGCGGGTGGACGCGCTGACAACCCGCACCGTCGGATTCGCGAACTGCACCGACGTTTACCGTGAACTCGGCGAAGGCGCGGCAAAGGACGTGGGCGTGGTCATCGAATACGGGGAGCCGTCGGAAACTCCCCAAGCTGAAAACCCCAAGCCCGCCGTCGCGATCCCGAAAACCGGTTTTCAGAACCACTCGCCCGTCGAGGCACTGGACATCCTCGGCGCGGGCAACTTCGCCCGAACGATGCTCTTGCCGCACCTGAAAGGATGCGCGCCCTTCGGCACGGTCGTCAACCAGACCTCGCTCAGTGCGAATCATGTGATGACCTCGTTCGGTTTTCGAAACGCGGCCACCACCGCCGACGACGCCCTGGCAGCGGAAGGCAATCGGGCGGTCATCATCAGCACACGACATCACCTGCACTCGGAGCTGGTGCTCGCGGCGCTGAAATCAAATCGACACATCTTCGTCGAGAAACCGCTCTGTCTCCGCCGCGGGGAACTGGAGGCGATCCACAAGGCGGTGGCGGAAAGCAAGGGCAGCCTGCAGATCGGATTCAACCGACGCCACGCCCCCGCCTCAATCGAACTCAAAAGAATACTCGCCGCCACACCGGGACCCAAAACCGCCAGCATCCGCGTCAACGCCGGCCGACTGGACCCCTCCCATTGGTACGCGAACCACGCGGAAAGCGGCGGCCGTGTCCTCGGCGAAGCCTGTCATTTCTTCGACTACTTCTGCTTCCTCTTCGGTTCGCGCCCGGTGCGCGTCTTCGCCCAAACGCTCGGCAAATCGGACGGAGCCCTTCCCTTCCCCGACAGTATCGCCGCACAGATCGAGTTCGCCGACGGCTCGGCGGGACAACTGGTTTACACCGGCGAGGGCGACACCAGCTATCCGAAGGAAAAAATCACCGTCTACGGAGCCGGATTGGTGGCGGAGATTGAAAACTTTCAAAAACTGATCACCCACCGAGGCCGCGCCATATCGAAATCATCGTTCAGTTCGAAAGGCCACGCGGAGCAGATGCTCGGCTGGGCCTCCTTTCTGGCGGGGCAAGGACCGCACCTCTTTCCATGGCAACAAGGCCACCAAAGCATGCACCTGACCTTCGCCGCGATGGAATCCATCCAAGCCGGCCGGGCACTGGATCTCTGACCAATCATGAGCATCTCACTTTGGAAAATCGAACACATCGGCCTGCCCGCTTCCGATCCGACATCGCTGGCCAACTGGTATGTCCGGGTGTTGGACGGCACCGTGAAATGGAGCGACGCGGTCGTCCCGCTATTCTTCGTCGAAATCCCCGGACCGCTGGTCCTTGAGATCGGACCCTGCGGACGGGTCGTGGCGGATGTCCGGGACAACTCCGTCGCCGGGATCCGACACTTCGCCCTGCGTGTGAACTCCATCGACACCGCCCGCGAGGAACTCGCCCGGCGGGGAGTCATTTTCAGTGAGGAACCCAAGCCCGCCGGAGGCGGCGGACGCGTGCTATTCTTCACCGACCCCGAAGGCAATCTCCTACACCTCGTGGAACGCCCCTCAGACGCGGTGCTCTGATCCGGACAAATTCCCGGCGAAGCCTTCGCCCCTAAACCTCGACGCGAGAGCCACCGTCCAATCTGCTGGGCCAAGACGGCGGCCAGGCGGACGCTTTACCGTTTACCGCAATTCGCATCGAACGCGCCATCCGATCCCGAGCCGACTCGTAGCCCGACCCGCGCTACAATCCCCGCCTTCACCCACCTGTTGATCGACGGGTTCGGCAAACGCATACAATCAGGCGTGGCATCGAAGGCCCTGGCACGCGGGACCCCAGTCCCGCTTCCCGCCCACAACCAGCCCCAAAGGAAATCCTTGGCAAGCGATCTCGCGTGGATCTGGGCACACCTCAAGCGTAGGAAGTCAATGACGAGGATGCGCTCTCCGCGTGGGCAATCGAGGCCCCTGGTGATTTCCAGTTCGGGTTTTCCATTTCCACCAGAGGTCTCCCTTGCTCATTCCAGAAGCCATACACGCGCCTCCGCCATATGACTGGCACTGAAAAACTTCACATCCCCTGAGACGAAAACTTTGGCCATCTCGGTCATCCAAAGCTGCCAATGCGTTTCCCCCACCACGGCGAGTCTTTCCACATCGCCAAAATGTTTCAGGTCAAACTTCAGATCCTCCCATAACGCCCCCAATGAAAACGCCTTGATATCATGCAGCTCCACAAGGAGCCGCAGCCGACCCCATTCCGCGATGAGGCCCTCGGCCTCCGCCACAAACGGGGCGTAATCAGCCGTGCTCAGACTTCCGGACACCCGCACCAGCAGGACACGCCCCTGATCCATTTCAATAAGTTCAACCGCCATATTCTTGGTTCCCAGACTAGCCCGGATATTTCATCGTGTGAGCAAAAAATCAGATATGGAGCATGCTATTC
Organism: Verrucomicrobiia bacterium; assembly: GCA_016779125.1. Taxonomy (GTDB): domain Bacteria; phylum Verrucomicrobiota; class Verrucomicrobiia; order Limisphaerales; family JAYPXF01. The sequence goes on along the minus strand of JADHOF010000086.1, from coordinate 4,566 downwards.
GACGACAAAATCATTCTGCGTGCAGGCTAAAGCCCTCCTCGCCGCCCGATCAAAATTCTGATTTTCTGGTGCGACTTTTGCCCTCTCGGAGAATCAGCGAATCCAGTTCATCCAGCCGGCACCGTAGGCTGACGACCGAGTGCTTTCTCGAGCCGGCTTGATACTTGATGTAGGTGGTCACAATGAGATCACCGTCAGGAAGGAGTTCCACACCGGGATAGCCGCAGTCCGCCCCTGCGTGGCTGTGAAGGAGTTTCACGCGATACTGTCCGGGCATGCCGTTCCTGATGTCCGCGTAGGTTCCGACCCAGGCCACAAAGTGCCCGCGGGTGGGGCTTTTCGGTGCCTGATCTCGAAAGGCGAAGAACCATCGACCATCCGGTGACTGAACACCAATATGCCGATCGCCGCTGAGCCCCCAAGGAGTATCCACCGGTTCGCTCCAGGTCTGTCCCTCGTCACGCGAAAACATCATCAGACTGCGTCCCTTGTGCGTGTTTTCCCGCATCAAACAGCACAGCTCCATGCCATCAGGTGACCGAAACACAAACGGTTCGCACGGGTTCTTGCCGGGAACCGAAGCCACGATCCGCGGCTTCGACCACGTGAAGCCGCCGTCGGTGGTTACGGTCTGCAAAACTTCGAGCGGAGACTTGTCCTTGCCTCCCGGCCCCGCGTGGTAAAGGCCAAGATAGCTTCCGTCCTTCAACCTTAGTGTGCTGCTGAACGTCATCACACACGGGAAGCCCAGCGGCGGCATCTCTTTCCAGGTGTGCCCGCCGTCCTCGCTCATAATGCTGGGCATGCCCGGTCCGCCTCGCCTGCCCAAGGCGGCGGACCAGACCCAGATCCGCTCCTTCCCTTTCCGGTCCACAAGCCGGTAGATGCTTGGACAGTTTTGATGGGTGGAAAAGCCGGCCGGCAGTCGATCATCGATCCGCGTCCAGGTGCGTCCGCCGTCGTCGCTGCGCGCCATGGGACCGGCGGAGCCTCCGTGATTGACGCACCACACGCCCAGAATGGTCCGCCCATCAGGCATCAGGAGCGTGGTCGGGTGCCCTTGATAAACCTCGTCCGTTCCCTGGGCGACGATCACATGACGTTGCGTCTCACCCGAAATATCGAGCAAGGGGAGATCCGGACCTTCCTCGGCTGCAGCCTGTGCCGAAATCAGAACAAGCAGCGGAATTACCTTATTAAATTTCATATTATCAGGTTGCGATAGATGGCTCGTGAGAAATTCGTTCTACCCGCCGAAGCAGGTCAACACGCCGTCCTGCCCGCTCACAAAGATCTTGCCGGGCGCGATCGATAGGCCATCGAAGCTCGGGTAGTCGGTGATCTTAAGCTCAAAGGTCTTCCTGCCGTCATCCTTGTCGATCAACTGCAGGAAGATGTCGCTCTTGCCATCGAAGGCGGCGCGGGCTTCGGGGGCGTTTGTGAAGCTCAGATGATCCCCCTTCACACCAACATCAACGGGGCCGGCGATGACAATCCTGTTTTTGCCCGAAGCCATTGCCCGCACCGTGATCGCCTTCTTGTTGCTCCAGAGTTTTTCCGGGGGAACCGCTTTCGGGGAAACGGCCTTCTTTTTGCCACGCCGGGCATCCTTCTCCTCTTGCGGCGTGGGCGGGGCGCTCTTCGCATCGCAGCTGAACAAATGATAGCTGTCGGTCTGGTGCCCCGTGCGCCCGCCGGCGACGGCTTCGCGGCCGTAGGCGAAGATCCGATCCTGATCCACGCACATGATGCGCCCGAAGGGAACCTGACCGCCGGCTTGCGCCCACCTCGACCAACCCGCCCCGTGATTCACTCCAAACCTCCAGTAGGCGCGCACGAACCATTCCTCGTCCAGCATGCCGGTGACGGAATAGAGATGCGGACGGGTGAGCTTGGACTCCTTCCCATCCGGGCCGAAGGCGAGATGTTTCAGGTAGATCTGGGTTCCGTCCCCGCTGAGGATGTCCGAACTGCATCCCACCATGTCGAAGGAACCGCGCTTCTCGACGTTAAGCTCCTTGTCGGAATCGGGATCGAGGTCGTAAAGCACCGAACGGGTCAGCTGCTCGCCGCTCATCGGATCGAGCTGATAGAGAATGATCCCTCCATCCATGTAGCTTGAACGGCCGGCCGTGAAGCAGAGACGTCCGTTCTGAACGATCACCGAACCGTGCACCGGCCAGAGCGATTCCATCCGGCCGTACACATTCACCATTCGTTCCTCCGGCGCAGCCCGGAACTTCCAGACGAGTCCGCCGGTCCGGGCGTCGAGATTATAGACCCAGCCGTCGGCGGACCCAAAAATGAGCCTGCCCTGATGGTAGGTGGGCGCGCTGTCGATGCGTGAACCGGCGGTGAACTTCCACAGCACCTCGCCCTTGTCCTGCGACAATGCATAAACGGTGTATTGGTCGACGGACGCGAGGTAAACCGAGGCGGCGACCGCGACCGCCTGGGTCAGCTTGCCGCCAAGCCTGGTCGTCCAGCTGCGACTCACACGGTCCGGCAGGTCGATTCCGGAGCTCCCGCTCCGGAAGCTGTCGTGCCGATACATCGGCCAGTCTGATTTACCTGCGGGGATCGCGCGCACCATGTCAAAGGCCGGGCCTTTCACCAAAGGCGGCTGAGCGGGAAATTTGATATGGCCGTCTTTCGTGTGTCGGGCGCGGGCGGCGAACAAACCGGGAACCTTCACGGTCGGGTTGCATCCGCAGGCGTCCGGCGGGACATAGACCATGCCGTTGGCCGGCATTACACCATATTGACAGGTCCCACGCAGCCAGCTGTTGTTGCCAACCCATTCACCCGCGTTCAGGTCGATAAATTCAACTCCGGAACGACCGGTGATGATGAAGTCCTCCGTCGCCTTGTAGCGGTGACATCTGGGATGGGGCATGCTCACCGGATTCGCCTCGGTTTCGACCTCCTTCACCACCTTGCCGGTCTTGACATCGTACCCTTTGAAATTGGTGCCGATATAGGCCACGTCCTTGATCACAAAGACATCGACCGGCGAATTGTAGCCCTCCGTGGCATCCGCCCGCCAAAGCTCGGAGCCGTCCTTCAACGAGTAGGCGCGCACAACATTGGGAACCTTGCGGACGAATCCGTCCTGATTCCAGCCGTTGACGCCCCACGTCACCTTGCCCTCGGCGGCTTCACCGGGACTCTTGGGCTCCCGATCCGAGCAGATGACCACGTCCTCCGTCATCACGAGAGTCGGAGACGAGTAACCCATGCGACGAGCGGGGGACGGGCGCGATTTCCGCCAACGCACCTCGCCCGTGGCAATGTCCACACAACCCATGCCCCGTGTGCTCTGGTAACAAAGCGCGTCACCTTTCGTCCCGATCGTCTGAGGCAGCAGGAACTCGCCCGAATCAAAGGAAAGCTTCCATCGCTGCCCGCCGGTTTGAGGATCATACGCGGCAATGAAACGAAAGTCGGTCGCCGCCGGCTCCTTGCGGGCATGAAGGCCGTCCCCCATCCGATACACCTCGGACGATCCGACAACCATGAACAGCGTCCCGTTGTCGTAGAGGATTTCCTCGGCGTATTCCGTCCCTTCAAAGGTTCGGATCGTCTTCCCGCTTGCCGCGTCGAGATGGCTGACCGGAGCCCCCAGTCCCAAGGTGACGAACACGCTGTCATCGGCCGCGATCAGTCGCCGGGGCAGATGCACCGGCCCTGAACGGAAGTGCCGGAGGTGATCATTCCAAACCGGAATCTCCCGTTCCCAAAGGAGCGTGCCGTTGAAGGCGTCGCGTCCCTGCAGTTTCCAATTTGCATTGAAGCGGATCGAGGCCAACGGTGCGGAGTCCAGAATCGAAAACATCCGCCCCCGCGCGGTCACCATGGCGCTCAGGCTGGCCATCTCCTCATGGCTGCGGCTCCATTTGGGTTCGGCGACCCACTGCAAGGATCTCGGCTGATTCACGCGTTTGTCGCGCGCCACGGCATTGTTGTCCGGCCCGTGCAGAAAATGGTTCCACTCGTCGATATCCTCGGGCCAGGGCTTGACGACGACCTTGCCGTTGATATGCGCTGTTCCGAGAGGCCGGAGCACACGCAGCAGTTCCGTCTCCGGAACGGTGGTGGCCCTTTCGCAGACGATCATGTTGATCAGATTGTCGGCATAAGGCAGATGTCGCCCGTCGTATCGCATGGCCGAGCTCTTTCCGTAGGCACCGCTGTTGAACAACACCTTCCGCGTGGCAGTGAGAGCCGAATCTTCGGATTCGAGCACGTGAAGCAGAACGTTGTCACCCACGGCAAGATCGACGGACAAAGCCGAGCCCCTGGATTCGAGATGAACAATGATGCCGCCACTGAAACGGCATTCCTGCCGCAGGCTATCCGCGCTTTTTGCATCGAGATCACAAACAGAACATAGCAGCAACAACGCGCCAATTTGGAGGAGATGGGTTTTCATCGGATTCCCGCGATCTAGCACCCCAATCGGCGCGTCCGCAAGCGTACATTGAACACGCTCTCCAATCGGACGGAAACAGGCTTATCGCACGCTTGCGCCCTCCGGTCTGACTCCGCAGATTACCGCAAGCTATG
>JADHOF010000085.1 GCA_016779125.1 Verrucomicrobiia bacterium | reverse complement strand
TATCGCCTCTTCCAGCTTGCCCACCGTCTCTACGCGCCCTTGGGCCCGGGCGTCCGATGGATTGAGGTGGATCTGCCAGCGACCGCCGTCCGGTCGCAAGCGTTGCAACTCGACCTCCCGTCCGTGAGGGCGAAGACCCGTTTCAAGCTGGCGATCTTCGGAAACAACGAGACTCGTCTCGGCACCGTGGATCTCACCGTGCTGCCGAAGGATCTGCTGGCGAACGCTTTGACCGATTCGCCCCACCGCGCACAGCAGCAGCGGCCGGCTGGTGATCGCTTCCCGCGCCCGTTCGGGCTCGGCCGCGCGCACGAACAGGCTCCACCAGTTGTAGACCAGTGCCAAGTTACGGGCAGCCACCTGACAGCGCAGCTGGTCGCGCGTGGTGAAGCCGCCCCAGCCCCATTGGTTTTTCAGTTCGTCGTAAACGTTCTCCGCATCGGCCCGTTGCGCGTAGAGGTGGGCGATGGTCAGCGCCTCCTCCTTCAGGTTGGTCAACAACACCTGGTATTCGTAGGCCGGTTCGCTCCGGGTTTCCACCCCGGGCAAGGGCAGCACCTTGGGGCCGCAGGCAGGGGTCGCGGCGCGGGTGCGGGGGCGGCGCAGGACCACCACCCGCCGCTTGGCCGTCCAACCGGTCAGCTGCAAGCGGCGCTCCAGGGCTTCCCAACCCGAGGCCGTCGGCTCCCAACCGCCCTGACTTTCGAGCATCCGAATGAGCTGCTTGACGCCCTGTGTCTGCCGCTGCCGAAAAAGGTATTACTGTCCCCGCTCCTCGCAGTCGGCCATCATCTGCTCATTGCCGTAACCGCAGTCCCCGCACACCAGTCAGGGCCGCCGGTCCGGCGGCAACTGCACCCACACCCGCCACAGGACGGGCCGGCTGTGGGTGCCCGCATGTTGCTTGCCCGGCCGCCCCTTCCTGGTGGCCATAGATGGGTTTGACCGTCACGTCCAGATCCAGCACCCACGGCAACTGCAGGGCCGGCAACCAAGTCGCGGCCAAGGCCTCCTGCTGCCAGCGGGCGCATGCTTCGGGATCCACGTTCTTGAAGGCGCGCCGGACGCTGTCTTCGCTGCACACCTTGGCCATGCCCAGGCCCTGGGGATTGACCGTGTCGGTCCGCAATCCGGTGACGTGGGCATAGCGCCGCTGTCCGGCGAGAATCGCCAGCACCACCGTCCCCAGCAGGTCCGCCAAGGCCGGGGCATCGGGGCTGGAGAAGCGCAAGGGACATTTCCTGACCCAGTCGACGTGGAAGCGCCGGCGATGGGTGTCGACCGCAAGCGGGCCCTCGGCCTGCGGGGTTGGTGCGGGCAATTCACCCTCAGGGTGAACCCGCAGACGTGCCATAGCATGGTCCATCACCCCATTTCATCGGCTCATTCCGCTTTTGCCAACAATTCCAACTGCCGTTTTTAAAATAATCCCTCCGAAAAAATCCGAGATCGAGCTGTTCGATCTGCGCATCGATCCCCACGGGGTGAACAACGTGGCGAACGGGCCGAAGTATTCGAAGCTCAACGCCTGGCGCAGCAACGTGATTCTCGATCAGGGCGTTTCCGACGACTTCCGCGCGCGCGACATTTTCCCGAAGAAGCGGAAGTAACCGCCATCACTTCTTCTTCAGCGAAAGCTCGTTGCGCATGGCCCAATCGAACCACGCGGCCGAGAGGCGTTCTGTCAGCTCGGGCCGCGCACCCGCGAGATCCTTCGTTTCGCACCGATCCCGGGCGAGGTCGTACAGCTCCCATTGTTTGATCCGGCTGTCCCACACGACCTTCATGTCGCCTTCACGCAAGGCGCGGTTGCCAGACCATTCCCAGGCAAGCTGCCGATGGGGCTCACGGGTTTCACCCATCAAGATGGGCAACATGCTCTTCCCGTCGACCGGCAGCACGTCCCGTCCGCCCCGCCGCTCCGGAAAGTCACCGCCCGCGAGTTCGAGGAAGGTCGGCAGGAAGTCAATGATGTGCGCGGGTTGGCGGGTGATCGTGTCCGCCTTCACCCGTCCCGGCCACCAGGCAATGCAGGGCGTGCCGATGCCGCCCTCGTGCACCCAGCTCTTGTGCCGTTTGAAAGGGGCGTTCTGCGCCCAACCCCAGGCGGGACCTACGGCCGCGTAGTATTCCTTCGGACCGGGAACAATCTCCGCCCCGCGCCCACCCGGCTCCTCCGCGCAACCGCCGTTGTCGGAAAGGAAGATCACCAGCGTGTTTTCCGCCTCGCCGGTTTCCTTGAGGGTTCGCATGAGACGCCCGATGTTCTGATCCATGCGATCGATCATCGCGGCATAGACCGACATCCGCAGATCTTCGTGATCCTGATCGGCGGACTCCCAGTCATAGGCCTTGGAATCCGTCCCAGACAACTGCCACGCGGCGCTCGTCAGACCCATCTGTTGCAGGCGATCCCAGCGTTGCTCCCGCATCGGCAGCCATCCCCCGAGCGCCTTGTATCTGCCCCGATACTTCGCGATGTCGTCCGGCTTGGCGTGCAGCGGATAATGCGGAGCCGTGTAGCAGAGATGCAGGAAGAAGGGCTTGTCGGATTTTGAGAAGCGTTTCACCCAGTCGATCGCGTTGTCGGTGAACGCGTCAGTCGTGTAGAAGTCTTCGGGGAACTCGGTGATCAGCCCGTCATTCTTTCCAAACTTGCGAACGCGACCTCCCTTGTAGGCCGGATCCGGACGCGATGGGTCGAAGAAGTTACAGCAGCCGTCCAACAACCCGTAAAATTCATCAAAGCCGCGCTTGTAAGGATGCGTCGTGGCCCCGGAGCCAAGATGCCACTTGCCGCTGAGCGCGGTATGGTAACCGGCATCCCCCAGAACCTCGCCCACGGTCGCCATGTCTTCCCGAAGCAGACCGCCCTTGCCACGACGCGGATAAAGCCCGGTAACAATCGACGCGCGGGTCGTCGTGCATTTGGCGTTGTTGTAAAACTGGGTGAAACGAAGTCCCTCGCGCGCCAAGCGGTTCAGATTCGGCGTGTCCACCTCACCGCCGTAACACCCGATGTCCGACCATCCCATGTCGTCGCAAAGAATCAGGACGATGTTCGGACGCGAAGCGGGCGCGGGAGCGGCGCTCCCGCTCGTCAAAACAAGGAGCGCAAAGCTGCCCGAGATCAAGAGACGAAGGAATTTCATCCGCCCTGCTTAACGCCGGCCCAACACCTTGACCACCGCAAACTCCCATCGCTACCTGCTGTTACTCCCAACCGCAATCGAACCTCCGCCGATCACGACCACGAGCAGGAGTCACAATTACGAATCAGGAAAGGGCATGCGCGGGGTCTGGCTCAGACCGGATCTGTCGCGCCCGTCGAAACCACGACGCGTTGCAAAGCAGGTGCACCCACCACGCGAGAACAAACCAGCCTGTCCCGACAACGACCATCGCGCCGGCAATCGAGCATTCCAGCCAGAGCCCCAGATGGGTTCCCAACACCGCGCTGAGCGCCCCATGCAGCACTGTAAGAAGATGAATCGCCGGGAGCCGCTGCGAGAGAAGCGAAGCCGTCGCGCCTGGCAGAATCAGCATCGCGATGACGAGTATCGCACCCACCGATTCGAAGGCGCTGACCACCACGACGCTCAGCATCGACATCAACCCGTAGTGCACCGCGGTCGCGTTGATCCCGAGCGAGAAGGCCAGCCCCGCATCAAAGGAGGTCACCAGCAGCTCCTTGTAGAACACAATCAACAGGGCAACGACAACCAACGCCACCACCCCCATGCGAACCACCGGAACGGGCCCGATCTCGTGACCGGCGAATTTCACGCTTTCCTGCAACGGCACGAAGGCGATCTCACCGTAGAGCACGCATTCCTGATCCAGATCAACCTTGTCCGCATACAGGCTGATGAGAATCACCCCAAGTGCGAAGAGGCTCGTGAAGGCGATCCCGATCGCGGCGTCCTGCTTCACCCGGGATCGTTTGTGAATCGTTTCAATGATGATGGTCGTGACAATCCCAGCCACCAACGCGCCGACAAACATCGCAACCGAACCGCGACTGTTCGAGACGATGAACGCCACCGCGATCCCGGGCAGAACACTGTGGCTGATCGCGTCCCCCACCAGCGCCATGCGACGCAGGATGAGGTAATTACCGACGAGACCGCAGGCGGTCGCGACAAGGAATCCCATCAGCATGATCCACCCGTAGCTGGAAAAATCCTCAGTCCACGGCCCCGCGAACACCGTTTGAAAATCAAATTCCGGGATCAGGTTCATAGCGGTTTCCCGTAACCCACCAAATCCTCGCGGGTGTGAAACCCGGTGCCCCGGCTGATGTCGGCCAGTCCCGGAATCGCTTTGCCGTGTGGATCTTTACGAGCGAACTCCAGGCGCCGCTCCAATTGCCGCACCACTTCCTCGCCCAGCACGTGCTCGATCTTCTCGGCGTCCTCGTGCACGTGGTCGGCCGCGATGTTCGCCTCATTGGTCAGGTAGAGTTCCCACAAGCGATGGTTGCGAACGATCTCACAGGCGCGCGCCCAGCCTTCCGGCGTGAGGAAGACCAGCTCGCCGGGTTCGCTCAAGGTCGCCAGCCCGTTCGCCACCAGGGCGGCGCATTGCTCCGTGGCCTCCTCCAGCGTCTCGCGCCGATGCTCGGCCAGTTCCAGCAACGACACCTTCTCGTCGGTGAACTCCCTTTGCTCCATCACGTGAAAAACGGCCTTGAGCGTGTTCTCGCGCCGCACCCGGCCGGAACGCGAACGCTGCTTCCACCAACGACACGCCACCCCGTGCTGAGGGCCGAAGAGGAACGCGCCCAGAAAAACGAAGGTCGCTCCGAGCACCATGCACGGGCCCGTCGGCAGGTTGTTGCCCAGAAACGAAAAGAACGACCCGACCGCTCCCGCGAAGAGGCCAAAGGCGGCCGAAAGCATCAGCATGCGGTCCATCCGATCGGTCAACAGATACGCCGCCGCCGCCGGAATGATCAGCATCGCGGACACCAGCACCACGCCCACAGCCTGCAGGGCGGTGACGACCGCAAAGGCCAGCAGCAGCATCAGGCTGTAATGAATGACCTGAACCGGGAATCCCGACACGCGCGCAAACTGGGGATCAAAACTGGTCACCAGAAACTCTTTGTAAAAAAGCACGATCACCACCAACGCGAGGGCGGTCACCACGGCCATCAACTTCACATCCCCGGAACCGATCGCCGCCGCCTGTCCGAACATGAACTTGTCGATGCCGCTTTTGTTCCCGGCCGGAAGCCTTTGAATCATGGTCACCAGGCAGATCCCGACCGCGAAGAACGAGGCCAGCACGAGCCCCAGCGCCGTGTCCTCCTTCAAGCGTGTCGTACTCCTGATCAGGTGCACGGCGCCCGTGCCCAGCAATCCGGCCACGGTGGCTCCGACAAAAATCGCAACAGGATCCTTCGACATGTTCCAAAGGAATCCAAACGCGACTCCGGGCAGCACGGCGTGCGAAAGCGCGTCGCCGAACAAAGCCATCTTGCGCACCACGATAAACCCGCCCAGCAACCCACAGGAAATCCCCAGCAGCATCGATCCAAGCAACGCGTAACGCACCGCCGGATCCTGAAAGGTGAAGAAACGCGTCGCCTGGCCCCAGAAGGAGGTCTCTGACAGATCCCCAATGCGCGCCGCCTCGGCGGGAAAAACGGAAAGCAGGTAAAGGATGGCGGTAAGCGGCAGAATACGCCGCCAGGTCCACCCTCGATTCTGCCGACAGAAGCTCATCGTTCCGTGGACGGACAAATGGATTCCCGCCGGTCCGCCAAGTTCCAACAACTTTGAAACGCGCTCATACATCCACTAAACGGAAGGTGCCTGCCGCACGGCGTCGGCGACTTCGGACAAGATCGTCAGGCGACCACCGTAGGTCTTCTGCAACAGCTCGTTGGTGAAGACCTTCGACGTTTCGCCGAACGCGACGACCCGCATGTTGAGCATGAGAAGCATGTCGAAGTAGCTGCGCGCCGTGGGAAGGTCGTGGTGCACGACCATCAGCGTCTTGCCCATCTCCTTCAGCTCATGAAGAAGCTCAATGATCGAGGCCTCGGTCGCCGCGTCGACTCCGGCGAAGGGTTCATCCATGAAATAGAGATCGCTCTCCTGCGCAAGGGCGCGGGCGAGAAAAACCCGCTGCTGCTGCCCTCCGCTGAGATTTGAAATCTGCCGGTTCGCGTAGGGCAGCAGCTTGACCTTCTCAAGACACTCGCGCGCCTTGTCCTTGTCTTCACGTGTCGGACGCCGCATCAAACCCAGCCGGCCGTAGCGCCCCATCAGCACCACGTCCATCACGCTGACCGGAAAGTCCCAGTCCACCGACTCACGCTGAGGCACGTAGCCCACGCGGCGGAGGTTCTTCTTCACGGGTTCGCCGAACACCTTCACCCAGCCGCTGTTCAGGGGCATCAGTCCCATCGCAGCCTTGATCAGGGTCGATTTGCCGGCGCCATTCGGCCCGACGATCCCGATCAGCTTGCCGGCCGGAACCTCCAGATCGACCCCCCACAGCACCGGCTTCTTGTGGTAGGAAACCGTCAGATCATGGATCTCCAGCGGCGGCGGATTCGGATCAGATGTGTCGGACATGCTCGGGCGATTCGACAGGCGCTATTTCAAAGCGTTCACGATCGTGTTCAGGTTGTGTTTGATCATGCCGTCGTAGGTGCCGAGGTCGTGGCCGTTCTCCATTTGCCCCGGAGTTCCCATGGCGTCGGAAAACAGCTCGCCGCCGATCTTCACACCCGCGTCCCGACTGATCCGTTGAATCGCTGCGGGCGACACGCTCGACTCGACAAAGATCGCCTTCACGCCGCGCGCCTTGATGAAATCCACCAGCTTGGCCATATCCGCCAGTCCGGCTTCCGTCACGGTTGAGATCCCTTGCAGCCCGACCACCTGAAAGCCGTAGGCCCGCCCGAAATAGTTGTAGGCGTCATGGCTCGTGATGAGAATCCGCTTCTCCTCCGGCAGCTCGTCCGCCCGCGCTTTCGCCCATTTGTGCAAGGCCGCCATCTCGGTCTTCACCCGCCTGCCTTGCGTCTGAAAATAGACGCTGTCCGCCGCCGAGTACGCGCTCAGGCCCCGCACAACCGTATCCACACAATGGGACCAAAGCTCGACGTCAAACCAGATGTGCGGATCGTGGTGCCCTTCGAATTCGGGAGGATTCAGCAGTTGCGCAACCGGCACCGATTCGCTGAGCGCGTAAACGAACTTTTTGACCTTGGCCAGTTTGACCAGCATGTCGCTCATCTTTCCCTCCAAAACCAGCCCGTTGTAGAAGATCACGTCGGCCCGGCGCAGCTTGGTGACATCGGACGCAGCCGCCTTGTAAAGATGGGGATCCACTCCCGCGCCCATCAATCCCTCCACCTCCACCCGATCGCCACCCACCTGCCGAACCAGATCGGTCACCATCGAAACGGTGGTCGTCACCTTGATCCTGCCCCCCGCAGCCCTGCCTTCAAGCACCCCGATCCACAACACAGTCGCCCAGCAAAGCCAGCTGATCGCATTCAAATTCCGTTTCATCATGGCGGAACGCTAGCGCAAGGATGCTTTGCGTCAAATAAAAAAGTTAGACGGAGCTAATTCTATCCGGGAACGCCACGCGCAAGTCCTCACCTGTTGTCCCGCCAGAGCCATTTCAAGGCCTCGGGAAAGATCGATCCGCCATGCTTGCCATTGTGCCCGCCCTCGCCCCACATGCTGGTGAAATCATAATTCATGTAGCGGAAAGCGGCCTCCATCTTGCGGTTGGCCGTGGGCCAGTGACCGAATGGATTGTCGAGATCATTCACGCCGTCCTGCAAAAAGACCCGTAAGGGCTTCCGCTCCGTCTTGCGGATGAGGTTGGGGTAAACATGCCCGCCGCGCAGATTCACGAAACTGCCGATGGTCGAGAGCACCTTGCGGAAATCATCCGGGCGCTCCCACGCCGCAGTGAAGGCGCAGATCCCGCCCGAACTCGCGCCGCATATCGCGCGCGCGGCGGGATCATCCGTCAATGTGTAGTCCTTGGCGACGGCGGGCAGGATCTCTTCCAGCAGGAAGCGGGCGTAGCGGTCGTTCAACGAATCATATTCGAAACTCCGATTGCTCACCCGCCACGCGTTCTCCGGCTTGTAGGTGCCGTTGTGCCCGGGGTTGATCAGGATGGCGATGGTCACCGGCATCGAGCCCTCGTGGATCAGGTTGTCGAAGACGATCGGCACGCGCCAGGTGCCGTTGGTCTTCACATAGTCATGGCCGTCCTGAAACACCATCACGCCGGCGGACGTTCCCTTCTGATATTGGGCGGGAACGTAAATCCACCAATCCCGTTCCGTTCCCGGAAAGATCCGGCTGCGCCACGTCGGCATCTCGACAACCCGTCCAAGCGGAACGCCCGCGTGGCGTTCGTGATACCGGGTCGGTTTGAAATCGTCTGCGGCGTGACCCGCATCGGGAAGTGACAGACCCACCATTGCCGCGAGGAGAAATCGGATTCGTTGAGACATGTCGGAATTCTTTCCATGCGGCGCGGATTGTCAAAATCACTTGCGGATTTGATCGCCTCGACTGATCTGCTACCGCTGACGGCCGATGAAGCGGATTTGTGTCTATTGCGGCTCCAATGTCGGATCCAGGGCGGCCTATGCCGACGCGGCGCGGGAGCTCGGCCGCGTGATCGCCGACGCCGGGCTTGGTCTTGTCTACGGGGCGGGCAACGTGGGGCTGATGCACGTCGTCGCGGAGGCCGCCCTGCGGGCCGGCGGCGAGGTGATCGGGCTGATTCCGCGCTCGCTCGCGGACAAGGAGCTTGCCCACGAGGATCTCACCGAACTGATCGTGGTGGAATCGATGCACGAACGAAAACAGGGAATGGCGGATCGCTCGGACGGCTTCATCGCCCTGCCCGGCGGCATCGGAACTCTGGAGGAGGTCGTCGAGGTGTTCACATGGCTGCAACTCGAATTTCATTCCAAGCCGATCGGCTTGTTGAATGTCGCCGGCTTCTACGACCGATTGCTGGAATTCCTGGAGCACATGAGCGCCGAAGGGTTTCTGCTCCGCGCACAGGTTGACATGTTGCTGGTGGACGACGACCCCGGGCGCCTGCTGGACCGCATGCGCCGCTTCAAACCGATCCGCCAGGAGAAGTGGATCGACCGGCGGAGATTCACGTAAACTGGCAAGCCCGCGAGATCAGGCGCGAATGAGCGTCTTCACAACCCGATTATCCTCGACCATGGACGCAAAGACCCCGGGCAGATCGACCAACCTCGCCTCGGCGCCGACAAAGTCCCCGGCTCGAACCACGCCGCGCTCGATGAATTCCAAGGCCTTCGCCACCGAATGCGGCGTGTGGTGGAAACTCGCCTTCAGCGTGATGCTGGAATAGTGCAGCAGCCCGGTGTCGAGCGTGACACTCGTGCCGCTCGGGCAACCGCCGAAGAAATTCACCAGCCCCCCCTTGCGCACCAGCTCGACGGAAGCCTCCCAGACCTCGGGCCTTCCGGTCGCTTCAACCACCACGTCAAAGCCGTGCCCGATGCTCGGCGACGCCTTGACCGCCTTCACCAATTCCGTGCCGTCGGCGATCTCGACCACGTGATGCGCGCCGAGCTTTTTGGCGGCGGCGAGACGGGCCGGATTGCGTCCCGCCATCGTGATATGGCAGCCGAGATGCTGCGCCAGCGCGACGAACATCAGGCCGATCGGCCCCGCCCCGATCACCAGGAGCCGGTCTCCGGGCCAAAGGCGGGATTCCGCCACACCCTGCACCACGCAGGCCAACGGCTCGGTGAGCGCGGCGTCGGCAAAGCCGGTTTCCGGTTTCAGTCGCAAAAGGTTTTTCTCCACGATGCGTGCCGGGATGTTGATCGCCTCGGCGTAGGCCCCGTTGAGAAACAACAGATCGTCACAGAGCGATTCCTGCTCGTGGAGACAGAGGGAACATTCGCCGCAAGGCGCCGAGTTGGCCGCGACAACGCGATCCCCGGCGCGCCAATCAACCACGCCCTCACCCACCTCGGTGATCACCCCGGCGAACTCGTGACCAAACACGGCCGGCGGCCGGATCATCTTCGCGTGGTAACCGCGCTTGAAAACCTTGAGATCGGTCCCGCAGGTGAGCGCGGCCTCGATTTGCACCCGCACCTCGCCGGATTTGAGAGACGGAAGTTCAACCTCCTCCACGCGAACGTCGCCCGCGCCGTGTAACACCGCCGCCTTCAATGGCCTTTCACCAATTTGAGGACGATGAAGCCCAGGATCAGCAAGATCATGAACCCCCAGGAAAACCAGTTGAAATACTTCTCGATGTATTCCTTCACCGTCGGGCCGAACCAGCGAATGACCGCGGCAACACAGAAGAAACGAAAAGACCGCCCGATGATCGAAGCCAGCACGAACTCCCAAAAGTTGTATTTGAACAGGCCGGACGCGATCGTGAAAACCTTGTAGGGAATCGGCGTGATCGCCGCGATGAGAATCCCCAGAAACCCGTGCTCCACGTAGTAGCCCTGGATCTTCTGCATGACGGCTTCGCCCTTGTAAAACTGCACGATCGGCTGCCCGATCAGTTCATAGCCCCAAAGTCCGATCCCGTATCCGGCGATGCCGCCCAGCACGGAACCCGCAGCACAGATCAGGGCCAATCGGTAGGACTGCTTGGGAGCCCCGACACAAAGGGCCAGCAACAACACGTCCGGGGGGATCGGAAAAAACGACGACTCGGCAAAGGCCAGAATGAACAGCGCCCGTTTGCCACCCGGCCGGTCCGCCCACTTGAGCGTCCAATCATAGGCGCGACGCATCAGCCCACGATTTTCGGTGGCTGCGACGGCCTTGTTTTCGGAAGCGGATTCTTCCCCTTTAACGGACACTGGAGGCTCTTCGGACACGGCGGGAAGGGAAATGGAAAGCGTCAGCCCGGTCAAGGTCGCTTCACCGGCCCGGCTCCGCTCCGGCCTTCGAATGATTTACCCGGCCGCCACGCTCAGATCCCGCGCCAGACCCAATCCCCGAGATCCGCCCCAAATTCGTTCCTCGAATTCCCCTTCCCTTTGTCCTTGGCGACCGACACGCCGCCGTCATCGACGCCGTCCCCGCCCGGCGAATAGATCAGGTAGGCCCCGGTGTCCGCTTCCAGCCGGAAACGATAGTCCTCCCCGGTGGTAGGGTCCTTCGGCAACGGCACGCCCAGCATCGGCGCAACTTCGTCCAGTTCCTTCGGCAGGCTCTTGTTTTCGAGCCGGAACAGCTCGACCGCGCAGGCGACACGCAGTTCGTCCACCGACACCTGACATTCCGCGCAGCGGTCCAGCACCTTCCGGTAGGCCGGAAAAAGTAGATTCACGAACATCCGGTTGATCGAAAAAACCTTCAGCTCCTCATCGAATTCGATCCCCTTGCGCCTGGCTTCAACAACATGGAATCGACGTTGCGCAAGGTCGGCGTAGGGCAGTGCATACTCTTCAAAGGCACGCCCCAGCTCCACGAGATTGTTCTGATACCACCCAAAGGGCACATTCCGGAACAGGCCCATCCCTTGTTCGAGTTCTTCAAAGTCGCCCAGCGCGTCTGGCCGGTTGCGGATGAGATCGAGCCCACGAAGCGCCAGCAGGCGTTCACCCCGCATCGAGAAGACGTATGCCTTCACCTGATCCACACCGCGAAGCCGTTCCTCGATCGACCGCAGGTGCTCCACGCTCCACCTCCTCTTCGCCATTCCTTCCCACGCGATCTCCATCGCCTCGTTCAACATCGCGATACGAACCAACTGCGAAATCAGCACCGGCTCCGAGTCGGCCGCCTCGGACATTCGCACGATCAGTTCGAACTCCTTCCACGCGTCCCCAGCACGGTTCTGCGCCAAGGCCGCGACCGCTTTCAAGCGGGCGATTTTCCCAAAGTTTCGTAGAACCTGCAGATGCGTCAGCAAGGTTGCGAAGCCCTCCTCATAGTGAACGGGGAACTGGATGTAGGGACGTTCCACCGCGCCGTGCAGCGCCGCGAAATCAACGTCATATTTCTTCAGCGCCAGCACCACGTCGGCGACGGCGTGATTCGTGTCGTAACGATGCAATCTGCCGACATCGGCCGCGCCCTCAACCCCTTCTTCCTTGTCGATCAACGACGCGGACACCTGCCCGACCGGAAAATGAAAATTCGTATCATCGCGCAGATGTGTTTGCCAAAGCGCAAAGTCCGTTTCCCTCCCGCTGTGCCGATCGCTCCACGCCTTGCCTGGAATCTTCGGGGCAAAATGTAGTGTTTCCAGCCGTGTCTTCGTCTCGGCATCCTCCCAGACAATTTGCCCATTTGTTCCTTTTCCGTAGTTCAACAGCGGTTTCAACAGTGGAATCTGCGCGAAATTCTGATCATCGGCAGGCATGGGGGGAAGCAGCTCCTTCAACTCCAGCGGCTCGCCCGCCGCCTTCATCTCCGCGACGAACGCCTGCCAGGCCCGCCTGCCGCGCCAGTTCTCAAACGTGAAGAAAACGGCGATCAATGTGATCACCAGCGCCAACGCGATCAGAATTCGGCGGGCGTTCTTCCATTTGAACAAAACCCATCTACGGACGGACGGGGCTACGTCAGGTGTTTCAGTTTCGGTGCTCATTTGAAAAACTTCAGACTGCGGCTTGATCCATTCTCATGGGACGCAAACGGCTTCTCGGGCCGGGTATTTGAATCTGCGGAGCGTCCAAACCATTCCCTACCAATCCGAATTCAGCATAGATCGCCCGCTTTTGCCGGAGGCCTTCCGCCAACTGATCGAAGACAACCTCATCTCGAACGGCCGCCCCACGCATCGCGATGTTTCCTCCGAGAAGAAAGACCCACACCGTGGCAAGCCCGGTCCAAACCAGACGCGGCTGCCAGAACAGTTCCCGCCACGCGACCGCCAGCCAGCCCGGCGATTCCGCGGGTTTCAATTCCGCGACCACGCTGCGCCGCAAGGCATCCAGCTCCGCCGAGGCGTCAGCGTGTCGTGCCAAGAGGATTTCCCGGGGCGTTTTCATATCTCAATATCTGCTTCAATGATCTGCGGGCGTGGTGAAGGCGGGACTTGACGGTCCCGACCGGCGTATCGGTGATGACGGCAATCTCCTCAACGACGAACTCGTCCAAATAGTGCAGCACGAGAACTTCCCGCTGCGGCTCGGACAGTCGGCCGATCGCCGCGATGAACCCCGCCTCATCCTCCTCCCGAACCGCGTGTTGGGAGGGATCTTCATCCGTGACCCGATCCGCTTCGGTGCTTTCCTCAAGTGGAACGGTTTCATGCCGGTTCTTTCTCCAGTGCTGAATCGTTTTTTGCCGGGCGATGCTGAACAACCAGGACGCGAACTTTCCATCGTCCCGCAACCCACGCAGGTGCCGTGTCGCGGCGATGAAGGTTTCCTGCACGACATCCAATGCCGTGGCGCGATTCCGGACCATTTCCATGACAAACACATACAACGGGGCCTGATGCCGACGAAACAGCGTGTCCCACGCGTCGGGATCTCCCTTCCGCGCGGCCTTCACAGCCGCCTTCGTTTCGTCGCTCAAAGGGTTCAGTTGCCGGGCAGAATGCGGCCGAGGCGGAAAGGTTCAAAAAGATTCTCAAATGCTCCGCGACAAATGACTGGGCGACCGATGTCCACTCGGGAAAAGTCACCCGGTCATGGCCCAGCTCTATTTCTACTACGCGGCGATGAATGCAGGCAAATCGACCAGCCTCCTGCAATCCGCCCACAACTACCGTGAGCGCGGTTTGCGGACCCTGTTGCTCGCACCCGGGATCGACAATCGGTTCGGCCCGGGAAAGATCGCGTCCCGCATCGGTCTGGAAGCTGCGGCCATCGTTTTCAGTCCTTCAGATGATCTGCTGGCCATCACGCGCAGGGAACACACAGTCTCAAAGGTGGATTGCGTCCTGGTGGACGAGGCGCAATTCCTAAGCGCCGCCCAGGTGGACGAACTGTGTGAGGTTACTGACCGGGAAGGCATTCCGGTCCTGGCTTTTGGTCTGCGCACTGATTTTCGGGGCGAGCTGTTTCCAGGCAGTGCCCGCCTCTTGGCCGTGGCGGACAACCTCAGCGAAATAAAAACGATCTGCCACTGCGGGCGAAAGGCGACAATGGTGCTGC
>JADHOF010000084.1 GCA_016779125.1 Verrucomicrobiia bacterium | reverse complement strand
TACGCGTTGCAATAATCACTTCGCCGCCATGCGACGGGCAAGGTATTGGCGAATTATGGGAATCTTCGAATGTGAGAGGAGCTTGATGGCCTTCGCTCGATCTCCCGCCAACGGTTCCGCCGCGAACCAATACATGAGAGGCAGATTGTGATCCGCCGCATCTTCGGCATGCGATAGCAGACCTTCGAGAACGGGCATTCGCCGGCCAGGTTCCAGTCGTTGCAGCGCTCCGGCAAGGTAGAGGCGCACATGCGGTGAAACATCGTCCTTTGCCAACTTCGCGAACACTTCCATCTGGCTTTCCATTGGAACCCCGTTCTCGCAAGCGAGTTGCACCGCCCACGCCCTGACGTATTCGCTCGAATCCTTGAGCAGGCTCAAAGTGTCGGTTTCTGAAAGCCCGCCGGTGACGTGAAGTGCCCACATGAAACGCAGGCGTTCGACCTCGGAGGCAAGCATTTTGGAATTCGAGGGATGGCCGTCGAGCCCCAATCGTTCGCGCAGGAATGGACGCGTCTTCGATTGAAGCTTCTTGGTGGCGGCACGTTCCTGAAGTAATCGCCTCGCATGGCGGGCCGGCATTTCGTTGACACCCTCCATCAGTTGAATCAGTCCCTGATCGTCAAGTCCCGCGTAGTCGATCTGCGTCCATTTTTGGGAATTGTAGATCACCTTGTAGATTCGGCCGTTCGATCGATCATGCACCTCCTCTTCGCGGCGGTGGCACTGGTTTTGATCATACCAGTCGATCAGGTAGACGGACCCGTTCTGGTCGGTGCGAAAGTTCAGAGCCTGTGACCACAAGTCATTGAAGTTCAGGAAATCGGCCCCGTGACGGCCCAGATAACCGGAACCATGACGTTCCGGAATGTCCATGTTGATTCGCTGGCCGTGAATATTGCCCATGAAGGCCTTCCCTCGGAATTCAGCAGGCCAGCTGTCACCCTGATAGATCATCAATCCCGCATGGGCATGTCCTCCGCCCACTGCGTCCGACTTCGCGTTCCCCGCGTGCGGACGACTGCCCAACCAGTGCAGGTGATCACCGTGTGTCTTGATGTCGTCGTAGATGTGGGGGTGCAGCGGGATCCGGGGTTTCGCGCCAAAGTCCTGCTTCCAATAGTCCGGATCAAGCCGCGCAATTTCGCTCCGCGTGGACAAGTAGTGTTGTCCGGCCTGGCGCTGATACTTCCCGCCGGGGAATATGTGCCAAAAGTGGGGAATCACGCAGGCCTCGATAAAGGCGTGTCCGTACGAGTTGAAGTCGATCCCCCACGGGTTGCTTGTCCCTTCCGCGAAAACTTCAAAGCGGTGATCAACCGGATGAAGCCGAAATATTCCCGCGTTGATAAATTGTCGTGTGCTGTCCGGCTCCCCGTGCCTCTTGACGTGGGAATGCGTGAAGACCCCATGACAGCCGTAGAGCCAGCCGTCCGGCCCCCAGCGAAAGCTGTTCAAAGTCTCATGGGTGTCCTGATAGGCAAAACCTTCCAGAATGATGCGGGGAGCGCCGGCCGGCCGGGGCGAGTCTCCGTCTTGGATTGGAATGAAATAGAGATACGGTGCCGCGCCGACCCAAAGGCCTCCAAATCCGTATTCAAGTCCGGAGACCAGGTTCAGCCCCTCCATGAAAACGCTTCGCCGATCGAACTTCCCGTCCCCGTCAACGTCCTCAAAGCAAAGGATGCGATCTTTTCCCTGCCCCTCCGGCTGTCGGAAGGGATAGCCGTAGGCTTCGGCGATCCAGATGCGGCCGCGATCATCCAGACACATGGCGATGGGCTGCTTCACGTCCGGTTCGGCCGCGAAGACGCTTGCTGAAAACCCCGCCGGCAGGGTCATCGCGTCGACGGCGGCTTGCGGCTCCAGACCCGCGTGAAGAACCTTGTCCGCTTTCAACGCGGCATCGACGGGATTCGGAACTTTCGCGTTGGACGCAACCACATTGGAAAACTCCGGTCGTTTCGGATAAAAACGAAAGTCGTCGAAATTAACATGCCCCCAGCCTCCGTCGTGTTCGTCCACCAGCCGGATGAATATCTCTTTGCCGTCATGCGCTCTCAGATCGACAACCACCGGCAGCATTGATTCGGAGTCCCGCCCGCTGGCGGTGTAGATAACCTTGCCGGTGTCCTTTCGGATCAATTCGATGCGGGTCGTGCTTCGCTTGCCGCCGCCGACCCTGAATGCGGCATAGGGTGCGGCCACCATGAACGCTCGCGATGTCAGCGAGCCCTTGGGCTTGTCCTCCAGCACCTCGTAGCCCCCGATCCAGAAATCCCCCTGTCGCAACGAGAAACGCCCGTTGCCGTGTTTGCGCTTTTGATCGATCTCTCCCTTGTAGGGCTGCCCTGCCCATGCGTCGCCCGTGGGGGTCCAATCTTTCAGCGTGCCGTCTTCGAAATCCAAATTGAGCGCCTTCCCATTCGAATCCACGGGAAGAAATCCGCCTTTTGCCATCGGCGTCTTCGGAGCACGGGCCGCCGCGGCAACGCGGGGCGGCCCGGTGCGGGTAATCACGGATTTTGCCGAAAGGTCCTGATCAAAAAAGGCCGGGTATTTCACCGCCGGGGCAACGGCATCCCGATCGCTTTGAATGGCGACAAAGGTTCCCTTTTTGTTGCCGTTGATAATGTCGGGACGCCCGTCCCCGTTCACGTCCAATACGCCGATCTGACGCCCGACGCCGGAATCGGCATGAATCTGGTAAGGGATCCATTCAACCTTTCCGCTCTTCGTCCGGTGCAATTGAAACCAGTAGACCACGGCCGGTTTGTTGGGTTCGGGGTCCTTGTCAGGTCCGTGCGCCCAAAAGGTCTTTCCGGTGACAACGTCTTTCAATCCGTCACCGTCCACATCAACCAGTTCGATCGCGTGCAGTTGCGAAAAGTGAACGCCATGGCGGTTTTCGCGTTCGTCCACGTTCATGAACACATGGCGCTTGAAATCGATTTTTCCGTTCGTGCGGATCTGTTCATACCACGCAAGCCCGTATCCGTGTGCGGCCAGCCCGGTGATTACATCGTTCAATCCGTCCCCGTTCACATCGTAGACATACATTTGTGCGCCGCCACCGGGGCTGAACACGAAGTCGTTCAGCTGCCATGCCGCTCCGTTCGCGAGCGATTCCGGCTGCCTGAGCCATCCATGCTTGAAGAGAATGTCCGCGCGCCCGTCCCCATCGACATCACCCACGCCAAGTCCGTGGGTGAAGCGTCCCCATTTTCCACCTCGGGTCACCGGCCGAAACTTCCACGCTTTGGTGGCATCTTCGCCCGGTTCCGCGAAACCGAACTCATCTCCATGGTTACACACGATCTCCGGAATTCCGTCTCCGTTCAGGTCGGCTAAAGTTGGGGATTCATTGTCAATCTTGTCCAAGACCTGGTGCCTCTTCCAATGTCCTTCGCCTTGGCCAGGGTTCACATAAAGGTAAGCCGGTGTGCCAGGCAGGCCATAGGTCAACACATCGTTCCAACCGTCATCGGTAAAATCGCGCACATAGGCGAAGAAGTTGTCCGTGGAGTATGCGTTCCGATTTCCCAATGCCCCTTCAAAGCCGGGCAGGACGGATTCCTTTCCGGCTCCGTCCTTTGTCTTGAACGTCACGACCGGCGGGTAGATCTCGTGCCTGCGTTCGAAGGCGGGACCTTCCCACCAGTATGGCCCGTAAACCGCGTCCGGATGCCCGTCCTTGTTCAAATCACCGAATGCGGCGCCTTCGCTCCAGTAATGCGATTCCAGCTGTCGAACGTCGAACTGCTTCGGTTGCGCGGACGCGTTCACCGAGACTGCAATTGTGGCCGCGAACAGCCACGCGAAGGGAGCGGGTTTCATCTGGATTATGGGACGTGGTTGAAGGCGGCTTTCTCAGCGAGGTTGCGGCTGGGCTGCTTCGAATTCCTTCCTCCCGACCTTCTTGGCCTGGTTCATGAAAACGAAGGCACCCTTCTTGTTTCCGACCACCACATCGGGAAAACCGTCTCCGTTCAGATCCCCGGCCGTCACCTGTGTGCCCACCCCCGAGTTGTCATCGATCCGGTGAGGAATGAACACCGCATCCCTTCGCACCTTTTTGGTCTGAAACCAATACAGCACGGCGGGGCCGTCGGGATCTTCGTCTTTGCCCGGACCGTGGGCCCAGAATCGCTTTCCGGCCACGACATCCATCACCCCGTCCTGATCCATGTCGGCGAGATCCAACGCGTGGATCTGTGAGAACACGACCCCGTATTCATTGTCAGCAGCTGTGCTTCCCAGAATGGGCTGCTCGTCGAACATGATGAAGATTCCGTCGCGGATCTGTTTGAACAGGCTCAATCCCCATCCATGCCCGTTCAAGCTCGTCAGGACGTCGTTGTAGCCGTCCTGATCAAAATCGTAGACCAGCATCTGAGCCCCGCCCTTTTCATTCTCCGGGCCGAAGGGGACGGCGTGAAACTTCCAGATGCTCGTCTTGTCCCAGTTCTTGGGTTGTTCCCACCATCCGTCGCGCTCCACGATATCGATCCGCCCATCGCCGTTGATGTCACCGGCACCGTAGCCGTGCTTGTACCGGAAGTAGCGTTGCTTGTCGAAATTGGAGATCTTTCGCATTTCGCCCGGCTTCGTCGGATCGCTCCAGTCGAGCTCCACATAACCGAGAAAACCCCTCGCGTGGCACAGGAGTTCGGGTTTGCCATCTCCCGTGACATCCTTGAGTTGTGGTGATTCGTTGTCCGTTTCGTCCCAGACGACGTGGGCGGTCCAATGTCCCCTGCCCTTGTTCTTCGGATTCTCATACCAGATCGTTTCCTTGCCCGGCCATCCGAAGACGAGAATATCCATCCACCCGTCGCCGTTAAAATCGTAGGTGTAGGTCAGAAAATTGTTCGAGTATCCATTTTTTCCGCTCAGTTCACCGGTAAAGCCGGGAATGGTTCTGGTAATGCCGTCGCTTCCCTTCACTTCGAATGAGTTGGTCGCCGCGTAATACTCGTGCCGCGTTTTGAAATCGGGTCCCGAATACCAGAAAGGGCCCACGACAACGTCTGTTTTGCCGTCATGATCGAAATCGCTGTAGTGGGCACCCTCCGCCCAGAACTTGTCGGTCAACGTTTGCTTTTGGAATATGTTGATCGTGAATTTTCGCCACGATTCCTGTTTCTTCGTCGCAGCGCATGCGAGAAACGGGATGAGGGTACACATGGAATACAAAAGAGCGCGTTTGGGCATGAACGGGATTAGGGGACGCCGCGACGAGGAGGTCAAGCCTAGCGTCGGAGGGGGGGGCGATCAGCGTGAAACCGAAATGACCGCGCCGGTGATGAGATCCAGAAAAATTCCTGGGGCGCATCCGAGGGTGATCACGCAAAACGCAAGCAGGAGGATCATGCTACGTCCCAGGAAACCGGCTTTCACCCGCAACACCGGACCAATTGGATCCGCCACGAACACCTGTTTAAGCAGCTGAAGGTAGTAGTAGAGAGAGACCGCGCTCATCACGACACCGATCGAGACAGCGGCGAGCATTCCCATGTGCCCGGGATCGGATTTTAGTGCTGCGGCGAAGAGATAAAATTTTCCGGCGAAACCGGCCAGCGGAGGAATACCCGCGAGCGACAGTATGAATACGAGAAGGCAGAGCGCCATTTCCGGTGACTTGCGCGAGAATCCAGCGAAGTCGCGCAAGGTCAGATCCCTCCCTTTTCCCTGCACCGCCGCGATCACTCCGAAGGCACCGACCGTCGTCAGCGCATAGACCGTCAGATAAAACACCACTGAGTGATACGCGTCGCTTTCCGATCCGAAGAATCCAAGCAGAAGGTAACCCGCGTGCGCCACGGCCGAATATCCAAGCAAACGGCGAACGCTTGTCTGTGCCAATGCGGCCAGGTTTCCGAACACCATGCTCAACACCGCGATGAGAGCCAGCAGCGGAGCCCATCCGGTGATCGTTTCACCGCTGCCACTCCATCCTCCGGCACCGAAACCGATCAGAAGCAGCTTGAGAAAGGCGTAACCACCCGCGACTTTCGATGCAGACCCGATCAACATCGTGCTGGCGATCGGAGCACCCTGATAGGTGTCGGGAGCCCAGAAATGGAAGGGCACGGCGGCCAGTTTGAAACCGAAACCAATCACCACAAGAATGAGGGCGACACTCAAAAGCGGATCCGCAGCATGAGCCGATAGAGCCAGCCCCAAACTCCCCAAATCCAGAGTGCCGCCGAGCCCATAGAGGTAACTGAAACCGAACAGCAGAAACGCAGCTGACATGCCGCCAAACAGGAAATACTTCATGCCTGCCTCAGCGGACTCGCGACTGCGCTCATTGTATCCCGCCAGCACATAAAGACTGAGACTGGTCAGTTCCAGGGCGACGAAAAGCAGCAACAGGTTCTCCGTCGAGACCAGGAGCATCATCCCGATCGTCGCAAGCATCAGAAGTGCGTAGTATTCTCCGACATTCCGGGTGAAGCGGACTTCCGTGGCAAGCAGTCCGATCGTCAGCGCGACAAACAAGATCACCTTCTTGACCAGGAGATTGAGGGGGTTCTGCACCAACATCCCAAGCGGAAAGCTCGCGTCTTTTACGTAGTACTGAAGAAGCAGGATGGCCGTAAAAATCCCGATCGCCATGACGCCCGCAGCGGCCGTCATCCGATAGATTCGGGAGGTGCCTTTCAATACCGTCAGATCCAGGCCCATCACGGCCATTGCGGCCACGGCCAGCACGAACTCCGGCGACAGTGTCAGAAAAATCAGCCCGTAGTCCATTACCAGCCCGCCCCCTTCCTAAGCCCCTCGTAGAGTGGCGTCTGAAAGGTCGGCGTGATCCAGTCCAGCAGAATCCTCGGATAAAGCCCGATCAACAGTGAGGTCAATGAAAGCATCCAGACACCCGCCCGTTCTGGGACGGTGAACGGCGCGTAGGTCGGGCTTGTTTCCACCCCCGGGTCCGTGTCACCGGCATCGGTGAAGAACACTGTTTGAATGGCCTTCATGGTGTAGGCAACACCAATGACAACCCCTATTCCCGCGATGATTCCGTGAACGGGAACGGACCGCCACGCGCCGATCAGCACGTGCAATTCCGCAACAAACCCGCTGAATCCCGGCATTCCCATTGAAGCCATCCCCGCGACAGTGAATGCGCCCGCCGCGAATGGCATTCTCACCCGAAGGTTCAGCGATTTCAGCTCGTCCAGATTGCGCGTATGGGTCCGGTCATAGACCAGTCGCCCTACAATACCGAACAGCAGTCCTGCCAAGATTCCGTGGCTGAACATTTGCAACACCGCCCCGCTCAACCCGGTCTCGTTCAGAGTCGCCACCCCAAGGAGCACAAAGCCCATGTGGCTGACGCTTGAATACCCGATCACAAATTTAAAATCCTTCTGGGTCATCGCGACCAGTCCACCGTAGACAATTCCGGTGACCGCCAACGCCGCCAGGATGTCCCGCCAGAAGATTGCTCCCTCGGGAAACAGCGGAAGGGCGACCTTCAAGGCGCCGTAGGCACCCAGCTTCATCACCACGCCGGCCAATAGCATCGACACCGGGGTGGGAGCGGCGACGTGTCCTGTCGGGGCCCAGGTGTGAAAAGGCCAAAGTCCCGCCAACACGGCGAATCCGACAAACACCAACGGAAAGGCCCAGCGCTGGAATTCGACCGAATACTCGGCTTGGGCCAGGTCGATCAACGCGAAGGAGCTTCCGCCGGCGGCCACAAAAGCCGCCAGGATTCCGATCAGCACCAACGCACTGCCCGCGAAGGAATAAAGAACCAGCTTCATCGCCCCGTAGTCCTTGCGGGTTCCTCCCCAAATCGCGATGAGGAAGTACTTGGGCACGATCGCGATCTCGTAAAAGACGAAGAGAAGAAACAGATCGGCACTGAGAAAAACCCCGTAGACGCCTCCAATCAGTGTCAGGAAAAAGGCGAAGTATTCCGAAAGACGTTTTTCAATATTCCATGAAAATAGAACCCCCACGACAGCGGCGATACCGGTCAACAGGACGAGCGTTACGCCGATCCCATCCGCTTCCAGCGCGAATCGAACGCCCAATGGCGCGATCCAGGGAAGATCGACGATCGACATCGACACGGGACCGCCCCCGAACTCGATCGCGCCAAAGAAGCCGCAAGCCAAACCTGCGCAAGCGACGACCAACGCCACCCAGCGAACCAGTGCCTTCGGCACCAGCAACACGCCGAGCGCTCCCGCGAATGATAGTATGATCGTCCAGGCCAGCATGATTCGTTACGGAAGATTCAATCCGTCCACAACGCGGACGATGGTGGGATTAACCATCTGCAGCAGGATTCCCGGGAACAATCCGAGCAGGATCATCAAAACGGTCGCCGGCAGTACGAGCACCCGCTCCTGAACCGTGAGGTCCGCCATTCCGCTCCAACGCCCGTTGAGCGGTCCGTGAAAGATTTCCTGAATCATTTTCAGTATGAACACCGCCGTCAACAGGACGCCGGGCAAGGCCGCGACCGCGGCCCATGGCACGATTCCGAACACGCCCTTGAAGATGAGAAATTCACCGATGAATCCACTTAAACCGGGCAATCCCAACGAGGCGAATAGAGACACCCCCATCAACCCGCAAAACACGGGCGCGAGACGTCGTAGCCCCCCAAAGTCGCCCATCCCGAGCAACCCTCCCGATCGACGTTCCAGGAATACCAAAAAGGCAAAAAGCGCGGCGGCTGTAATCCCGTGGCTGGCCATCTGGTAAACCACACCGCAGAGGGCGGCCGCACGATCTTCAGGACTTCCCAGTCCCGCGACCGCGAAAATCCCCAACAGGCAATACCCGAGGTGATTGATTGATGAGAAGGCAAAGACGCGCTTGAGATCCCGCTGCGCCAATGCTGACGCAGCGCCGAGCACCACGGTCATGGCGGCGAGCAGCAACAGGAGACTGAGATGATTGCGGATAAAATCGGGAAACACGGGAAGAAACAGGCGAAGCAAACCATACAGCCCGAGTTTCGACATGACTCCCGTCAAGGTCATTGTCACGGCGGTGGGGGCCTCTCCGTAAGTGCCGGGCAACCAGGTGTGAAACGGCATCAACGGAACCTTCACAGCAAAGCCCAACAGAACCCCGAAGGCGATCAGGGTATAGGCCCTGCCTCCATCCAAAAAGGTGCCTTTCAACGCGGCCTTGATCGAAGGGACTATTTCTCCAGCAGCGCCCTTTTGAGCCAAGACCGTGAGGTCAAACGTGCCCGTCGCCAGATAGAGTCCGAGATAACCCACCAAAAGCGCGATACTCCCCACCATTGTGTAAACGAAGAACTGCATCGCGGCCGCAGATCGATTGGGCCCTCCGTAGAGCTTGATCAGAAAGTAGGCCGGGATCAGACATAGCTCCCAGAAAAGAAACCAGTGCACGAAGTTCAGCGCCGTGAACGCGCCGTAGAGGCCGCCTTGAAGAAACAGAAGAAACGAATAATAGGCGGGCGAGGACTCATCATCGGAGGCACCCATCGCCATCAGCATGACGAATGAAGTGAGCCCCAACATCACCAGTCCGATTCCGTCCAAACCGAGATGGTATTCCACGCCCAATGACGGAATCCACGCAGTCTGGTGGATCAATTGAAACCCGCCCTCCCTGACATCGAAACGCAGCCAGATGACAAGATTGACAGCCAGACAGGCAAAGCCGGTGCCCAGCGTCACCAATCGAGCCATCGCTCGGGCGGCCGGACTGATCAACGCCACGGCGACGGCTCCCAAAAGCGGGAACAGGATCAACCAGGTCAATATGGACGAAGTCTCGTTCATTATTTGTTGCCCATGGCGAGAACGAGAATAAAAAGGGCCAGCGCTGCCCCGATCACACGCAGATATTCCTGCACCTGCCCGTTTTGCAGACGGGCGAGAAATCGAGCGCCACGCCTTGTTTCAGCGCATCCCTTGTCGAAGCCGGGATTGACCAAATACTCGTCGGCGAAGCGACTCAGCCACGCCAGAATGAGCACCGCGTAGGCTCCCGCCCCCACCGCCGCGGCGAAGACTTTTCGATCCAACCAAGCAGCGACACCGGACAACCAACCCGGAAGCCGGAGAACGCTGTCCCGATAAAATTCATCCACATGGAGGCGTGCAGCAAAAAGGCCGAATGCTTTCGGAAACCGAGCCTCCAGTTCATCCGGATCGGTCGAACGCTTCGGAGTCTCGACCCCGTAGAACCACCATCCGGTCGCCAGACCTGCCGCGACAACCGACATCGACACAATCCAGAATCCGAGAACGGACCAGTGCCAGTGATTGTGAACGGGAGCCTGATCCAAAAAGGACTGGAACAGCGGAATAAACGGAGTCCCTGCCAATCCGATCAGACAGGAAGAAGCCGCCAGTATCGCGAGCGGCGCCCACATGTTGATTGGACTTTCGTGCGGTTCATTTTCTCCACCCCTGTAATCACCAAAAAAGACGTACGCCATCTGACGGGTCATGTAGAAAGCGGTCAAAAAAGCGCCGAACAGCCCGATCCAGAAAGGCCAGGTCGAAACGGGCCAACTCCAGGCGGAATGCAATATTTCGTCCTTGCTCCAAAAGCCGGCAAATCCGGGCAGGCCGGCCAGGGAAACCATTCCAACCGCGTAAGTGACGTAAGTGATCAGCATTCGCTTCCTGAGACCGCCCATCTTGCGGATGTCCTGCTCGTGGTGGCATCCGTGAATGACCGATCCGGCACCCAGAAACAGCAGCGCCTTGAAGAAGGCGTGCGTGATCAGGTGGAACATTCCCACCGCCACGCCACCGACGGCCAATCCCATGAACATGTATCCCAGCTGTGCGACTGTGGAATAGGCGAGGATTCGTTTGATGTCGAATTGCCCGATCGCGACCAGCGATCCGAACAAGGCGGTTGCCGCCCCGACCCACGCCATCACCTGCAATCCGCCCGACACAGCAACGCCCTCCGGCGCGATCGAAATGAGCGGGTAAACCCGGGCCATCAGAAAGACACCGGCCGCGACCATCGTGGCCGCGTGAATCAAGGCGCTGACCGGAGTCGGGCCTTCCATCGCGTCCGGCAGCCAGACATGCAGCGGCACCTGCCCGGATTTCCCGATCGCTCCGCAAAAGATCAGCAGGGAGACCGCAGTGGAGACCGTCATCCCGAGCAATGTCGATTTGGCCACCATCGCGGACAGGGCGGATTGCTCCAGGCACCCGTTTCCCCCGTCGTAGAACAAAAGCGTTCCCGTCTCGGAATAAAGCCAGAGCATGCCTAGAAAAAGACCGAGATCCCCTATGCGTGTGGTGATGAAGGCCTTCTTTGCCGCAGCCGCCGCTTCCGGCTTGTGATACCAGAATCCGATCAGGAGATAGGAAGCCAATCCCACCAATTCCCAACAGATGAACAACATCAACAGATTGTTCGAAATGACCAGTCCCAGCATGGCCGCCGCAAAAAGCGACAGGTAACAGAAGAATTTCCGATAGTTGCCATCCTCAGACATGTAGCCGGTGCTGAAGATAAAGATCAACGTCCCCACGAAGGTGATCATCACCAGCATGATCCCCGACAGCGGGTCCAGAACCCAGCCGAGCCTCAGCGACGTGGAGCCAAATTCAAACCAGGTGAAATTGAGAACCATCCGCCCCGCCCCCTTGCTCGCGAGCCCGATCAGCGCCAGAAGGGAAAAGGCAAAGACGGTCCCCAGCGCGCCAATGGCCCAGAGGGACGCCTTGCGCCGGTCCTTCGGCTCATAGACGGCCAAGACTGCGGCCACCAGCAAGGGCAACAACGGCAATGCCGGAATCGTCCAAAGAAACGCTGTGTTTGGCTCCGAAACGCTCATCCCTTGAGACGGTCCAAATCTTCCAGATTTGTCGATTTCAGGTGCCGATAGACCGTGATGATCAAGGCCAAGCCAACCGCCGCCTCGGCTGCGGCGACCCCGATCGAGAACAACGCGAACATCAACCCCTCCATTCGCTCGGGATTCGGACCGAAACGGTAAAAGGCGATGAAATTCAGATTCGCCGCGTTCAGCATCAATTCGATTCCGATCAACACCACGATCGCGTTCCTTCGCGCCAAGGCCCCGGCCAGGCCGATGCAGAAGAGCACGGCGGCGAGGAGAAGATATTGGTGGAGCGGATTCATCGTCACACGATTCCTACTTCGAAGCCCTTCCCGGTTTAGGGCCACCCAGAGCGATCACAACGGCCCCCAACAAGGCCGCAGTGAGCAATAACGCCAGGGCTTCAAGCGGAATGACATAAAGGGTCATCATGCGGCGCCCGATCGTTTCAACCGAGGAATCCGGGGCAAGCGTCGCGGCCCCGGTCACTGCGGTGTTGGACAAGGCGCCCGCGAGCAGAATGAAGACGAGCAGCGCCACGGAACCTCCCGCGATCCACCCCTTGCTGCCCTCGTTTTGACGGTCGGACTCGGCATTCCTCGTGACCAGCAGGGCCACCACGATCAGGATCGCCACAGCGCCCACGTAGACCAGGATCTGCGCCACACCGACAAACCAGACATTTAGTTGCAGATAGATTCCGGCCAACCCGGCGAAAGAGGCGACCAGAGACAGCGCGCAGTGTACCAGCCGGCCGCAATTCATCGCTCCGATCGCCCCCGCGATCGTAATCAATGCCAAGATGATAAATCCCGTCGACATCTGCTATTCCGCGAAACGATAGACTCTCGGTGCGGGGATGCGTCCACCGCCCAAACCACGCGCCAGCCCGCACCACGCAAAGATAATGATCGGAACCGCTGCCAGCCATTGGCCCAGCATGGATGGCATGAAGCTGATCGCACCAACCAGCAGAAAGTTCATCAGGGCGAGAGGAAGCATGAACTTCCAGGCAAAGGCCATCAGTTGATCCATCCGCATTCGCGGCATCGTTCCGCGAATCCAGATCACAAGAAAGATCATCAGAATCAATTTTCCGAAAAACCACATCCACGACGGGATGAAGGTAAGAAACTTCAGCGGCGCGCTCCAGCCGCCCAGAAACAGGGAGATTCCCATGCCCATGGCCGCGAACATGCCCATGTATTCAGCCATGAAGAACAGGGCGAATTTGAATCCCGAGTATTCCGTGAAGTAGCCCGCAACCAGCTCCGATTCCCCCTCGGGCAGATCAAACGGGGAGCGGTTTGATTCCGCCAGCGCCGCAATGAAGAACAGAACAAATCCCAAAAGCCCCCATGGGCTGAACACATTCCACTGGGCGATTCCCAACTTCCCGTATACCGCCTGCTGATTGACGATTTCCATCGGAGACAACGTTCCGGCGGCCATCACCACCACCAGGGCGGAAAGAATCAGCGGCATTTCGTAGCTGATCATCTGGGCGATGCCGCGCATGGCTCCGAGCAGTGAATACTTGTTCCGGCTGGACCATCCCGCCATGAACACGGCGAGCTCGGCCGTGCCGCCCACCGCGAAAAAGAAGAGAAGTCCGGCATCCAGCTCAAGCGGCACCATCCCTTTGCCGATAGGCAGGACTGAAAAGGTCAACAGCACCGGCACCAGGAGGACGATCGGGGCCAGAAAGTGCAGGAGCTTGTCCGCCTTGTGGGGAACAACATCTTCCTTCGTCAACGATTTGATTCCGTCCGCGATAAACTGGCCAAAGCCCGCCAATCGAATATTGGTGAATGGAATTCCGACCCGGTTTGGACCGTATCGATTCTGGATGCGCCCCAGACCTTTGCGCTCGCAAACGGTGGTCAATGCGAAAAGGAGCGGGAAGACCATCAGAATCGGCGAGATCGACAACACCGCGGAGAGGTAGGGCATCAAAGCCTCGGGAAGGCCGGCCGCGGCGGCGGCGGAAAGCAGTGTTGCCTTGATCGTGAGGGGAAGCGTTTCGAGCCAGTTCATTTCCCTCAACCCTCGGCCGCTTTCTTCTTGGCGGCGTCCACCTTCTCCTTCTCAAGCTTGGCTTTGGCGGCCGCTTCCGCCTTTTCCCTGTCGGCAACCCGGGCTGCGTCGATCACGGCCGCATCCGTCGGATGAATCTTCCTGAAATGATCATTCGATTTGGCGAGTTTGCTCTTGTCCAGCAGCAGGTCGCCAAATCGGTTGGTGGTCGACAACTCAAATTCGGTGTCCATCTTGATCGCGTCGAAGGGACAAACCTCCACGCAGATCTGGCAACTCATGCAGACGGAGAC
>JADHOF010000083.1 GCA_016779125.1 Verrucomicrobiia bacterium | reverse complement strand
CGAAACTGGCCTTTCTCGGAATGATACTGATCGAGACAGCCGTGGGCGCGCCACCCGGGGCCAAGGTTCGGCGTCTTGGTCCCGTTGATCCCGCGAAACTGGGCCTTGCACGGAATGCCGCGCCCGGACTCGTCGCGAATGTCAAATTCAAGCACTGCGGCGGGAGGAAGAACCGCGCCGACCGGAAAGATCGCTCCCGGGGCGAGTGATGCCCGATTGCTGTCCGTGCTTCCCCTTCCAATGTCGGAGGCTTGCCATGCATAGTCTCCGGCAGGCAACCGCAGATCGAAGCCGCCGCTCTTGTCCGGGTAGGCATTGATCGACGATTTGCCCCGGGTGAACGCGATGTTGCCGGTGGCGATCGCGTCCCCGTTCCGCTCATTCAATCGCCCTTGGACCCGCGCGGTTTTCTTGCCGGTAAAGGCGGCGACTTCGCCAAGGGCTTCCGCGGGCGATCCCCCGACGGCGAGAAATCGGGCAAAGGAGACTTCCTGGCCGGGCTTCAGTTCGATCTCCCGTCCGGGCCTTTTGAACCGATCGTCCGTGAACCAATCGTAGGCGTAACCGCACTTGTCTGAAGGATCGATGGAGTCAGCCCAACTGATCCCGTCGAACGATCCGGTCGAGTCGAATTTCGTCCATCGATCCGCGACCGATCCCTTGCGCGGTTCGCCGCTTTCGTTGCGGAAAGTCGTGACGATCAGTACGCCCTGCCAGCCGTCGCGCAGTCGATATTCGTGGCGCTTGTAGAGGCCGTTGTTCATCGCGGCGCTGACGACGGTTTCGACCACCGCCTCTCCCGTGGTTCCCGGAGAGGCGATTCGCACGTAGGAGACCGGGCCCTGCTGTCCGGACGGTGTGAAGACGACGATCTGGTCGTTGTTTTCACCGCGCCGGGTGAGGTCGTAAAGATTGCCTGGAGTGATGCCGTTCTCGCCGTAGAAGGTGCTCATGTTCGCGCGGCGCAGATGAAGATTCGCGCTGATCACGGCCTCGACGCGATCGTTTCGCAGCACGAAGTCACCGATGATTCCGTCCGCCTCCTTGCCGCCCGGCAGGTCTTTCAAATTATTCGGGCCGATCTCGATGGCCTCGGGAGTCGCGGAAAGTTGAACGGTCTGGGCCATCAACGCGGCGGTGAGGCAGGGCAATAGTAGACGGATCTTCATGGTGATTGGTGGGACGCTTATAGGCTTGGCGATTTTCGGGGACAAGGGGCGAGTTACGGACCTGCCGTTCAACGACCGGAGCCCGTTCCCCGATAGCTCCACGCGGGACGAGTGGTCTGATTGCTCGACGTGATGCCGCTGGGAAAGGTCACCGGTGTTGGAATCCCAAGCGTCTGCGGCGGCGACATGGGCATCGCCGGAGCGAACCCCGTAACCGGTCCCCCGAAGGTCGCGCGACCTTGCGCCGGAGGGATGAATCTTTGCACCGGCGGAGGCGACTGGGTGCTGGTTTGGGCGGGCAGTTGATAACGGGGCTGAGGCTGGAACCGCCTGCGGACCGGCGCGGTCGTGTATCCGGTCACGACCGGATTTCCCGCGCTGGTGTCCACAACCGGACGGCCCGCGATCTCGAACTGATCGGGAGCTGCGGACGGAATTTGAACAACGCGATTGGTGGCAACCGACCGGACGACGGCTGTTTTCACCGGCGTGATGTCGGATACCGACGGGCGATAGATCGTCGTCCTGCCATTGTTCGTCACGAGCAGGCCGCGCTGTCCCGATTGATCGCCGGAAACCGCTTCGATCTGGCTGAGCCGGATTGAAGCACCGCCACGCCCGAAAAGGTATCGGATCGGAATGCCGCGATTCACGACCTGATGCGAATGGTTGATGTCGATGTCATTGATGACGGTCGTGGAGTAAAACACCCGACCGAGCTGGGCCGAGGACAAGAGGCAATTCGCCGGAACCGATCGAAATGTTTCGCCTATGGGAACGAAAGTGTAGTCGCCCGCCGTGAGCCCGTAGTTGAAGGCGGTCGTGACAGGACGCCCGTTGAAGTAGATCCCGCTTCCCGCAATCGCGTTTGCCGCAGCGGGAAGCGGTGCCCACCCCAGGTAGTCGGCGTTCATTCGAAAAGTGACCCAGCTGGGTGCCCATATCGTGTCCGGAACCCAGAACCACCCCTGCGCCTGATCACGTTCCCATCGACCATAGTGGAACACCGCCCACCCCCAGGGACGGTCCGAGTGCCAATACCAGCCCTGCTCCGTCGCGAGCCAGCGTCCGTCAAAGGTGTACGGCTGCCAGTTGGAATTCTGCCTTGCCACATCAGGACGCCAAATCCATCCGTGGAGCGCGTGTTTGTCCCATCGCCCGAATGGGAGGAGCGCTGAATAAAATGGACGGACAGCCTCCGGAATGTCCGGAGGCAATGGCGCGCTCACCGCCGGATTTGAAGGCACGGACCGGGGCCGATTGGTGAGGGAAGCCTGAGCCGCCGCCAGCTCGCGAAGAAGCCGGGCATCAGTCGCGGACCGCCTCGCCAATTGCGCCTCCCTCGCCAACTGCGCGTCGTGCTGCTGAATGACGGAAATCAGTGACTGCGACACGCCCGCCCGGGTCAGGCGAATCAAGTCTGCAGCTGAAAGTCCGTAGGGGCTTTGACGAAGCAGGATCTGATTGCGCACCACAGTCTCATCCATGCCGGCCGCGACCATGTCGACCAGCTGTTGGGCTCCGGGTGGAAACTCGCTCACGGGCTCAAGCGGCAGCGGGATCGGCGATGAATTGGCGACCGCGGAGGCTGCGGATGGTTCCTCCACCGAAGGACCGGAGTCCGCAACACGCCCACACCCGGTCATCAGCAGGGCGGCGACTCCAAAAATCCATGGGTTCGGTTTCATGCGCGGGAGTGATCAGCTTCGACCCCGTGTGGCCGGACCCTATTCACCCGGCGACTCCAAAGCGAATCGCGGGGATCAAACGATTTCCACAGGGCATTTCGGAATCGCGTCAAGAAAGGCCTGCCCATAGCGCTTGTTCAACACCCGATTGTCGAGCACGACAACCATCCCCGAATCGCTACGGGTACGGATCAAACGTCCGACGCCTTGCCGAAATTTGAGAATCGCCTCGGGCAGCGAGAACTCGCCGAAGGCATTGCCGCCACGAGCTTCGATCGCCTCGATCCGGGCCTCGATCAACGGATGATCCGGCACCGCGAATGGAAGTCGTGTGATGATGACATTGCTCAAGGCCTCCCCCGGCACGTCCACGCCCTGCCAAAAGCTGTCCGTGCCGAACAGTACGGAATCCTTCTCCTCCTTGAACTTCTCAAGCATCACCGATCGGGGAAGACCGGCACCCTGCACATAACACGGGAGGCCCAGCTCGTTGAAGAAGGGCTCCATGCGTTCCCCCAACTCGCTCATGAGCTTGTAGTTCGTGAAGAGCACAAAGGCCTTGCCGTGCGAGAGCCGGATGAAGTGCTCGATCCAGTGTTCGAGAGCCGTCTGGTATTCGCGATCGCGCGGGTCGGGCATCTTGCTGACGACGCACACTTTCATCTGCTCGGGGAAATTGAACGGTGACCCCAGTTGCAACGGGGCAGCCTCCTCGCCCCCGACGCGTTTCGCAAAGTAGCGCAGGGCGATCTCGTCGGTCTTTGCCCGGGCGCAATCGGTCGCGAGCGTGGCGCTCGTCATGATCACGGAGGTGTTGCTGCCAAACAAGCGCCAGCGCAGGTAGTCGGCGACATTCACCGGCGCGGCGTTCAGACTCATCATCTGCCCGCTCCGACCGCCCCGCTCCACCCAATAAACATGCTCGTCACCGCCCTGTTCGAGAAACTCGGCGATCCCAATGCGCAACTCGGCCAAACGCCGGTTGCACTCGGCCAACTCCTGGGCGCTTTCGCGGTCCTCGGCCTGCTTCACGATGTCACTGATCGATTCGCGCAGCCGCTGGATCGAGAGCGTCACCGTGTCGGGAACCAGGTCGGGACGACGAATCCGCAGCTCTTTCCACTTTCGCGAAGCGTCACCGCCGCGACGCTCGGTGCCTGCGGCCATCTCGTCGCATGCCTCCTCCACCTGCCTGAAAAATCCCTCCGTCTCGTTCAGCAGCTCGTCGACCAGCTTGATAGACTGCCCGGATCGCAGGGTCGCCAGAAGCCCCTTCCCGTTGCGCGGATTCCACAAACGGTTCAACGCGAAACGCATCTGCCCGCTGGAGATGCTCAGGCCGATGTTTCTGGAAGCCACCTGTTCGACCGTGTGCGCCTCGTCGAAGATCACAAAGTCGTTCTTGAACAAAATGCCGTCTGACTCGTGCTCTTCGATATCCGGCAACAGGGTGAAAAAGAGCGTGTGGTTCAGCACCAACACATCCGAGGCGAGAATGCGATTGCGCGCCCGTTGAAAAAAACAAACCGGGTTTCCATGACCGAATTCGCTCTGGTGTCCGCAAATTTTGGGGGAGCAAAGCCCGCGTTCACTGCACACCTGAGCCCAGACCTTCGGATCCGGCTCCACGCTGAAGTCGGAAAGACTGCCGTCCTGCGTCTCCTTCGCCCATTCGGCGATCCGTTTCAGCTCCTCGATTTCCGGGGAAGAAAACAATTGATCCGCCTGCCGCATCGCCTTGTCCAAGCGTCGCGTGCACAGGTAATTGGATCGCCCCTTCAGCATCGTGTAGCCGAACTTAACCGGCAACACCGCCTCCAACATGGGCAGATCCTTCTGTGTCAGCTGCTCCTGGAGGTTGATCGTGTGCGTGCAGATCACCGCCTTTTTCTGATTCGCGACCGCGTGCAGAATGGCTGGAATCAAGTAGGCGAGACTCTTCCCGACTCCCGTGCCGGCCTCCACCAGCAAATGCTCGCGTTTCTCCAAAGCGCGGGCCACCGCCACCGCCATATCCTGCTGCTGGGGGCGGAACTCGAAATTGCGCGCGCGGGAAAGCAGACCCGTTTCGGAAAAGATCTCCTCCACCTGCCCGACCAGGTCGAAGCGGGCACCGCCGGTCTCCGTTTCAACAGGCCCAATCATGCGGCTGCCCGAGCCGGGTGACTGCAGTCGGGCTGTTCAAGAGACAGGTTCAATCGCGTCGTTGCAGCTCCACGATCTCCGTGGCCGCCTTGTTTTTGACAATCCGCCCGGCCGGCAGGATTCCCCGCCAGTTCGTGCACGGGTAAACCATGCAATCGCGGCCGATCACCGATCCCGGATTCAACACGGAATTGCAGCCGATATCGACGTGATCGCCGATCATGGCCCCGAACTTTCGCAATCCGGTATCGATCGTCCGTGCGTCGTGCTTGAGAACCACGTTTCCCTCAACCACCTTGAGATTCGACAGGATCACACCCGCCCCAAGATGCGCCTTGTGTCCCAGGATCGAGTCGCCGACGTAATTGAAGTGCGGCACCTGACACCCGTTGAAAAGCAGGCTGTTCTTGAGTTCGCAACTGTTCCCAACCACGCAATTGTCCCCAATGATCACGTTTTCCCGGATATAGGCACCGTGACGGATCTCACAATTCTTGCCGATAATTGCGGGTCCTTTGATCATCACACCGTCTTCGACCACCGTTCCCTCGCCTATGAAGACCTCCGTGCCAATCCAAGCTGAGCCCAAACATTCGTTCTTCAACTCAGGTTTAACGTTATCGGCGATATATTGCTTAATCTTCTTCAGGGCATCCCAAGCAAATTCACAGCCGTCGAATAGAGCGGCGTGTTCGCACTCGGCGAGATCGAACAAGTCGTTTGGCGTGAGCATCGCGCTAGGCTATAAAATGCCCAACAGGCCGCAACGCAAAAGCGCGGCAAAGATCGGGGTCTCGGCACCCAAATTGTTTCGCCCCGAAATCGTTACAATCCAATCACACGAAAAGCCCTAAAAACGGGCACATATCGGGGAAATAACGGATTGACTTGGCCCTCCCGAGTCGTAGGGTGGCCGAAGTCGCGGGGACACAAACAAAACCGTTTATTCTATGACGAAAATGATCACTCAAGCTCGCTCCACCATTCTCAGTCTTGGTGGTTTATTTCTCTTCGGACTGTTCCTTTTGGCAGCGGATACCAGCAAGGCCGATCAAGGATACGCTCTGGTTAAAAAGATTCAGGGTTCCGCGAGCTACACCAGCGCTCTCGGTGAAGGCCCCCTGAAAGAAGGCCAGGTCCTGATCGCAGGCGCCAAAATTTCGACCGACGCCGCTTCATTCGTGGACTTGAACCTCGGCGCCAATGGTGACGCCCTGCGCGTGGAGGAGAACAGCACTCTGACGCTGACCGAACTCACCTTCCGCAATTACCGCAGCGACACGGTGGTGCGCACCGAAATGAACGTCTCCCGCGGCCACGTCGTCGCCAATGTCGTTCGCAAACTTTCCCGCAGTTCGCGCTACAACATCCGCACACCGAACGGTGTTGCCGGTATTCGCGGCACCTGCGTCCGAGCCGGCTCGACCGGTGTTTTGGCAGTGATCGGCCAGGTGCAGTTCACCTCGGTGAACGGGCAGGTTTCGCTCGTCATCGGCGGCTTCGTGATGTCTGCCGGTGCAAACCAGCCCCTCCGCGCGGCCGCTGTCCAGACCACAGGCGTTGCCGCCGCAGCCACCCAATCCACCGCCAACACCGGCACAGCCGCCATGGTGCAGGCGACCGTGCAACAATTCGCGTCCGCAATCGCCGCTCAAGCCGCCGTCGGCGGTGCCGCATCAGGTGCCACATCAGACCAGACAGCCACCACCGCCGCCCAAACTGCGGCAGCGGTTGTCGAAGCCCTGATGCAGGCAGTCGAACAGGCTGCGGCTGCAGCACCGCCCGAAATTCAGCAACAGGTTCAACAGGCCGTTCAGGCCGTTCAGGCGCAGGCAGCCCAGACGACCGTCAATGCAGCGGCCAACGCGGCCGCTACGGCGACCATCGCCGCGACCACCCAGGCGGGTTCATCCGGCCAGCAAATCGCCCAGGCTCAACAGCAGGCCAGCCAGGCAGCGGCAAAAGCCGCAGCTCAAGCCGGCCAGCTCGCCGTTCAAAGTGCCGGTCGCACCGCAGCTCGTGCAGCCCAAGCGTCGGGCGGCAACGTTCAACAAGCCGTTCAACAGGCTCAGCAACAGGCGCAACAGCAGGTGACACAGACTCAGGCATCGGTACCGCAGAGCACCCAAAGCACAATTGTGGCAACCACACAGGCCGTGGCTTCAGGAGGCAGCGTTGATCAGGTCGTAAATGCCGGCGCGGAATCAGCCAGCGGCTCCAACAGCAGCGGTGACAGCCCAACAGCCGCGCCTTCCGGAACAACAACCACTCAAACCCAGACTGTCGTCGATACCAGCCAAGACCCCGTCGTTACCGGCATACAAGGCGGCGGCAACTCGGGCGGAAACAACTGACGCCTCGTCCACAAATCTCAAACCGGAGCAGCCTTGAGTTGCTCCGGTTTTTTTATGTAGTCTTCGCATCTTGAGCTTAAAACAGATCAAGCTCGTCCCCGTATTTCTCGCGGCAGCCGTGATCGTCGTTGTTTGCGCGGTCCAATCCCTGCGCTTCACGGGCGACGGCAGCAATCCCTTTGAACGCCTGGAGTGGATCACCCACAACTGGCGTGCCCAATACGCGGTGAATTTGAAACCGCCGGTCGCGGGAAACCTGGCGTTTGTCTGGATCGACGACCTTTCGATCAAGCGGGTCCACGAAGGCAAAAGCCTGGGCTTGCGGGACGGCTACGGGCTCTATTGGCCCCGAATGATTTACGGCCGTGTGGTGCGTGAGCTGCGAAGGCAGGGCGCGCGGGCCACCGCATTTGACGTGCTGTTTTCGGATTCACGCCCTTTCGACAAAGGCTATTTCCTGTCGAACCGGGTCGATATTGCCGACGGTGGGACGAACTCGACCCCCATCTTTCAGGATTCGGACGATTTCCTGGCGGAGCAGATGTTAAAAGCTGGCAACGTGATCATCGCCTCCACCCCGGGGCTGGTTGCCCACCCGATGTTCGAGCGCGCGGCGGCCAGTCTCGGAGACATCAGCTCCAGTCCGGACGCCGACGGGGTGTTGCGCCGCACGCGCCCGATGCAGACGATGCGCATCTGGAACGCAAACATCATCCAGCAGCTCGGCCATCAGTTCTCGATCGAGGACGCCGAGATTGGAGAGAAGCAGATCATCTTTCGCAACAGCGAAGACGGCCTCTACAAACTACCGCTCGACCGTCAAGGCCGCTTCAATCTTTACCTGTTGACTGCGGACATGTTGCCCGGACTGGAAAACAGCATTCCGGAGTCGGAACATTGGCAGAAGCCCTTCGAAAGTCGCCAGGTTTGGCACATGGGCATCGTGGCTGCGGCGATGGAACTCGGATTGGACTTGAAAAACGCCCGATTCAGCGATCGTGAAGTCTTCATTCCCGGCACGAACGGCGTGGACCGGCCCCTCCCGCTGGACCACCAGGGAAACCTTTTGATCGATTGGGCCATTCCCGACGAGGCCAGAGCACGGGGGGACAAGCGACTGCGAGCCGACGGCATTGAATATCTTCTCCTCAACGACACGGAGCGGCAAGAGGGGCACGAGATCCCGCCGGAGGAAACGTTTCAGTTCAAAAACAAGCTGGTTTTCATCGGCTCGTCCGCAACAGGCAACGAACTTTCCGACCGCGGCGTCACCCCTCTCGGCCACGAGACGCTGCTGGTTTCAAAGCACTGGAACGTCGCAAATTCCATTCTAACCAATCGCATCCCAATCCGCAGCGGCGCGGCGTTTGAATATTTCGTCATCATTCTGCTCGGAGCCTTCGCCGCCCTCTGCTCATGGTGGATGAAACCGCCCTGGTCGACGCTCGCCATCGTGGCGGTGGGTGGAGCCTATTCTTGGTATGCGTTCGACTTGTTTGCCCGAACGCGGGAATGGATCCCGATTTTCATGCCCATCGTCGGCGCCATGCTCTGGAACCACGGCATCATGATCGCCTACCAGGTCGTGTTTGAAGGACAGGAGCGTCGCAGAATCCGCGGCGTGTTCTCAAAGCTGGTCTCCCCAAATGTTGTGAACGAGCTTCTGGGCCAAAAGGACATTCACCTTGGGGGACAACGGCGTCGAATCACCGTGTTCTTTTCCGACGTCCGGGGCTTCACAACGATGACCGACGAGATGCAGAAGTACGCGGACGATCATGTCGCCAAACACAATCTCGTCGGCGACGAAGCGGAGCAGTTTCGCGATCAGGTGGCAGCGGAAACGCTGGAAACGGTAAACCTCTACCTCGCAACCATTGCCGACCAGATCAAGAAGCACAACGGCACCCTGGACAAATACATCGGGGATTGCGTGATGGCCTTCTGGGGCGCACCCACTCCAAACGAAGCTCACGCCGTCGCATGCGTCAGGGCCACCATTGACGCTCAACTCGCCATGGACGAACTGAACATCCAGCGCGCCTCGGAAAACGCCCGAACCGAACTGGAAAACGAGCGGCGTCTCGCGAACAACCAGCCCCCCCTCCCACTCAAGCGTCTCCTCGTGATGGGAAGCGGCGTCAACACCGGCACTGCGATCGTCGGCCTCATGGGATCCGAGGCCCACATTTTCAACTTCACCGTCTTCGGCCGCGAGGTGAACGTGGCCAGCCGCCTTGAGGGTGTGTCGGGACGGAGCCGCATCATCATCGGGGAGGCCACATTCCGGGACCTTGAGACCTTCGATCCCGAGCTGGCGGCAACCTGCGTCGAGCAGGAGGCGGTGCATGTCAAAGGCATTGGCAACGCGGTTCGCAACTGGGAGGTTCCTTGGCGGATTCACAAACAGGACCGATCCGAAGAGACGCTCCGCCTTGCCCGCCTGGCCGACGGCGGCGTCGCTCCTGTCGATTCACCCGAAAACAAGACGTGATACAGATTCCTCTCAACCTGGATCGCCTGCGCAAAGATCCACAACACCTGACCGGCTCCGTGTCGGCGGAGGATCTCGAACTGGATTACCACGATGAGCTGATCCACTTCAACGAACCCCTGACCTACGAACTCACGGCAGAATGGATGGAAGATGCGGCTCTGGTCCGCGGAACTGTCCGCCTCACCGTGGATTGTGAATGCGCCCGGTGCCTGAAGCCTTTCCAGCACATCATCTCTCTGGAAGGCTATGCCCTTCACCTGCCCTTTGGCGGTGAGGACGCGGTACCCATAGAAGACAACTGCGCAGACTTGACTCCTTTTTTGCGGGAAGATAGTTTGCTCGACCTTCCACAGCATCCGCTGTGCCGAAGCGACTGCCCCGGACTGGAAGCAACCCATCCGGAGCCGTCTGTCACTGACACCATTCCCAAGCCGGGCGTGTGGTCGCAACTGGATCAACTGAAATTTGACAAAGACTAAACATGGGCGCTCCTAAACGAAAACCCTCTCGAAGCCGTCGCCGCATGCGTCAGGCTTACAACAGCGTGATGCAACTTCCGCAGGTGAATTCCTGCCCGCAATGCGACGCACCCTACATCCCCCACCGGGTCTGCCCTTCCTGCGGCCACTACAAAGGACGACAGATCCTGACGGTTGACGCTCTAGGCTGAGCCAATTCCACTTCTCGGCGCGGTGCCAAGTCCTGACACCGCGCCTTTTTGCGTATGCGAATCGCAGTGGACGTGATGGGGGCCGACCACGGTGCCGCAGTCGTCATCGACGGCGCGCGGCTTGCCTTGTCAGCCTTCGGCGCCATTGAGAAGCTCCTTCTCGTCGGGAACGAAGATCAGATCCGCGCACATCTCAAGGCATCAGGGTTCAACGACCCCAGACTGGAGGTTCGGCACGCCTCGCAGGTTCTGACGATGGACGACAAGCCGGTCGATGCGCTCCGAAAGAAGAAAGACTGCTCAATCGCCCGGGCAATCGAGGCGGTGAAGAACGGCGACGCGGACGCGATCGTTTCACCGGGCAACACCGGAGGCATTCTCAGCGCGGGCACCATTCGTCTCCGCACGCTGACAGGCATCAGCCGAGGCGCGATCGCCACCATCATTCCCGAACCCCAGAATGAATTTGTCCTGCTCGACGCTGGAGCCAACGTCGAATGCAAGCCGCTCCACCTGGCCGAATTCGCGGTCATGGGCAGCATCTATGCACGGGAGATCTTGCGGAAACCGAAGCCGCGCGTCGGGGTCCTCGCGAACGGCACGGAAGAAAGCAAAGGCAACGAACTCACACAGGAAGCCAACCGGATCCTGCGCCGCATGGACCTCAATTTCATTGGCAACGTTGAGGGCCACGACCTTTTTCACAATCACGTGGACGTCGTCGTCTGCGACGGCTTTGTCGGCAACATCGTCCTCAAGACATGCGAGAGCATGGCCCGTGGAATGTTCTCCTGGCTCAAGGCGGAACTCACCGCCAACGCCCGCCGCAAGCTCGGTGCCTACATCGCAAAGGACGCGTTTCAGAGCCTGAAAAAGCGACTCGACTCCGAAAACTACGGAGGCGCGCCGCTGCTGGGTTTGAATGGAGTCGTCATGAAAGCCCACGCCTCCGCAAGCCCGATCGCGATCATGAACGCCATTCGGACGGCCAAGGAAGCCATCAGTCACAATGTCAACGACGCCATCGTGCGCGACATGGCCAAAGCGGCCGATGTCCTGTCCGAATTGAGCGAAGCCGCCTGATTACCCGACATGCCCGAAACCAATTCCAAGGAGATCACCAATCCGCGCGCGAAGCACGGTTTCCTCGGCCGCA
This sequence comes from Verrucomicrobiia bacterium, assembly GCA_016779125.1. Taxonomy (GTDB): domain Bacteria; phylum Verrucomicrobiota; class Verrucomicrobiia; order Limisphaerales; family JAYPXF01. The sequence continues at coordinate 2,638 of JADHOF010000083.1, read as the reverse complement.
CCTGCTCGATCGCGGCGGTGGGCTCGTATGTCCCGGACCGAGTCCTCACCAACCAAGACCTCGAAAAGATCGTGGACACCACCGATGAGTGGATCACCTCTCGAACGGGCATCAAGGAACGCCGGATCGCCGCGCCGACAGAAGCGACCTCCGATTTGGGCACCAAAGCAGCGCTGATCGCCATGGAGCGGGCGGGTATCACCCCCGATGAGATCGACCTCATCATCGTGGCCACCATCACGCCCGACATGCCTTTCCCCTCCACGGCCTGCCTGATTCAGGAAAAAATCGGAGCCCGCCGCGCGGCCGCCTTTGATCTGGAGGCGGCGTGTTCCGGTTTTGTCTACGCACTCGAGATCGGCCAGCAGTTCATCATGTCGCGGACGCACGAATGCGTGCTCGTGATCGGCGCGGAAAAACTGAGTTCCATCATTGACTGGGAAGACCGCAACACCTGCGTGCTTTTCGGCGACGGCGCCGGCGCGGTGATCCTTCACAACAGGCCGGACGCCCACGGATTGTTGACCGTCAAGATGGGTGCGGACGGAGGCAAGGCGAACATCCTTTCCATGCCCGGCGGCGGCAGCCTGAACCCGGCCACCCCGGACTCGGTCCAAGGCCGCCTCCACTATTTGCGCATGGACGGTCGGGAAGTCTTCAAGAGCGCGGTCACCGCCATGTGTTCGGCCGCCCGCGAGGTGATGGAACGATGCGCTGTCGGAATCGAGGACATCAAATGTGTCATTCCCCACCAGGCCAACAAACGCATTCTTGACGCGGTGGGCGACCGCTTGGGTGCGACGCCAGACCAGGTCTTCATGAATTTGGACCGCTACGGAAACACCTCCGCAGCCTCGGTCGCAATCGCCTTGGACGAAGCCGTCCGGCAGGGCCGCATAGAACGGGGCGACCTCGTCCTGCTGGTGGTCTTCGGTGCCGGTCTTACCTGGGGTGCGGCCGTGCTCGAATGGTAGGTCCGGTTGACGCAAACAAACGACGTGTTACTTTCGATCATCTCATGAGCGCCGCAAAACTGGACAATCCCAACGCTTTCCCAATCGACGCCGAGGCCCGCATGGACGACCGCCGGGTCCTCCACCTGTCTCCTGAAAACACCCTGATCCGAAACAACGGGATCCAGTTTCACTACGGCTCCGAGATACCCCAGTTCACGGAAATGTCCGTCGATCTTCATGATCCGGCAGACGGTGGGGAGATCAAGGCAACCGGAATCGTGGTCGCCTGCACAGGGGACCGCCACAAGGGCTACGAGGTTTCCATGGTGCTTCTGAACCTGACCGCGCAGCACCGTGCCCGGCTTGGCGTTCTCGCCTATTCTCACTTGGCATAGGCATGGCCGGCGCTACTATCCGCGCCCATGTCCATTGTCGTATCTGAGTTTGAGATAGATGAAGCCGGCGTCGCAACCGACGTCGAGTATTTCAACGAGATCCTTAAAACCGGCGTTGAAAACGGTTGTTCGGATGTCCACATCAAGGCGAACAGTCCGGCCACGTTCCGCATCTCGACCGCTCTCCAGTCCTTGGATTTCGTTCCGACTCAGGAATGGATGCGCAATGTGATCAAGGGCATCTGCCCGAAACATCTGCTTCCGGGTCTTGAGGCCGACCGCGAAACAGACTTCTCCTACGCGATCCACGGCGTGGGCCGCTTCCGGACCAACGTTTTCCAGGCTCTCGGCCGGTGGTGCATTGTCATGCGCTACATCAAGAGCAATCCGCCGGATCTGGCCAAGCTCGGGCTGCCTCCGATCCTGAGCGAAATCGCGGAATCGGAGCGCGGCATCATTCTCATGGCGGGCACGACCGGTTCAGGCAAATCGACCACCATGGCGGCGATGCTCGAACACGTGAACACGATGTTCCGCAAACACATCGTCACGCTGGAGGACCCGATCGAGTTCGTCTTCGAGGAGAACCAGTGCATCATCGAGCAGCGGGAGGTGACGCTGGACACCATGACGTTCCAGCGCGGCCTCAAGAGTGCGCTGCGTCAGGATCCCGACATCATCATGGTCGGCGAGATGCGCGACGCGATCTCCTTCAAGGCGTCCATCAACGCGGCAGACACGGGGCACATGGTGATGTCCACCATGCACACCACGAACGCCGCGAGTTCGCCGGGACGCATCCTGGAATACTTTCCACCGGAAGAGCGCGAATCCGTTCGCAAACAACTTGCAGGAACTCTCAAGGCGATCATCTGCCAACGCATGTGCCCCAAGATCGGCGGCGGAATGGTCCCGGCTCAGGAGATCTTCCTCAATTCTCCAACGATGCGAAAAGCACTTGAGGAAGGTGCCTTCGGCAAGATCCCCGCGATCATCGAAGGCAGCCGCGACGAAGGCATGCAGAGCTTCAACCAGTGCGTCTACAATCTCTGTCAGGAAGGGATCATCACCAAGGAGACCGCACTCGAAAAGGCAACGAACGCCCAGGCCGTGGCCATGATGTTCGAAGGCATCTTCCTCAGCAGCGGCGGCGGTATCACCGGCTGATTTTCACCCTCACCAATCGGCGCGTCCATCCGGACGCGCCTTTTTTCGTGCAATTTGACCGGCCCCATTTACCTTGCCAGCGACAGCGCAAGACCAACCGATCAACGACACAGTCATGGG
>JADHOF010000082.1 GCA_016779125.1 Verrucomicrobiia bacterium | reverse complement strand
TTGGTCGGCACCCAATCTTCCCGGTGATGATCATACGAATGCTCTCGGCAGGAGAACAGACGGGTCGAATCGACCAGATGCTCGAGAAGGTCGCGGACTTTCTGGACGACGAGATCGACACCACCCTTTCAGGCCTGACATCCCTTATTGAGCCCCTGCTGATCGTCTTTCTCGGCGTGACGGTGGGCGGTATCGTCATCGCGATGTTCCTGCCCATCTTCAAGATGAGCCAGATCATCAACCAATAGTCCGCTTCGTCCTCCGGCAAAGAAAAGCCCCCGCTTCAGCGGGGGCTTTGAATCACTGCCAACGCGGCCGGTCAGTGAACGTAGAACATCTCGTTGGCCATCATCATCGAGTGGGCCAGCTTCTGCCACTTGAGCAGCGGCGCCCGATCTTTGATCGCGCCACCGGTGAGCTTTTCACGTTGCGCCGTCGCCATTTGCTTCGCTTGACGGTCGGCGTTGGCTTTCATGAACGATTTTTGCCGCTGCCTCGCCTCGGTGATCTTGGCCGCGAGTTCCTTCGACTGCGCCAGTGCCGCTTCCGTGTCGTCCGGGGATTCGTCAATGAAGAGTTCGGCCACCCGACGCTCCTCGGATGTGGGCCCGCGTTGATAAATTCGCTCGGTGAGGAACTCGATCCGCTCCGACGAGGTGGCCAGCTTGGAAAAGGCGCGTTCCTGGGTCAGGCGTTTCACCTGCTCAATGACCAGAGGGCTGTTCATCATGAAGAGCGCCTGCAACGGAACGGTGGTCTGCGAGCGACGCCCGGTCGGCAGGTCCGGATTGGCAAAGTCAAAATGAAACATCGTCTCCTCCAATCCGTTCCGATCCACAAAGGCGTAGATGGAGCGACGAAAGGAGCTGAGGTTGACCGGGCGACCGTACATATCGTCATCCAGCACGCCACCAATCTGAAGAATCGTGTCGCGGATCACCTCAAACTCCAACCGCTTCACGTTCTGCCGCCAGAAGAGTTTATTGTACGGGTCCTTGGCCGCGTTCCGCGGATCGCTGACGCTGATCTGGCGGTAGGTGTTCGAGGACATGATCAGCTTGTGCAGCTTCTTGATGGACCAGTCGTTCTCAACCAGATACGAGGCGAGCCAATCGAGCAGTTCCGGGTTCACGGGCGCGATTGATTGATTGCCGAAGTCATCGGGGCTGGCCACGAAGGTTTCACCGAAGTGATGCTGCCAGACGCGGTTCACCAGCACGCGGGCGGTCAAGGGATTGCCCGGACTGGCGATATCCTGCGCGAGTTCGTATCGCCCGCTGCCCTCCTTGTATTCGCCGCGCTTGGCCGGGCTGAGAATTTCCAGAAATCGACGAGGAGCGATTTCTCCCTGACTCTTCGGATCCCCCAGATTGAAGACCTTGTAGTCACGCGGTTTCTTGACGTCGTAGACAATGTGCGCCCGCTTCGGGGCCCCGGGATGGGACGCGTTCAGGTCGGCGATATTGTTCATCGCACGCCGAAAGTCGTTTTGCACCGTGCGAAACCGATCCCGGCTGATGCCTTTCTTGGTCCGCTCCCGACCCGACATTTTCATGATCGCCTCGTTTGCGTCGTAGATCTTTTGGAATCCCTGCAGTTTGGACATGTAATCCTGGTAGACCGCACTGCTGTTCTGGATGTCCTCAACGATCCGTTCAGCTCCGAACTCGGGTTCCTGGGTGTTCGCGAAGATGTTGTACCACGAGTAGTAATCCTGCGTCGGAATCGGATCGAACTTGTGGTCATGGCATCGCGAGCAGGAGACCGTGAGGCCCAAAAAGGCCTTCGAGGTCACGTCGATCCGGTCATCAATGATGTCATGCAAGTTCCCCGCAAAACGCTGTCCCAGGGTCAGAAAGCCGAGTGCGGGCAGCACGTTGTTCCGGTTCTCGCGCAGCTTCAGTCGCTCATCGTCGGCGGCGAGTTGCTCCATGATGAACTGGTCATACGGCTTGTCCTTGTTGAAGGATTCGATGAGGTAATCACGATAGGTCCAGGCATAGGGGTAGGTCGCCGGCTCCTTGTTGCGATTGATCGGACCCCGCGTGTCGGAGTAGCGGACGACGTCCATCCAGTGCCGGGCCCAGCGTTCGCCGTAATGCCGGGAGGCCAGCAACTCGTTCAGCATGTCTCCATACCAATCCCCTTTCGCATTCCTATAGTAATCGTACTGCGAAGGCGACGGAGGCAAACCGATCAGATCAAAGAAGGCCCGGCGAATCAGGGTCTGCCTGTCGGCCACCGGGGACGGGGTGATGCCCTGTTTTTCGAGCGCCGCGATGACAAGGGAATCAATCGGATTGGCGACGGCCTTTCTGTTTCCGACGTTCGGGACGCGCGGCTTGCGAACCTTTTGGAACGCCCAATGGTCACGGCGCTGTTGAAGGACGTCCTTGCCGGTCACGGCTTTGCCTGTCCGTGGATCCGGAGCCCCCATCCGAATCCATTTTTCGATGTCGGCAATGACCGCGTCCGGCAGTTTCGCGTTCGGCGGCATCTGCATGTCGGGGTCCTTGTACGTCACAGCCTGATAAAGAAGACTCTTCTGGGGATCGCCCGGCACCACGGACGGATCCCCGCTGCTTCCACCGGCCAGAACCCCCTGCTTCGAATCCAGTGTCAGGCCGCCCTTCACCTTTTCGGCTGCGCTGTGGCATTTGTAGCAGTTGTTCGCGAGAACGGGTCGGATCTTGGTCTCAAAGAACTGCAATTGTTCCTTGCTGAGATCTGCGGCCTGAACGCCCGCGATCGCGCCGACGAAAAAGCCGGCAACCAGAAGGGAGCGGATGGATTTTTTCATGAAGAGTCGTATCGCCTTCGCTCAAGCGAGAAGCGGCTTGAGCAGGTTTCCGAAATTGTCCGTCAGCCGGAAGTCGCGGCCGTTGTATCGATAGGTCAGGGCCTTGTGGTTGAAGCCCATCAGATGAAGCAGCGTGGCGTGCAGATCGTGAATGTGAACCTTGTTCTCCACCGCCGCCTTGCCGAACTCGTCGGTCGAGCCGTAGTTCTGGCCACCCTTCACGCCGCCACCCGCCATCCACATGCTGAAGGCCTGCGAGTTGTGGTCACGACCCTCGTTGTCACCCAGATTCTGCGAATCGGGCGTGCGCCCAAACTCGCCTGACCACATGACGACGGTGTTGTCGAAAAGGCCCCGCTGCTTGAGGTCGGTCATGAACGCGGCAAGGGGTTGATCGATATCCTTGGCGCGGGCGCGAACGTTGGTCGCGATCCCGGTATGGTGATCCCATCCGCCGGCGAAGACCTGAACGCAGCGGACACCTCGCTCGATCAGCCGCCGGGCCAGCATCATCTGCCGGCCCTGCGCGGTCTCACCGTACATCTTCTTGATGTTGGAGGGCTCCTTCTCGACATCGAAGGCCTCGGTGGCCTCGGTCTGCATCTTGAAGGCCATCTCATAGGACGCGATCTGCGCCTCCAGTTTCTCGTCCTTCTTCAACCGGTAGCTGTGCAGATCGTTCAACATGTGAACGAGATCAAGCTGGCGCCTTTGTTCATCCAGATCGATGTAGGGATTGCGAATGTTGCGAATCATCTTCTCAACCCCCGCCTCACGGGTGTTGATGCTCGTGCCCTGATAGACACCCGGCAGGAAGGCCGACTGCCAGTTGCCGCTGTTGGGATTACCGCCCGCCCGGAGAGAGACAAATCCGGGCAGGTTCTGGTTCAGAGATCCCAACCCATAGAGCATCCACGAGCCCCAACTCGGTTTCGGCAGGCGCAGGGAACCCGTGTTCATCATCACCTCGGCAACCTGATGCGAGGGGATCTCCGTAAACATCGAATTGATCACCGCCATGTCGTCGATGTGGTCCTTCAGCTTCTCCCAAACCTCGCTGACATAGACGCCCGATTGGCCGCGCTTGGTGAATTTGTAGGGCGAGCCCAATGCCTGCCGGTTTTCACTACCGCCCGGAATGGGTTTGCCGTGGCGTTTTTTGAGTTCCGGCTTGTAGTCCCACGTATCGACATGGGACGGCGCGCCGGAGGCGAACACCTGCACAACGTGCTGCGCTTTGGCTGGAAAATGCGGTTTCTTTGGGGACAGGGGCGACATGACGCCACCTTGGGCTTCGGTGGAAAGCAGGCCATCCGCGCCCAGCAGCCCCGCCAAGCCCAGAAGTCCGAATCCGGTGGAGGATTTCGAAAGGAATTCGCGACGAGAGTCGTAAACGCGGTAGTCGGTGTCGGAACAATAGTTGTCTTTCCACATAGGTCGTGTCGGATTGCCCCACCGAATGGATCGCGGCGGAGGGATCAAAAAAAGCTAGCAGATGCTTTCACGCCGGCAAGGCCACAAATTCGAGGCATATCCGACGATTTCAGGAGCCTGTTCGCCGGTCGGCTTCCAACCTTACAGCACAAAAAGGGCAGGCACGCGTCAGGCGATGATGTCGCGCAGAATCCGGCCGTGGATGTCCGTCAGGCGAAAATCGCGGCCGCTCCAGCGATAGGTGAGCCTTTCGTGATCGATCCCAAGCAGGTGAAGCACCGTCGCGTGCAGATCGTGCGGGTGAACCGGCTTTTCAACCGCGTTCATGCCCAATTCATCGGAGGCTCCGTAAATCGTCCCCCCTTTGATTCCGCCGCCCGCCAACAGCATGGAAAACGCCGTGGCGTGATGATCCCGGCCGTTGTTCTCCATGTTCGCGCCCTTTTTCGCGACTTGTGAATAAGGGGTCCGACCGAATTCGCCCCCCCAGATCACCAAGGTGTCGTCCAGCATGCCGCGTTGCTTCAAATCCGCGAGCAAGGCCGCGCTCGCCCGGTCACTGTCCGCGCAAAGCACCGGATGCTGCTTGTTGTGCCGGCTGTGGGTATCCCAAGGCTGATTGCCTGAATTGACGTAATACACGCTGACGAATCGGACACCGTCCTCAACCAGCCGTCGGGCAAGCAGGCAGGACCGGCCAAAACCCGAGTCCCCGTAAAGCTCCCGGATATGGCGAGGTTCGCGGCCGATATCGAAGGTTCGCCCGGCTTCAGACTGCATCCGAAAAGCCGTTTCCATCGCTCCGATCTGTGCCTCGAGCGCCGAGTCGTTGTCCCGTCGCTCCGCGTGAAGCCGGTTCATGCGCTGGATCAATTCGACCTGCCGGGATTGGATTCCGCGGGTCAGCAAGGGATTGCGCACATTCGCGACCAGCTTGTCCACGGCCATGTCCGAGGTGATGACGGAGGTCGCCTGATATTGCGCCGGCAAGAAGCTGTTCGACCAGAGAGCAGGTCCCACCACGATGTTGGGAGACGGGCGCAAGACGACGTATCCGGGAAGATTTTGATTTTCGGTCCCGAGACCATAGATCGCCCAGGAGCCGAGCGAGGGCCGGATGGGCTGGATGTTGCCCGTGTTCATCATCAACAGACCCGGCTCATGATTCGGCACGTTGGTATGCATCGACCGGATCACGCAGCAGTCGTCGATCATCGCCCCGAGACGCGGCAGGGTTTCGCACACCTCGATACCGCTGCCCCCATGCCGCTGAAACTCGAAGGGCGACGGCATGAAACGGCTTTGCGGGGACGGACTTCGATAGAGGTCTTTCGGGGGAACCGTGCCGGCAAGTTCGCGCAGTTTCGGCTTTGGATCAAAGGTGTCCACGTGCGACGGCGCGCCGTTCATGAAAAGAAAAATCACCCGCTTGGCTCGGGCCGGATGATGCAGTCCTCCCCCGGCGGCACGAGCGCCCTGCCCGATCATTCCCGCCAACCCCAGCATGCCGAAGCCGGCAGACATGCGCCGCAATCCGGAGCGTCTGGAGATGTGATTTGAGGTTTCCATAAGTCAGTCGAGATACATCATCTCGTTCGCCGCCAAGAGCGCCTGGGCGTATTGCTCCCACGGTGTCAGGCCATCCGGGACGGCGTCGGTCAGGAAGTTCAACGCGAGCGCCGATTCGGCCTCCGAGGGACGCCGCGCATAGAGCAATCGAAATGCCGCGACCACGCGATCGGAATCATTGTCCGCCAACCCGGTCACCCCGGCCGCCAAAGCCTTGGCTCGCGCGATGACAAAAGGACTGTTCAACACGAACAGTTTTTGCGGAGCCGTCGTGGAAACCGAACGCGCCGACACGTGAACGTTCGCGTCGGGGTAATCGAAAAGCATCATCGTCTTGTCCAACTCCCGCCGACTCACCCGGGCGTAAACTGTGCGGCGCAGATTTGCCGGATCGGACAACTCCAGCGAGGGCCCGCCGAGCGCGTCCAGTTCCCCCGTCACGGCCAGCAGGGAATCGCGGAATTGTTCAATCGAAAGCCGCCGCCGGTTCATCTTCCACCAGAGCCGATTGTCCTCGTCCAGCTCCACGCCCTCGGATGCCGTCTGGCTCGATTGACGATAGACGGCGGAAAGCGCGAGTTCCCGGACCAACCATTTGACCGACCAGCCGTTCTCCATGAAACGCACAGCCAGATCATCCAGCAGCTCGGGATGCGTCGGCCGATCACCCAATTGACCGAAGTTGCCCGGCGTCCCGACAAGTCCACGACCAAACATCGCGGTCCAGGCACGATTGACGAGCACACGCGCGGTCAGCGGGTTGTCTCGCGAGGCGATCCGGTCCGCCAGCTCTCGCCGACCGCTGCCGTGCTCAAAAACAGGCGACGCCCCGTCGCTGAGAATCCGCGGAAATCGTCGCGCCACAACAGCCCCGGGCTGCGTCACGTCTCCCCGTGCGAACACGGCGAGATTGGTTGCGCTTCCGACGTCCTCGACCAGATGCATCGTCTCCTTCCGCATGTCCTCGGCGAGCGTCTTGGATTCCTCGTAAAACCCGTCCGGGGTCTTGTTCACCATCTTGATGTTGGCGAACACGCCGGCCAGGCCGTAGTAGTCCTCCATCGTGATCGGATCGTATTTGTGGTCGTGGCACTGGGCGCAGGCGACGGTGAGGCCGAGGAAGGCGCGCGAAACGGTGTCCACCTTTTCCGCCCACTCCTCCGCCTGCACCTCCAGCCGGTTGCGCTGGTAATACTTGTGACCCAGTCCCAAAAAACCGAGGGCGGGCAGATCCGATTCAACCGGGGAATCCGATAAATCCGCAGCCAATTGCCGCCGAATGAACTCGTCATAGGGAAGGTCTTGATTGAACGCGGTGATCAACCATTCCCGGTATTTGTAGGCGTTCGGATACGCGAGCGACGTGTTCTTGCCGACCAGATGGGCCTGGTCCTCGGCATATCGGGCCACGTTCAACCAGAGACTGGCCATGCGTTCGCCAAAGGCGCGACTCCCCAGCAGTTCGGCAACCCAATTCTCGTAAGCGGCCGGCTCGGCCGACCGGACAAACGCCGTCACGTCGGCCGGCGTAGGAGGCAGGCCGGTCAGGTCGAACGACACCCGGCGGACGAGCTGTTCCCGGGAGGCGGGTGGATTGGGATGCAATCCCGCCGCTTCCAGCCCGGCGAGAATGAAGCGATCTGTCTTCGTCCGGGGCCACGAAACCTGTCCGACGCTCGGCGCGGCGTGGGGCACCGGTTTACGAAATGCCCAGAATTCGCGGGCAGCCTCCCAATCAATCGCGCCATCTCCCGCGCGACTGGTCAGGCAGCCGACCACCAATGCGCAAACGATGAGATATTTCAGACCACTCAAGATGGAGCGGACGCTAACACGCCGAAAAAATTCTCGGAAAGCCAATTGAGGTCAGCGTTTTCCCATGCGGTTGCGCGCCTTCTCCAAGATCTCGCGCTCCCGGTCCGTCAAGCTGTTCAGCCCCTTCGCGGAAATCTTGTCGAGAATCGGGTCCACCTGGCTTGCAATAAAATCCGGCGACTCCTCCACCGCCCGCGCTGCGGGCTTCGTTTTCGAGACCGGAGCCGCTGAGGGCTTCATCACCTCGATAAACGGCCGGCGACTCGCGCTCCGGGGCTTCTTCTTAAACCAAGCGTCCCAAGGCAACGGGACATAGTCGTGATGCCACCCCAGTCGAACAAAAAGCATCCCGCCCAACATGCCCCCCAGATGCGCCGCGTGCGCGACGTTGCCGCCGGCGGGCACGACCGTGAAGAAGATCGCGATTCCCAGGAATATCCAAAGCAGCGTGATTGCCCGGACCGGAATGATGAAAAACGCGAGGATTGTCTGATTGCGAAAGAGCAGCGCCAAAATCGCGAACAGCCCCCCCACCCCTGCCGACGCACCCACGAGGTGCGTCCCATACATTCCCGGGAGCGCCAACATCAAGACAGCCTGCATCACCCCGCCCAGAAGGCCGCAGCCGAGAAACGCCACCAGGTATCGCTTCGGCCCAAGAATGCCCTCCACGAAGCGACCGATCATCCACATCACCAACCCGTTCATGAACAGGTGAAACAAACTCGCGTGCAGGATCTGAAACGTGAACAACTGCCAGACAAACCCCGATTTCAGCCCGTCCCGCGTCAGTGCGAGCAGGTTGGTGAACGTGCCCCGCATGTAGACGGCATCGACACACTGAAAGGCAAACGCGGCCACCATCACGATGACAAGCTTGGCGGTCATCGTCATCGGGCCCCGATAGCCCCCGTCGTCGCGCATGTAATCGCGGTCGCCGATCATTTCAGTTCAGCCTGTTGAGTTCGTTTTTCACCAGTTCCACCAGCGGCTTGAAGATCTCCGCATCAAATTGGAAACGGCAACCGGCGGCGACAAACAAGTCGGGCAGCGGACGCGAACCACCCAAGGCCAGGCTGGCCTTGTAGTCCCGCATCGCCTTCGCCCGATCATGCCGAGAGTTTGCCCAAACCTGCAGTGCCCCCAGTTGGGCGATGCCGTATTCGATGTAGTAGAACGGGCAGAGGAAGATGTGCAACTGGCGGTGCCAGAGATTCTCACGCGAGGACTCGAACCCACTCCAATCCACGCCGGCGCCGAAGCGGTTCATCAGGTCCATCCATGCGGCCGAGCGCCCGGCACGGTCATGATCGGGATGCGTGTAAATCCAATGCTGAAACGCGTCCACGGTGGCAATCCACGTGAAGACGGAAAGAATGCCCTCCAGGTGCACACGCCGGGCGCGATCCGCCTCGGCGGGGGCGTAAAACTCCTCAAGAAACTCGTTGCCAAGCAGCTCCATCGACATCGATGCGACTTCGCAGAATTCCATCGGGGCGTGCCGGTACGGATACACATCCTCCTCCGCCGTCGCCAACGCGTGAAAGGCATGTCCGGCCTCGTGCAACATCGTCTCGACGTCCCGCTGCAGGCCGACCGAGTTCATAAAAATAAACGGCAGTCGCGCCTCGTTCAGGGTGGACTGGTAACCACCGGGGGCCTTGCCTTTCCGATTGTCCAGATCCAGAAGTTTCAGCTCCTGCATCCGCCGAAAGCCACCCGCCAGCTCCGCGTCGAGATGGTCGAAGATCCGTTGGGTCCGTTCCACCATCTGGTCCACCTTTTCAAACGGTCGCAACGGCGAACGATTCAACGGATCGACCGAGAGATCCCACGGACGAAGCGTCTCCAGCCCCAACTGCTCGCGGCGACGGGCCTGAAGCTCCGCCACTGCGGGAACCACTTCCCGCTCAACCGCCGTGTGAAAGCGCTCGCAGTCCTCCGGCGTGTAATCAAAACGCCCGAGACGGCGAAAGGTATAGTCCCGGTAATTCTTGAATCCCGCGTTGGCGGCCATCTTGCGCCGCAGTGTCAGCATCTGGTCGAACAGATCCTCAAACTTCTCGCGTTCCTGCAAACGTCGCTCGGACACCAGTTTCCAGGCCTCTTCCCGCGTGTCCCGATCGGTTTCCTCAAGGTAGCGCCCCATCTGCACCAGGGTTTTTTCCTCCCCGCGAAAAGTCACGGTCAGCGAGCCGCTGAGTTTCTGATACTGCTGTCCGAGCTTGGACTCCTCGGTTTCCAGCGGCACGTTCTCTTCGCGAAACAGCTCGACCGTCACCGCCATGTCGCGGTCAAACACGGCGTATCGCTCCGACGGCAGGTCGGCCCGGCAGGCGTGTTCCACATAGATCTTGGCCAGCTGAAACTGACGGGACTTGATCTCCGGCTCCATTCCCTCGACGAATTCGAGATAGGCTTTCTCCGCATCCGCGTTGTCCGTGTGACAGGTCATCGCAATATAACGGCGGGTGCTTTCCTCATCGAGGGCCGCGAACAATTCACCGGAGCGGACCACCCAGGATTCCAGATCAGCCGACGAGGCACAGGCGATCAATTCCTTCTCCAGCAGATCGAAAAGCGGGGCAACGCTCGGCCAATTGCCGAGGTCCGCGTCATTCGGCACAAACGTGCGCTCTCGATGAGCCGGCAGTTTTCCAAAAGGAAGCAAATTCACGGGAGTGAGGATGCCTCCGCCCGCGAACGCCAGCGAGCAAGAATTCCAACAGCGGTTTCGCGCTCGACTTCGCCCGACGCTTGCCTTCACGATCGGGCTTCGTTGAGTAGCGGAGGGAGACTTCCACAGAAACAAGATCGGGAAACTGTAGACATGCCAAAGGTACTGGTCATCGATGACGAACCCCAGATTCGCTCCCTTGTGAAGCGTTTCCTCACGCAGGCAGGATATGAGGTGGATCAGGCCGGCGACGGCTTGGAGGGGGTGCGCCAGATGAAGGAGAACCCCGCCGAACTTGTCATCACGGACATCCTGATGCCCAAGCAGGAGGGGCTCGAAACGATCCGCCAAATCCGCGAGGCCTTCCCGAACTGCAAGATCATCGCCATGTCCGGAGGCAGCCAGTTGACCGCGATGGATTTCCTCCCGATCGCCCAGAAGTTTGGCGCGGCAAAGATCTTCCACAAGCCGATCGACTTCAACGAGATGGTCGAGGCGGTGAAGGAATTGCTCCCGCTTCAGCAATAGGATCCCCGCCGCGCGGCTTTTTCCCTTCTGGCAGCGGGCCGGTTCAATCCAGCCCGTATTTCTCCAACCATCCCTGCGGCAGGGTGCCGAAGCTCAGCAGCCAGTCGTTGAATTCGCGAAGCGACCAGCCTCGACCTCTCACCAGACGCTCATGCAAACGGGCGTTTTCCAACCGGCCCAGCCAGTAGCTCATCGGCACGCCCGGCGACATGGAGTACCAATTGATTTCCGCCTCCGCCCTCGCTTTGGTGAATCCGAGATTCCTCTTCAAATGTTCCGCCGCCTGCCGATAGGTATAACGACCCGTCTGAAGACGCAGATCGACGAGTATCCGATGCACCCGCCAAAGAGCGTCGTGAAGCTGCTGTATCCGCGTCCAAGGTGAGCGATCGATCTTGAGATCCACCAACATCTGCTCGCACCAAAGCGTCCAGCCTTCGTAAAAAACCGCGTGGGCGAAGAGACGCCGCCATTTGCGCCGGTGCCGATTCGCGGTGACAAACTGCAGATGATGCCCCGGATAAGCCTCGTGTCCCGCCGTCAGGCTGACGCCGAAATGTTGCTGACGTTCGGCAAGCTTGTCCGGCTCGCTCTTCTTGGTGGCGCTCAGATCATTCACCCAGAACGTCCCACGCTGTTTTTTCTCGAACGCTCCCGGTGAGGAGTAGGCAGCCGTCGGGAAAAGATGCCGCATGAAGTCCGGCACGAGGCGCAACACGAGCGTTTCATTTTTTGGAAACGTCACGGCATTCGCGGCTTTGAAACCGTCCGCAACCCGCTTGGTTTCTTTCCGGTACAGACCGAGCAGATCCGCGCCCGGATTCCACCCGCCCCGCGCCCTCCCAATAATCGCCTCGACGGATGCGTCGCCGTGGGGCGCGCAGGCTTTGGACAACAATGCCCCGATGCGCTCCGCTTCGGCCAGAGCGAGCGACTCAATTTCGGCCAGGGAATAATCCAGACCCAACTCGTCCCGGACACGACGTCGCATGCTCGCGGCCCCGATCGCGAAGGATCCCGCCGGTGCCGGTTCCCTGTCGCTCACGCGGTCCCGATAGCGTTCCACCGCCTTTTGTGTTGCAGAGATCAGCGGCGCATCGGACTCGCCACCCAGAAAGGTGCCGACTGCCGACAAGAGTGAATCTGCCCCCGCGCATCCCTCCTCCATCACACGACACCAAACCCGCTCGGGACGATCCGCCAATCGCGACGCTTCCCCGAGATACGCCGGCGCTTCACGCAATACGGACCGCAGATTTGCCCGAGCCCGGTCCGGCTCGTCCTCCCCTCGTTGCAACTCGTGCAGGAGCAGGTTCATCACGGTTTCCGGCGCGTCGGGATTCAGCCTCGCCACACCACGGTCATGGTCCTCCAGTTCGCCCCGCAATCGGGATCGCAACGCGAGCCGATCCAGGTGCTGTTCGCCGGTCAACTCCCGGGGATTGATCGAATCCAAGTCCCGCAGCGTGGCCGCCGCGCGCTTTCGCTCCCGCTCGACCGCCGCCCGATTGGCCCGCCCCAGCTTTCCCTCGCCTTCCCGCAGGCCCGCATGATTCGCCGCGACGGGATTGTCCTCCAACCAACCCTCGAAATGCCTGTCGAGGATTCCTTCAAATCGACGCCGCTCGCTCATTTTTTGATTCGAGTATCCGTGACGAACACGCCGCTTTCATCAAGCTCTTTCGCCTCGTCGCGCCGTCCCAGCGTGAACCGAAAGGTTGCCCCTTTGTCCACCTCCGCTTCCGCGATGATGTTGCCTCCGTGGCGCCTTACGATCTTGTGGACATTCGCGAGACCAATGCCGGTTCCCTCGAACTGCGACTGTGAATGAAAGCGTTGAAACACGCCGAAAAGCCGGTCCGCCTGACTCATGTCGAATCCCGCCCCGTTGTCCCTCACATAATATTCAATCTCTCCGTCAACATCGCGGGAACCTATTTCGATCAGCGAAAATTCGCGCTTGCCCGAGTATTTCAAGGCATTGCCGATCAGGTTTTGCCAGACCTGCCGGAGCAAGGTCGGGTCACCGTACGCCCCGGGCAACCGACCCCAGATGATATCCACCCGCCGCCCCGGCATCGTTGATTGAATCTCGGCGAGAACAGCCCGGGCCATCTCGCTCATGTCGCAGTTTCGCCGCTTCAACTCGGCCCGCTGAACTCTTGAAAAATCCAGCAAACCCTCGATCAGGTTGTTCATTTGCTCCCCACCCTTCATGACCTGCTGAAGGTGTTCCACCGCGTCGGACGGGAGTCGTTCCGCGTGTTTTCGAAGCACGAAACCCGCGAAGCCCGTCACCGCTCGAAGGGGCGCGCGAAGATCGTGCGAGATCGAGTAGGAGAATGACTCCATTTCGCGATTCGCCGCCTCGAGCTCCGCCGTCTTCGCCCTCAGCTCCCTCTCCGCACGCCGGCGCACCGCCACCTCCTGCTTCATCGCGGAATTCGCGATGACCAGCTCCGATGTCCGCGCCCCGACAATCTCCGCAATCTCCCGCTGGCGCACCGCCATCGAATGAATCCAGGCGCAGACCAGAGTTGTAAAGGCAAGCGAAAGGCAGACGCCGATCCACACCTGCGCATTGGGACGCTCCGCGAAGTAGTCGCGCGTCGGCGTCACCGTCAGCCGCCAGCGATCCCCCCCGACGGCGACCGCCTCGGAAATTCCGCGAACCCGATCCCCCGCCGTCAAGGACTCCGCTCCCAAAGAGAAAAAGGGCTCTGTCCCAGCGACTGCCTCATCGAAAAACTCGACGGCAAGCCCCGCCTTCAGACGGGACAACATCGGCGCGATCAACCCGTCCAGGGAAACGGCCACACTGACGAATCCCTGCAGCGCCGCCCGGCGTTCCTCAGCCGTCTCCGTTGCCATCTCCCGTCGATAGATCGCCTCATAAACCATCAAAGTCCCCGCTCCAGGCTGGCCCTCCTCAGGCGGCAATCGAACGGATATCGCGCCCCCTGATTCATCCGCCTGATCCAGCACGGCTTTTCGTCCGGGCAAGGACATCACATCGACCCCCAGGGCGGACTCATATTGCTCCATGGGTTCCGCGAACAAGATCGGAGCATAGGTCTCCCGCTTTCCCGCTCGCGTGGTCAGCCCGTCCGGTCGCCGGTCCCGAATCACGTAATTCTCGATTCCGCCGGTCCGAACAGCTTGCTCAAAAGCCGCCCGCTCAGAATCCCGGACCATCGGTGCCCAAATGAACCCGGTCAGCACCGACCCGCTCGGATCGCTGGCACCAATGAACTGCGAAAACTCGCCGCGCGTCACATCGAGCGACGCGGCGTAAAATGAACGGATCGCGGTCAGTCGCTCGTTTGCGATCCGATAGGCGTCGCGCACCTGCCCGGCCGCCGACTGGGTTTGCGCCTCCAGACCGCGACGAATTTCGTCATTGTCGCGGGCGCTCAACATCCAGCCCAACAAGGCCGAAACCCCCACGCCCACGAGGGCGGCGAAGACCACCGGCAACCTCCCGGTGCGGCTGCCGCCGATCTCATCAAACGATGATTGTTGTCTGGACCCCAACATCTGCAAACACGCCCCGTCGGCGTCATCAACGCTATATCCCGTTCCCGCCCGCGTGAAAACCGTAATCGATACTTCC
>JADHOF010000081.1 GCA_016779125.1 Verrucomicrobiia bacterium | reverse complement strand
GTGCCGGGGACGGACAGGAATCGCGGTCTGCAGGAGATCACGGCCGCGGTGCAGCGAATCAGTCTCTTTCCGGACGATGCCGAAGCACCCGAGGTCTCCCTCGACACGGGGCGGCGACGCGGCGTGCTTTACCTGTCCGTGTATGGCGACCTGGATCAGCGCGGCCTGGTTGATTTCGCCCATCAGATTGAGGAGGGGCTCCTGGCGGAACCGGAGATCTCGGTGGTGGAATTGCGCGGGGTTCGTCGACCGGAGATTCACGTTGAAATTCCGCGTGACCGTTTGCGCGCGCTTGGTTTGCGACTGGAAGACGTCGCCCGCGCCATCGACGCCTCCGCGTTGGACGTGCCGGCGGGAACCATCCGCACGGCGAGTGGAGACATCATGCTCAAGACCACCGAGCGTCGCGGCTTCGCGCGGGAGTTTGGCAGCATCGAGGTGATCAGCCGCCGTGATGGCTCGAAGGTTCGTTTGTCCGACATCGCCGTCGTGAGGGATGATTTCGAGGAAACCGAGGAGGAAAACTACTTCGACGGGCGTCGCGCTGTTTCGCTTTCCGTCTACAGCACGGAATCCCAATCCCCGATCAAGGTTGTTGCCGCGGTCCGGCGCTTCATTGAACGCGAAACGCCCCATCTGCCGCCGAGCGTCGGCCTGAAGGTGACCTACGACCGATCCGAGTCCTACCGCGAGCGCGTTGAAATGTTGCTCATCAACGGCGGTCTCGGACTCCTGCTCGTGGTGCTGGCGCTGGGCTTTTTCCTGGAACTGCGGGTGGCGTTTTGGACAGCGATTGGCATACCGGTGTCGATCCTCGGATCGCTGTTCCTGCTGCCCCTGATGGACGCAAGCATCAACATGATCTCGCTGTTTGGTTTTATCGTCACCCTCGGCATTGTCGTGGATGACGCGGTGGTGGTGGGCGAGGACATCTTTCACAAGACCTCGCAGGGAATGAGCCGGATGGACGCCGCGATCGCCGGCGCGCGGGCCATGGCCGTGCCGGTCATGTTCGCCGTGGCCACGAACATCATCGCCTTTCTGCCGCTCTTGTTCGTGCCGGGTGAAACCGGGCGATTCTTTTATGTGCTGCCGGCGGTGGTCATCGCGGTGTTCACGGTCTCGCTGATCGAATGTCTATTCATCCTGCCAGCCCACCTCGCGCATGGCGGACAGCGGGAAGGCGGCGGATTCGCGGCGCGTTTCGAGCGCTGGCAGACGGCGCTGCGCATTCGCCTCGACAAGGCGATTGACCGGGGCTACCGGCCGATCGTTCATGCGGCGGTGCGGCATCGCTGGTTGACCGTGGGCCTCTTTGCCGCTGTCCTGGCCCTGGCGCTCGGGTATATTTTCAGCGGTCGCGTCGCCTTCGCGTTTCGCCCGGCCATTGAAACCCCCTTTGTTCAGGCCGAGATCGAGCTGCCCACCGGTACCCCGGTGAATCGCACGCGCGAAGTCGCCTTTCTCATCGAGGCCGCCGCGCGTCGCGCATTGGAGAAGAACGGGGAGAAAGATATTCTGCTGGGCATCTCCACCGAAGTGGCCGACGGGAGTTCCAACAACGCGGAGGTCTCCGTCCGTCTGGTGTCGCAGAGCGGTCGGCGAATTTCGAGTGAAGCCTTCGCGAATCTTTGGCGCAGCGAGATCCCCGTGATTCCGGATCTGGAATCCCTGTTCTTCGACTACCTTTTCGGACCGGGCGGCTCGGCCGAGATCGATATCCAGGTGGCGCATCCCGAAATCGATGTGCTTCGCAGGATTGCGACCGAGACCGCCGACGCGATCGCGACCTATCCCGGCGTCGCGGATGTGCGCAAGGGTTTCGGACGCGAGATGCCGCAGTACAATTTTGAAATCACGCCCGAGGGCCGCGCGCTCGGGATCACCGCCCGCGAGCTGGGCTTGCAGATTCGCCATGCCGTGGTCGGCGCGGAGGCTTTGCGGCAGCCAAGGGACCGTGACGAACTTCGTGTGATGGTGCAGTTGCCCAAAGAAGAGCGCCGTTCCCGAGCGAGTCTTGAGGACATGGTGCTCCAGGTGCCCGGCGGCGGGGAGATCCCCCTGCGGCAGGCGGCCAAGATCATTCCGTCCAGCGCGCCGACTCGTATCGAACGTCTGGATGGCTCCCGTGTGTTGAACGTCACGGCGAACGTCATTCCCGGAATCACGACCGGGAACACCGTGCTGGCGGCCTTCAGTCGCAAGGAGATGGCGGACATCACCCGGCGCTATCCCGGAGCGCGGTTCATCTTCGAAGGTGAGCAGCGGGAGCAAAGTGAGGCGATGGACAACCTGTCCTGGGGTCTGCTTGGCGCCCTCTTTGCCGTTTATGCCATTATGGCCTCGTTGCTCCGGAGTCACGTTCAGGCCGTGATCATTCTGCTGACGATTCCGTGGAGCCTCGCCGGCGCCGTGATGGGGCATGTGTTGATGGGTTACAGCCTGAGCGTCTTCAGCATCTTTGGCATGATCGCCCTGTGCGGCATGGTGGTGAACGGTGCGTTTGTGCTGGCGGTGACCCGCAACGATCTCGTCTCCGCCGGCGAAACGCCGGCGCGAGCCATCGTGCTTGCCGCACAGCGCCGATTTCGACCGATCCTGCTGACGGCGCTGACAACCTTTTTCGGTCTCGCGCCGATGATGTTCGAGACCAGCATCCAGGCGCAGTTCCTTGTGCCGATGGCCATTGCGCTGGGCATGGGCACGCTGGTTTCGGCGGTGGTCGTGATGACCTTGATCCCGGCCGCGATGACGATCGCAGAAAACGTCACGGTCTGGTTTGGTTTTACGGCCGCCCCGTCGCCGGTGATCGGCGTTCGGCAGTTGTGAAGCCCCTTGACATGCGGGCGTAAGGGGGCGACACGGGGCCGCATGAAAAAGACATTTTCGTATACCGATCCGAAACACAAGCCGGCCCGGGTGGTTGAGGCGATCAAGAGCGACGTGCGCAAGTATATGAAGCGCGAGCGGCGCAAGGAATTGCCGGAGGAGGTCGATTTCTGGGATTTCGACTGTCGGGTGGGGCGGGATGCGTCGAGCGCCGAGGCTTCCCATTCCGAGGGGCTTATTTCGGCGATTGACCGCGGCGCCAATGAAAGCTGGCCGTCGATCTATATCGAGATCCTGGCCAAACCCGGGCACCGCTCACGCAAGCCCGCCCGGCAGAAGGAGGACGAGGAAGCGGCCGAGAAGGCCCGGTGAAGCGCGGAGGAATGTGTCAGCGGGAACGCAGGATCGGGCTCTCGATCACGTGCATCAAGGTGTCTCGCAGCCGGAAACCGGATTCTCTGGACGCGGCGACAAGGCGGTCGACTTCGGGGCGATCAAGGCCTTCCATGCGTCGACCGGTGCCGTAGGTGAGCAGTTTCTCGATGACGGTGCGGGCGAAGCGATCCTCGTTTTTGAGCAGGATTTCTTTGAAGCCGGTGATGTCTTCATAGGTGTCGCCGTTGGCCAGTTCTCCTGAAGCGTCGATCGGTTTCTTGGAGGCGTATCGATCGCGCCAGCGCCCGATGGGATCGAAATTTTCGAGCGGGAACCCGTTGGGATCGATTCGACGATGGCATTCATTGCAGGCCGGGACGTCGCGGTGTTTCGCAAGTTGTTCGCGGATTGTGGCCGCGCCGCGAATATCCGGGTCGAGCGGCTCGACGTTGTCCGGCGGGGGCGGAGGGGGCGTGCCTAGGATGTTTTCCAAAGTCCAGACGCCGCGTGTCACGGGTGAGGTTTCGATGCCGTTGGCCGTGACTGTGAGAATTCCCGCCTGACCGAGCAGGCCGCCGCGTCGTCGATTGGGGAGCGAAACCTTTTGAAACTCGTATCCGGCCATCGGAGGCAGCCCGTAGAAGCGGGCCAAGGTCTTGTTGACGATCGTGAAGTCGGAGTCGAGGAAGTTGAGCAGGCTGAGGTTCTCCTCCATCAGGTGCCGGGTGAAGAGGCGGGTCTCTTTCAGCATCAGTGGGCGAAGATCCTTGTCGTAATAGATACCGAAGGACTGCCGGTCTGGAGGCATGCCGCCGAGGTCCCGCAGCGTCAGCCAACTGTCGAGAAAACCTTCGTAAAAGGCCTCGGCTTTTGGATCCGCCAGCATGCGGGCGCTTTGTTCGCGCAGGGCCTTGCCTGATGTGAGGTTGCCATCGCGGACCGCCTTCACGAGTTCTGCATCGGGTGTGGAGGACCAGAGGAAATAGGAAAGGCGGTTCGCGATGGACCAATCCGTGAGCAGGGGCTTTCCGGGGATTGCCGTTCGTTCGTCGAGGTAGAGGAAGGCGGGGGCGCAAAGGATGGATTTCAGCGTGTCCTTCATGGCGTCAAAGGGCGCGCGACCGGACGCCTGGCGTTGATTGGCGAAGGCCATCAGGCGCTTGTGCTCCTCGTCGGTGACGGGGCGGCGATAGGCGCGGGTGGCGAAGCTGCGAATGATTTCGGGCAGTCGCTCCGGGGAGAACGGGCTCGCTCCGAGCACGGTTCGTTGGCTGGCCGGGGGCCATTGCTCGAAGATCGGGCCGCGGATCTTGATCTCGTGTATCCTGATGTGGGGCAGTTTGCCTTCGCGCAGCGTCTTGATGTAGTGCTGGCCGAAAGGATTGTTGCCCCGGCCTTCCGCCTTCAACAGTTTCAACCCGATCGACGAGTGAAGATTCCGGGCTCCGGAGGGTCCGTTCAGGTAGATGAAGCGGGGTGTGAAGCCCTTGTCCAGCCAGACGGACGTCTTGTGCCATTTGGGTTCGCCATCGGGAATGGCAATTTTCGCCAAGACCTCGTTCATGGGTTGAGGCTCGTGCAACTCCCCGAAGGCGGCATTGCCCGGAACGACGCCGAGCCACATGGGTTCGTCTTTGTCGATGTCGACCCGGCTGGACGGGTGGGGATGGTCGCGGTCTTTTGCCTCCAGGAGCAGCTCGATCTCGTACCGGCCGTGGTGGGGAACGCCCTCGCTGAACTTAAGGATGGGTGCGTATTCGCCCCAGTGGCGGTCGGAGTTGATCGTTTCATGCAGGCAAAGAAACCTGGAGTCGAAGGCCTTTTTGTGGGCGGTGACGAGTTCGGGCTGTTGCGTGAACGGGGCCGTGAAGCGCCAGGATTGGACGCTTGGATTCTCCAGCGGGGAGAAGGCCTTTTCCACCACCTGATCCGCAGCGTCCAGATACTGCTCCAGAAGATAGCCGGATGTGGTGAGGACGTCTCCCACGTTGTCGAAGTGTTCGACCGTTTGTTCGCGGGGGAAGCGGATCGCGGGGTCGAACATCTGCAGGTTGATGCCCAGGAGGTCTCGGACCGTGTTGCGGTATTCGCGCTGATTCAGGCGCCTCAGCACGACCTCGCCCCCGGTGCTGTTGGCTGTCTCGTGGAAACGCCGTTTTTCCGCGTTTAGCCGCGCGATCAGGTTCAAGCGGGTTTTCTCGGCGAGTGGGTCCGCCTTTTTCGGGGGCATGTCCCCCTGCACGAGCTGGTCGATGATGTCCTGTGTGAGAATCGCCGAATCGTGGTCTTGAAGCGGGTATCGAAGGGTGTCGAAGCGCCTCTCGCCCTTCTGCTTTTCCGGACCGTGGCAGTCGTTGCAATAACGTTGCAGGGTCGCGGTCACATCGATAATGCCCGTGTCGGACTGCGCCACTTGGCCGAATGTCGTGGCCACGATCAATGTGATCAGGGCTGCACCAGTGGAACGGATAGCCATCGGGGGGTGCTTTGTCGGAGCGGTGGATGATCAGGCGGTTTCGAGCCCGGTGAGCGTGCCGGTGCTTCGGCCGAAGGAATCCGTTTCCAAGCCGAAGCGTTGCAGCATGGAAAGGTAAAGATTGCACAAGGGCAGACGGCGTTTGGTCGGGCAAACGACGTGTCCGCGATGGCGGAAACCGGCACCGGCGAGAATGATCGGGAGGTTGCTGTTTGTGTGGGCGTTGCCATTGCCCATGCCGCTGCCGAAGAGGACCATCGTGTTGTTGAAGAGAGACCCGGACTCGTCCTCAGCGGACACTTCCTTGAGCTTTTGCAGGAAGCGGGCGAACTGCTCCATCTGGTAGCGCTCGATTTTCAGGAGCGCGTCGATGTTTTCCTTCTTCTTTCCGTGATGGGAAAGGCTGTGGTAGCCGCCTTTGACGCCGAGGATGCCGGTGTTGAAATTCTGGCTGGCGACTTCGAGCGTCGCGACGCGGGTTGAGTTCGTTTGCAACGCCAGCGCGATCAGGTCGAAAAGCGCGGGCAGATCCTGCACGATGCCCCTGTATTCCGGCTCGCCGTAGGCGACGCCCGGTTTGGGGACATTCTGCCAGTTCTCCTGTTGCGCGATGCGTTTTTCCACGTCCCGGACGGAGGTAAAATACTCGTCCAGTTTGTCTCGATCCCGGCCCGTGAGGTGTTTTTGGAGGGATTTTGCCTCCTGATGGACTCCGTCGAGGATCGAGCCTTTCAGCAGCGTCAGCTCTTTCGCCCGGAGGCGGGTCTCCGCGCCGTCCTCCACGAACAGTTTGTGAAAAAGTTCCTTCGGGCTGGTGATCGGGGGCACGCGCGCGCCGGACCTTGTCCAGGACATCCTGCAGCCGCCGTGCAGGCCTGTTTCCGAACCGACCGTGAGGGACGGGAAACGGGCGCTGGAGGCGACATGTTCCGCAGCTCTTTGATCCAGGGTGATATTGCCCTCCGGCATTGATCGCGCTTCCTCGGTCTTCACTCCGCTCAGGAAGGAATGCACCGCGAAATGGCCTCCCTTGATGCCGTGATCGAGGTTGGAAAAGACGGTCAGATCCCGGCGATGCTCCGCCAGTGGTTCGAGCAGATGGGGCAGATCGAAGTCGGTTCCCTCCGTTTTCGGGAAAAAGGCCTCGGGATACATGCCGAAGGAATTCCCCACGCAAACCATTTTCAGGTTCGGGGCGGGGGTGGCCGCCTTCAGCCGGTGGCTGAGGGACGCCATGGGCGGCAGGGCCAGCGCGATGCCGGCCGCGCGGAGGAAGTTTCGTCGATCAATCGTCTGAACCGTTGAGTGTTCCATAAGAAGGGTTGAAAAGACTTTTGCACAGGGGTGGAAATTCATCCAGAGGCAATGCGGGTCCTTGCTCTCGTCTGCTTGAATCGTGATTTGAAATACCGATTTCGGTTGGAAACGGCGTCCCGATCAATGGCGTTGCCGGCCTGATCGTCGCGAGGTTGTTTCGATTGCGTTCGCTATCCGGGCTCCGAATGTGGAAGGTGGGTGGTACATGGCATTAAGCGAGCCCCACGACTCCGACGATCAAGACAATCCCGCGCCCCGGGACGAGGACGTCGTCATCCATCCTGATTTTTCCGGCAAACCGCGGTTGATTTCCGAATTGACGGGTCAACCCGATTTTCCCCGCTGCGCGCTCGGAGTTTTCGTGGACATCCGCGGCTTCACGGGAGTGGTGGTCGAGATTTTCGGGCAGTCCTTTCGGGTCGTTTCAGAGGATGGCGTGAAGCAGCGCTTCAACGGGAACCGGCTCAGGTCCTTGTTGTCACCGCGAGATCGCGCGAAACCGAAGGCGATCGCGCCAAGGGCACAGCCGCGAAAGGTCGAAAAGGAGTTGCCGCCCGCCCGGGTCCATGTGGAGGAACCCGATTTCGAACAACCGGTGCAGGCGATCGGGGTTTACGCCCGCCAGGCCGATTTCCCCAAGTGCGCCTATGGCTGTCATGTTGAGATTCCCGGTTTTACGGGCGTCGTGGTGGAGATCGTGAAGGATTCCGTTCGTGTTCAATCCAAGGCGGGCAGCATACGGCGCTTCAATGGAGCCGCGCTGAAGCGGCTTTACGGAATGCCGGAATAGCCCGGTCAGCTGATCAGGAGTAGACGCGCGGACTCGCCGGGCACGGTGTCCGGCGCGCGGTGAATGCAGGGCGCGACGGGACTGCCGGCATACTCACAGGCGATACGCCAGAGGTTGCCGACTCCGAACTGGAAGGGGCGTGCCGTCGGCAGCGGCGCGTAGTGGAGGTCGAAGAAGTTCTCGTTCAGGTATTCGCGGAAGTCTTCGTCATCGGGTCCCCCGTAAAGATCGAGCAATTCGGCGCGGGTTTCCGGAATATCGACGCGGCGCATTGCCTGTTCGTTGGGCAGCCCCTCGGAAGGACGCCCGGCGTAGGTGCAAAGATAGGTGTCCGCCGGCACGGTCGCGCTGTCGACGTGGAAGGATTGGACATGTGTCGGCACAGGACCCGCATTCAAGTCGTGCTCGTACCCGTTGACGCAATCCAGCGCGGGGGCCAGATCAAGGGCGCGGAGCCGCTCCAGATCTTTGAGAATCGTTTCACGGGCGATACGGCCTGCGGCGGTGAGGGGCAGGCTGTCGAGTCGCTCTTCGGTGATCGTGGATATGCCCGTCTTCACGTCGAGCGCGCTGACAATTTCGCCAAAATCCCCCTCGAGGGTTCGCGACCAACAGAGCGCGTTGACCTTGCCGGCGAAGGGTGTCGAGACGAGTTCCTCGAAGCTGCCCACGACCCGGACGCAATTGCATTTCGCGAAGGGCGCATGGCGGGGCGGATTCGGCAAGGTCAGCGGGTCCACGAAAGCCATTTTCTGAACAGGCCGGCCACAAAGGGCGTGAACCTTGTGCGGGCGTAGGCGTCGCCGACCTTGCGAACGGCTTCCGCTTGTGTGGGGTAGGGGTGGATTGCCCCCGCGATGGCGGCGAGGCCGAGCTTGCGGGTCATGGCCAGCGAGATCTCGCCGATCATGTCCCCCGCGTTCGGGGCAACAACGGTGGCTCCGACAATTTCGTCCGTGCCTTTGCGGGTGTGGATGCGGACGAATCCGTCGGTCTCGCCCTCGAGAATCGCGCGGTCCACCTCCTCCATCTTTTGCTCAAACGTGTCGATCGCAACGCCTTGTTCATTCGCCGACTCGGCCGTCAGTCCGATCCGAGCCAGTTCCGGCGAGGTGTAGGTCGCCCATGGTATGACGAGCGCACTATGCCTGGCACCGCCCATGAACAGCGCGTTGCGGATGACGGCGCGAGCCATGAAATCCGCAGCGTGGGTGAACTGATACGGCGAGCAGATGTCGCCGGCTGCGTAGATGCGCGGATTCGTGGTTTGGAACCTGTCGTTGATCGTCACGCCATTGGCGCTGTATTCGACGCCGACAGTTTCGAGGCCGAGTCCCTCGACGTTTGGAGCGCGGCCGGCCGCGATCAGGAGCTTGTCCACCGTGATGTCGTAGCTGTTCTCCGCCTGGCTGTTTCGCATCCGGATGGATCCGTCTTCGTTTTTTGAAAGCACGACGTCGCGGGCGCCTGAAACGAATTTTACACCGTCGCGTTCCATGGACCTGCGAAGCACGTCCGCCGCGTCCCTGTCCTCTTTTGGAAGCAGTCCGCGCTCCGATGTCACCAACGTGACCTTGGACCCGAAGCGTGCGAAGCTCTGCGCCATTTCCGCGCCGACAGGGCCGGCACCGATGATCCCGAAGCGCATCGGGAGTTCGGTGAGTGAGAAAAGGGTTTCGTTGGTCAGATAGGGAACGTCCGCCAGGCCCCGGATATCTGGAGCGGAGGCCCGCGCGCCGGTTGCGATGACCGCCTTGGCGAAATTCAGGCGTTTCCCGTCGACCTCGATGGTTCTGGAATCGATGAATCTTGCCTGGCCGAGAAAGACGTCCACCCCCTTCTCCTTGAAGCGTTGAACTGAATCGACCGGGCTGATGTTGCTGCGAAGTCTGCGCATGCGCTCCATGACCTTTCCGAAATCGATCGACGCGCCTTCCGGGACCTGCACGCCAAATTCGCCGGCCTTTCGAACGGCCGCCATCGCCCGGGCGGCGCTGATGATGGCCTTCGACGGGACACAGCCGACGTTCAGGCAGTCGCCGCCCATCAGGGCGCGTTCAATGATCGCGACCTTCGCGCCGACACCGGCGGCTCCGGCCGCGGTGACCAGGCCCGCGGCACCGGCGCCGATGACGACGAGATTGTAATTTTCGTCCGGCTCGGGGTTTTGGTGGTCGGGGGGGTGGACGTTGCCGCGCAGTTTGCGGTTGTGCTCGTCCAGCGGCTGAAGGGGCGCGAAATCTTTCATGTCATGAGATGGCGGGTTGGTTCTTTTTGAATCGCGCAACGAGCTTCTTGACGGCGATCGGGAATAATCCGAGCAGGACAAAAGCCGCGATCAGGCCCGGAGAGACGAGGCCCTTGACGCCGTTGTCGGCGAGTTGCCGGAGACTTGGAAGTTCCGATCCGGCGAACACGTAGGCCATCGTTCCAGGGAGCATTCCCACCTGGCTGATCCACCAATAGGTCCTCGTCCGGATCGGCGTGAGGCCCATCACGAGATTGATGGCGACGAAAGGGACGACGGGAATCAGTCGCAGTGTGAACAAATAGAAAGGGCCTTCCCGCCCGAGCGCCTCGTTGAAGTGTTTCAGTCTCCCGCTGAATTTGGATTGAACGAGGTCTCGAAGCAGAAAGCGGCTGACGAGAAACGCGAAGGTGGCACCGAGGGTCGACGCGAAACTCACGAGGAGCACGCCCTGCCAGAAACCGAAGACCCAACCCACGAGGACGGTGATGACCAGCGCGCCCGGAAGCGACAGTCCGGTGACGGTGACATAGATGGCGAAGGCGAACAGCAGCATCCGGTAGGGATTGGCCGCCTGGTAGTCCCGGAGTTCCGCCTCCCCTGCGGCGATCGAGGCCAGATTCAGAGACGCGCCGAATCTTTGGTAGAGAAACAGCGCGAGCCCGATCAACCCGGCGAGGACGAGCAGCTTGATGACGGGCCGGCCATGTTTGTGCGGGTGGCTTTCGGGGCCTTCTGTGGATGCTCTCATGTGTTTCTTGCCGTTGTGATAGACCACCGAATGATCCCCGTCGATTGCCGGGGTGTTGCCCGGAAAATTGGCGGCAATGGGAAGGAGTCCTCCGGGGTGTCAATATTCCATCGAATCCGGGGCGGCCGCCTTTTGGGCGCGTCTGCGCGTCCGATCCGCCATTCGCCTTGTCCTCGATTCGTGCTCGCTGCTACCGTCCGCGCCCCTGTGGATTCCGCGACTGAAATCAAACGCCGCCGCACCTTCGCCATCATCTCCCATCCGGATGCGGGCAAGACGACGCTGACAGAAAAGCTCCTTCTTTACGGCGGTGCCGTGCAGCTCGCCGGCTCGGTCACGGCGCGCAAGAACCAGCGCGCGACCACGTCCGACTGGATGGAGCTTGAGCGGAAGCGTGGTATATCCGTGAGCTCGACCGTGCTGCAGTTCGAGTACCGCGGCTACAATATCAACCTGCTCGACACGCCCGGGCACAAGGACTTCTCGGAGGACACCTATCGCGTTCTCACGGCCGTCGATTCGGTCGTCATGGTCATCGATTCCGCCAAGGGCATCGAGCCGCAGACCCGCAAGCTGTTCGAGGTCTGTCGGCAGCGCGGTGTGCCGATCTTCACGTTCATGAACAAATGCGACCGGCCGATGAAGGATCCGCTGGAACTGCTGGACGAGCTGGAGAGCGTGCTGGGCATCGGTGCCTTCCCCGTGAATTGGCCGGTGGGTCGGGGATTTGATTTCAAGGGCATTTTCGACCGCCAGTCGCGGCAGGTCTCTCTCTTTGAAAAAACCCAGGGAGGCCAGTATCGCGCGCCGGAAAAGGTCGGCGGTGTGGATGATCCGCTGATACGCGAGCTGCTTGACGACGAGACCTACGGCCAATTCGCCGAGGAACTGGAGATGCTCGACATGGCGGGCGAATCCTTTGATCACGCCGAGGTGCTCGCTGGAAAAACCACGCCCGTTTACTTCGGCAGCGGTGTGAACAACTTCGGGGTGCAGCACCTGCTGGACGGATTCCTGAAGTACGCTCCGGAGCCCAAAGGCCGGCAGTCGGTGGGCGGGGAAGGGGAGTTTATCGAGCCGGAACATCCCACGTTTTCGGGTTTCGTCTTCAAGATCCAGGCGAACATGGACCCGCGCCACCGGGATCGGATCGCGTTCATTCGCGTGTGCTCCGGGAAGTTTGAGCGGGACATGACGGTCAACCATTCGCGATCGGAGAAGAAGGTGCGGTTGTCCAGCTCGCAGAAGCTTTTCGGCAACGACCGCGAGACGGTTGATGAGGCCTGGCCGGGTGACATTCTGGGAATCGTGGGACATTCGGAATTTGGAATCGGCGACACGCTCACCTCGGGTGACGGGATTGAGTACAATGAGATTCCCCGCTTCGCGCCGGAGGCTTTTTCGTATCTGCACAACGCGGACACGAGCAAGTTCAAGCAGTTTCGAAAAGGGCTGGAGCAGTTGTTGCAGGAGGGCGTGATCCAGGTCATGGAGTTGCGCAACAGCACGGTCAAGGTGCCGTTGCTGGCCGCCGTCGGGCCGTTGCAGTTCGAGGTGGTGCAGTATCGGCTTGAGTCGGAATACACCGCGCTTTCCCGTCTCGAAACCGCCCCTTTTGAGACCGTCCGCTGGTTGCCTGTCGATATCCGGGATGAAGCCACGCTTGACGCGCTGTCACTGCCGACCGGCGCGCGTCTGGCCACCGACATGGACGGACACCACGTGGCTCTCTTTACGAGCGGCTGGTCCGCGGATTACTTCAACGAGTTGAACCCGAAAGTGCCTCTGAGTCCCTTGCCGCCGAGTTGAGCGGCCTATTCGAATTGTCCCACCGCGCGGGCCACTGCGGCGGCGAAGAGGGGGATGAGGGCGACCAGCAGCAATTGCAGGCGCAGGGCGTGTTTGACCCCGGCGGGCAGCTCGAGTGTTTCCCCCTCAGGCAGTTCCCGTGCCCGCCGTTTTAGCTTGAGAAAGGTGAAGGTGGGATAGAGCGAGATCAAAAACACGAGCAGGATCAGCGTGATCTTGGCGTGGAACTGCCAGACCTTCATATAATAGGCGGCACCCTTGCCGTAGTGCATCAGCTTCATCAAGCCGGTGATCACAACGAGCACGAAGGAGGTTCCGTAAACCGCGTCGATGATCGTCACCCGCTTCAGTTCCGGGGCGGTGATGGGCTTTTTGGTCAGGAGATGTTCGGCGGTGAGCGCTGCGAACAGGACCATGAAGCTGACGTAGTGCAGCCAGGCGATGAGGACATCGGCATTCATGCGGCGGACCATGTCCCCGGAGTGCGCCGTGGGCAAGCACCGGAATGGATCAGGTGCCCGGATTGGGGGCGCGGGCTCAGCGTTTGTCCGGGCGGTCTTTGGCCACGGCCTCAAGTTGTTTGCGGAGTTGCTCGAACTCCTTTTTGAGGGACTCCTCGGCCGCTTTGAGTTCCGTGACCTCCTTGCGAAGATCGCGCAACTCGGGAGCGGTTTCCTTCAAGGCTTGAAGTTGCCGGATGGAGGCCGCTGCTGCCTTTTCATCTCCCGAAACCGCGTTGCCTTCGTCGGCGAAGGTTTCGAGAACGCGGATGGCGAGCGGGTCGCCCAGGGTGCCAAGCGCCTTGATGGCGGCGGTGCGGGCTCCGGGGCGTTCGTTGTCGAGCTGGGCGACAAGCCATTGGCGCGTGACGGAGCGGTCCTCCTCATTGCGGGCCAGAAACGCGAGGGTTTCCATGCCCCGGTTGAAGGTGCGCTCTGAGACGGACTGCTTGCGGGTGTTGAGCAGCGTGAGGAGCGGTTTTATAAGCGCGGGATCGCCGTTGGTTTTCATGGCGCTGATCGCGGCGTCCACCTCGGTTTCCCGGAAGGAGGCGCCATGGGCTGCGGCGATCAGGGTGTCGTGGATCTGGGGGCCGTCCCATCGCGCGATGCCGGGCAGGGCTGCGGCGATCACGGCGGGGTTCTTTTCGCGCACGAGCAGGCTCTGAAGTTTGTCCCGCCCGGAGGAATCGTAGAAGCCGGCGATGGCCGACACCACCGCCCGGCGCACCCGGGCGTCACTCTGCCCGGCGGATGCGAGCAGAGCGGCCAGCGCCTCCTTGGTGTGAATCTTTTTCAACGCGTCAGCCGCCGCGACACGGACGCCGTGGTGGGCGTTGCCGTTCAGTGCGGCTTTGAGTTTCTCGACTGTTTTCAGGTCTTTCTTGTCCTTCAGCGAGTCGATCGCGAGCAGCCGGCCGATCAGGTCGGAATTATCCTCCAACTGCGCGTGGAGCATCGCGCTCGGCTTTTTGAAATCAATCGTCGCCAGCAGCGTGTAGCCCGGATCGACGCGGACGATCACGGGCGCTTCGGGTAGCGGCACGTAGAATTCGTGTTCCTTTTCGTCAATCTCGACGACGTGATCGATCGTGTTCGCCCGGGTTTTAAAGCGCAGGGTCAGCGGGAAATGAAAGAGCGGGTTCTTGTCTGTGATCGGCTGGGTTTGCTTGATCGTGATCTTGGCGAGTTTCGATTTGCCGTCCCAAGACTGGGTGACCTGCAACCTCGGGGCACCGATGCCGTTCAGCCATTGGTCGAAGAATCGTTGGAAGGATCGTCCCGAAAGCTCCTCGACGACGCGGCGCAGATCGCTTGTCTCGACCACCCCGAAGCGGTGTCGTTCGAGATAGGTTTTGATGCAGCGACGGTAGAGGTCGGGCCCGAGTTGCGAGCGCAGCATGTGCAGCACCCAGGAGCCCTTGGGATAGGCGAGGTAGTTGAACATCTCCTCCGGCTCCCCGTAGGCGCGGAAAACGATGCCGCGTTTTTCGTCCTTCTGTTTGAGGACGCCTGCCGCGTTGTTCCACATCTCGTATTTCAATT
>JADHOF010000080.1 GCA_016779125.1 Verrucomicrobiia bacterium | reverse complement strand
GTCAGGTCCTTGCTCATGACCTCCCCAATGCTGAACTGGTTGTCGAGCAGATGGTCGATGGCGTGGGAATCGGTGTTATCCGCGTCATAAATCAATCGCATGATGTCGTTGTACGAAATCATGCCCACCGGTTTGCGGCCGTCCAAAACCGGGGCATGATGAAAATCTTTCTCACGAAACAGGCGGGCCACCTCGCTGAGCGGCTGACCGTGTTGCACGGTTTCAATATTTTGGGTGATGATGGAATCGACCTTCGAGTTGCGTTTCATAATGTTGTAATCAGCTACTTCCTGTCCTGACACGCTACGGCCGGGATCGGCCCAACTCAACCAACACCCGCGACATGCCAAGCAGCGGGACTGATTCGCCAAGAAAGGGGCATTCGAACTGGGCAACCGACTCTGAGGTCGATCCCACTGCCGTGAAAAACAGGCTTTTGATCGCGTTCGGCGACGCCGACGCGCTGGCGAACAGCGCCGGCGTTATGGACTGCGGTGGCAGAGCGCAGCCGCGACTCCGCTTTGGGACGCACGGGCAATTTCGGAATCCCCCAGCCCGTCGGCGGGCCACGGCTCGTTCAAGGGCGCGAGCCGGGAGAAACCAAGCCTGGGATCGGGGAAGACTCATTCCGGCAGCCTGATTCACCGTTGCCAAGCGCGCCCTCCTCCCAAAGAATCCGGCACCATGAGCAATCCTTCCGTCCCCGCATCCCGGCGTGCCTTCCTGCAATCCGCTGCCGCCGCCAGCGCCGTCCTCGGCTTCCCGGCCGTCGTCAGCGCCCGGTCGCCCAACTCCAAACTCGCCATCGGCGTCATCGGCTGCGGCGGCCGCGGCGGCCACAACCTGAAGTCCGTCAGTTCCGAATACATCGCCGCGCTGTGCGATGTGAACGCGACCAACCTCGACTTCGCCGCGAGCAAGCACCCTTCCGCCAGTACCTTCAAGGACTACCGCGAGCTTTATGAAAAAAAGCTGAACGACCTGGACGCGCTCGTCGTGAGCACCACCGAGCACACCCACGCATTCGCCACCCTGCCCGCGCTCCGGGCCAAGAAGCACGTCTACTCCGAGAAGCCGCTGACCCGCGATGTCTACGAGGCGCGCGTCCTCACGGAGGCTGCCGCCCAGGCCGGCGTCGCCACGCAGATGGGGACGCAGATTCACGCCGGCTCCAACTACCGCCGCGTGGTGGAACTCGTGCAGTCGGATGCCGTCGGCCCCATTCGGGAAGTGCATGTCTGGGTGTCCCGTGCCTGGGGCTGGCAGAGCGAGGCCGACGCCAATAAGAACAAGGACCGCGTGTGGTCGTTCGAACGGCCGCAGGAAGCCATGACGCCGCCGGCCACGCTGGACTGGGATCTGTGGATCGGCCCCGCGCCGTTCCGGCCCTACCACGACATCTACTTTCCCGGGCCCAAATGGTACCGCTGGTGGGACTTCGGCAACGGCACCATGTCCGACCTCGGCAGCCACTGGAACGACCTCCCGTTCTGGGCGCTCAACCTCGACGCACCCAAGACCATAGAAGCCGCCGGTCCCCCGCCCCATCCGGAGATTGCCCCGGCGTCGATGTCCGCCCGCTACACCTACGGCCCGCGTGGCGAACGGCCCGCCCTCGAACTCACCTGGCATCAGGGCGACAGCAAGCCGGACCTCTGGAAAGCCGGCAAGATTCCGCAGTGGGGCAACGGCGTGCTCTTCATCGGCGACGAGGGCATGATTCTGGCCGACTACGGCAAACACCTGCTGCTGCCCGAGGCGAAGTTCAGGAACTTCACCCCGCCCACCCCGTGGATCGCGGACTCCCGCGGGCACCACGAAGAATGGCTGCACGCCTGCAAGACCGGCGCCCCCACCACCTGCGACTTCTCCTATTCCGGTCCGCTCACCGAGGCGAACCACCTCGGCAACGTCGCCTACCGGGCCGGCCAGAAGCTGGAATGGGACGCCGTCAACATGCGCTTCCCAAACGCCCCTCAGGCGGAACGCTTTCTGAAACGCGAGTATCGGAAAGGCTGGAATCTGGTCTGAACCCCCGGTCTCTATGAGCGCCCTGCTCACCACTTCCAATTGAGCATGCCCGAACCCATCAAAGTGGCCGTCATCACCGATGCCGGCGGAGCGCACGTCACCGCCTACCTGAGCGCGCTCGCCGCCACGGACGCCTGCGCGGAAGTGGTGTTGGCGGATCCCGACAGCCGCTGGCCGGACGAGGCCCGCAAGCGTTTGGGACCGAAATTCCGCGGCCACTACGTGCGACTGAATGAACTTCTGGCGAAGGAAAAGCCCGCGCTGGCGCTGGTCACCCTGGAAGCCCGCCTGGCTCCGCCCTTCATTGACGCCGCCCTCGCGAGTGGTTGCCACATTCTGGCCGAAAAGCCCTCGTGCATCCGGATAGCCGACTTCGAAGCCCTCGTGTTCAAGGCCGAGAGCAAACACCGGCACCTGATGTTGGCGCTGGCCAACCGCTTGAACCCCGAGTTCGTCTTCGCCCGGCAACTGATTGCATCCGGCCGCATCGGAAACATTTACGGGCTCGCGATGCACCTCATCGCCGACCAGACGCGCCTCACCCGGCCCGGCTACCACCGCCAATGGTTTGCCGACCGCGAACGGGCCGGCGGTGGACACCTCATCTGGCTGGGCATCCACTGGTTGGACCTGGCCATGGAACTGACCGGTTCCGACATCACGCGGGCTGCGGGCTTGACCGCCAATGTCGGCCGCCAACCCGTCAACATCGAGGACTCGGCCGTTGCCTCCCTGCAGTTTGACGCCGGTTTTCTGGGCACGATCAACTCCGGCTACCACCTCGCCAAGGGCTACCATTCCGGCATCCGGGTGTGGGGTTCGAAAGGCTGGTTGCACCTGGAACAGATGCTGGACAAGCCCCTGCACTGGTCGGAAACCGAAGGGGAACAGGCCGGCAAGATTCAAGAGTTCACCGGTTCCAAGAACCCCCGCGGCTACGCGCCGTTCGTCGCGGCCGCCGTCACCGCCTGCGCCGCCGGAACCGAACCGCCCATTACGACCCGGGACAGCCTGCGCGCCCTCCGCACGGTCTTCGGCATCTACGATTCCGCCCGCACCGGACAGGCCACGGAGATTCCCCAATAGCCGGCGGATGTGCGACCGCCACCGCAGCTCCCGGCAGGCAAGCATTCCCGCATCATCAAACCATGGGCCCCGGTTCCATTCTCAGCGCCACCGCCCTGTTCGCCTTTGCCGGAATCGTCGCCAAGATCTGACCCGAAGCCGGACGGTTTCAGCGTGGGTATTCGGGTGGGGCCTGGTCGTCGTTCACTCATTGGGGGTATGTTCCCAGATCGTTTGCAACCCATGTTCCCGTTCATACCGAGGCGCGCGTCAAGTGGGCAAATGGAGTCGGGTCTGGATTTTCTTCCTTCTGAGCTTCTGCTCATTTCAAAGCCAATCCGGCGTGGCCGACTCGGAGCCGGTGGACGATTCGGGCGATCGCGCTTCCCGCGATTTCTTTGTTTATTGGTTGCCGGCCTGGTCGCCCTGTGGCGGGGTGGCACGGTCAGGCACTCATCTGTGCCTTCAAGCGGCTCAGTCGCTGGAACGGGTCGTCGCTGTTTGCGACACGGACACCGTCCAACGGGATTCTTGTCCTCACGCTCGGGCCTCGACTGATCCGCAATGCACTTGTCAGGCGGGCCGGCGTTGCATCACTCTAGCCGCATGGCCGAGATCAAAAAATTTGTGCACCACGGGGCGTCGCAGGTGACGCAGAAGATTTTGGAGGGGATTCACCGCAAGCTTCCGATGCTGAAGATCGAGTTCGCGCAGATCAAAGCCCCGAAGTTTCCGCATCTGGTGGATCAGATCGAATTTCTGGCGAACGTGCTGGAGGATCACGTGGAAGGGGCAGACAAGGAGATTCCCCTTGGCGCCATTGCGGAGGCCGCCTTCGCGCTGGCCTACGTCCACAAGCAGATGGATCTCATTCCGAATTCCAATCCCGAGATGGGCTACGCGGACGATTCCAGCGTGGTGCGCTGTGTCCTGATGGAGAACGAGCGGGCCATGCGGGAATACGCGATGCGAAGCGACGCCGACTGGGACTCCGTAACGGTCAAACCGTGAAGTCGGACGACAGGTGTGATTTCAAGGCTGCGGGAAACCGCAGCCTTTATTTTTTGCCCTTTTCCGGGAAGAGCGTGAAGACCTCCGACTCGACCCGCGCGGAGCTGAAGAGCGGCTTGATGCGGCCGACGACATCGGCATGGAGAGCCGCGATGTTGTTTTCCTCGCCAATGTCCCTGGACAGGTCGTAGAGCTCGATCGCCGCGTTTGAATCCTTGGCGAGATTCAGGCGCACAGCCTTCCAATTCCCCATGCGGATCGCCTGCCTCTTTCCTTTCTCGTGAAACTCCCAGTAGAGGTAGGAGTGCCTCTTCTGCCTGGCTTCCTGACCGAGCAGCGTCGGGACCATGGAGATTCCGTCCGTGTTCTTGGGAATATCGACGCCGGCGAGTTCGCAGGCGGTGGGAAGAAAATCCCAGTGGGCGGAAACGAGATCGCTGGTGCCGCCGGCTTTGATCTTGCCGGGCCACCAGGTGATGAACGGCGCCCGGATTCCGCCTTCGTAAAGGTCGCGTTTGTGTCCTTTCAAGGGGCCGTTGCTGTCGAAGAAATCGGGCATGTGGCCGCCCTCCTGATGCGGGCCGTTGTCGGACGTGAACATGACCACCGTGTTTTTCTCAATGCCAAGCTGCCTCAACAGCGCAACCACCTCGCCGACATGGCGGTCCACACGGGTCATCATACCGGCGAACATGGCCGCCGGATTCATGGTCACACGATGCTTGCCGTACTTCGACGGCCTGCCTTCAAACTCGGAAAACTGTTTTCGGAACGGGGCGACATCCTCTTCCGGGCAGTGCATGGCCGCGTGGGGAATTGTGTAAGGCACGTAGGCGAAGAAGGGGTTCCCGGCGTTCGCCTTGATGAACTTGAGCACCTCGTCATGAATGAGATCGTGCGCGTAGGTTTCGCCGTCGAGCTCAACCCGATTGGCGTCGCTCCATAGGTGATCCGGGTAGTAGGTGTGGGCCTGGCGCTGGCAGTTGAAGCCGTAGAAACGATCGAAGTGCTCGACCGGGTCGCTGGTCGAACCGGGCGCGCCAAGTCCCCACTTGCCGAACATCCCGGTCGTGTAACCCGCCTTCTTCAACAGTCGCGGCACCGTAACAATGTCCGCCGGCATGGAAGCCTGCCCCTCGGGCTGCACCTCCTTGTTTCCGCGCACATAACAATGGCCCGTGTGCAGGCCTGTCATGAGCGCGCAACGGGTCGGGGCGCACACCGTGCTGCCGGAGTAATGTTGGGTGAAGCGGATGCCTTCCTTCGCCAGCATGTCAATATTCGGGGTTTGAAACTTCTTCTGACCGTAGCAGCTGAAATCACCATAACCGGCGTCATCCAGCATGATGTAGACAATGTTCGGTTTGGCGGGTTTGCCGGCGGCAAGACCTTTCGGAGCGAACGCGGCAAGGGCGAAAAGCAGACTGAGGATCGTATTTTTCATGTCAGAAGAATGAAGGCTAGCGGAGGAAAATGTTGTATCAACGCGGATCGGGCGACAGTTCCATTTGAGGGAGGCGGAAATCTGAAAAAGTCGAATTCTCAAGATCTTCGGCGATCACGGCGCGGGCGGTCCCGGGATCAATCACAAAGCAGAAAGCGGCCATTTCCGAATCATCCATTCGACCGCCATCGCAATGCCCCAGACCGGTTTCGCCGAGCAGGTCGTCGAGCTGATCTTCCAAGGCGTGGCGACGGTCGAGGTCGCCCTGCCCCGTGGTTGGCAGAACAACCTCCACGCGAACCAGCTCATCATCCTCGACCTCCTCGTATCCTTGCCGGGCGACGGGCCGGAGAAGCGATTCGAGCAACGTGTCCGGGTCCGCTCCGGACTCGACTTCGTGCCGTCGCGTCTCGCCGGGTTTGCCGACGACGCCAAAATGTTCGATCACGCAGTCGTCTTCGTCCCACGCCTCATGGTAGCGGATTCGGTCCGCCTCGCGTTTGTAGAGCTTGTACATCGGTCAGACTATTCAGGGTCCGTGTGTTCGGCTTTCATGATCTCCGCCATTTCGCGGACGATGTCCGGATGGCGCGCGGCGAGATCGCGTTCCTCGCCCAAGTCCTTCTTCAAATCATAGAGCTCGATCGGCGCGTTCGGATTCTGGGCGCTTTTCAGCCGCACACCTTTCCAATCGCCTTTGAGCACGGCCTGTTTGCCGCCCTGCTCGTAGAACTCCCAGAAGAGATGGTCATGTTTTTTCTGTTCCCGGCTTCGATCCGTAAGCAAGGGCACCATGGAAATGCCGTCAGTCGCCGGTACCCGAGCAACACCGGCAAGATCACACACGGTCGGGAAGATGTCTTGAAAGCCGGATATATGATCGGAAACCCCACCGGCCGGAACCGTGCCGGGCCAGCGAACGATGAAGGGCACCCGGATGCCGCCCTCATAGAGATCGCGTTTCATGCCTTTGAGCGGACCGTTGGAATCAAAGAACGGCATCTTGTGTCCGCCCTCCTGATGCGGTCCGTTGTCACTGGAAAACAGGACAATCGTGTCGTTGTCCAAACCCAGTTCCTTCAGCAGATTCAGGATGCGGCCGATGTCGCGGTCAATGTAGCCGATCATCCGGGCGAAGCCCTTTTCCTGATCGGGCCAATCGCGGTCCGCGAAGGGCCCGAGATCCGGCACGCGCATGCCGTTCCTGCCGATACGCGTTTCACCACCGCCCTCGTTGTTTGCGTGAGGGATGTTGAGGGCGTAATAGAGAAGAAAGGACTGATCCTTTTTGGCCCGGATGAAATTCAGCATCTCGCGGGCGACAAGTTCAGGCGCGTAATCGACGGCTTTTTCGGCGACGCCGGCTCCCTCGCGGGCTCCGAATCGCTGGGCATGCCAGTCGGGATAGAGTTTGTTTCGCAGCGGAACCTTCTTGCCGTTCTTCACCATCCACTCCGGATAATAGTTGTGGGCATGAAACATGTTCACGTAGCCATAGAATTCGTCGAATCCGTGCACGGCCGGATCATTCAAGGGCGGCGGATTGCCAATGCCCCATTTACCGAAGCAGCCGGTCGCATATCCCGCGTCTCGAAGGACGCGGGCAAAGGTCGTGTCGGAAGGAAGAAGCTGACCGGCACCGTTGCCGCGAATTCGACCGTGCCCGGTGTGCAGTCCGGTCAGAAGAACGCAGCGCGAGGGCGCACAGACCGTTGAACCGGCGTAGTGACGCGTGAATCGGATGCCTTCCCTGGCCATCCGGTCCAGATTCGGGGTCTTGAGAGTCTTCTGCCCGTAACAACCCAGGTCGCCGTAGCCAAGGTCGTCGGCGAGGACATAAATGATGTTCGGTTTTCTGGCCGCCTGCACAGCGCAGGCGGTCAGAACGAGAGCGATTGCCAATAGAATCTTTGCTGCCTTCATCAAAAGTACGGGCGGCGAGACTTTCGGCACTCCGGGAAGGAGGCAAGCCAAAGAATCGCTGGAATCCGTCATCGCGCGCGGAGGGAACCGACTTTCGTTCAGCGGATCTCGAACAACTCCTTCGCCGTCCAGGCCTCATCGCGATCGGCGATTTCCTTGCGAATGGCGGCGACCTTTGCCGGAGACACGGGATCGTGGGGATGATCCCATTCGCGACGAACGTAAGTGAGGAGTCCCGCGATCTGCCGGTCGTTGAAGGCCTTGTGCCCCGGCATGTTCATGTTGTATTTGCGCCCCAGCACGGAGACCGGTCCGGTCATTCCATGCAACGCGATGCGGATCAAGCGGGCGTCGGGTCCGGCGATCCATTCGCTGTCGGCGAGCGGCGGAGCCAAACCCGGCATGCCGAAGCCGTGCGGTTGGTGACAGTTTCCACAGCTGATGCCATAGAGTCGTTTTCCGGCATCAAAGAGGGCCGTCTCATCCACCGTCAGCGGACGCACGGGGGGCTCGGGAATCACGCCGGGCTTGCCGGGCCACGCCAAGATTTCATCCAGTTCGCGAAGCGCCTTGCCGAGAGCGGGGTCGGAGATTTTCGCGAGATCCACAAGCGCCTCCGGTTGTGATGGCAGATGAATCCGCTTGCGCCGCGCGGGCGGCAAGCCCTCGCTCGTCGGGATCTTCGGGGGCGTCATGCCGGTGACGAGAGCCGTCCTTTGCCAGGCGGGCGCGGAGGGATTGGCGACGATCCCGAGAAGCCCGTCGATCACATCGCGACGCCCCCCCGTGATGACACAACGCGCCAGATCGTTGAGCAGACTTTCCCGACCGTTGGTGCGCCCCCGAAATCCCGCATCCAAGACCAGCGCGGCAACGAACTTCGCCTCGCGCCCGGGCATCCCCGAAATGACGGCGTCCCGCAGAATGGAACGATCATCATCACGTGCCAACTCCACCAGCCCCGCAACGGCATCCGGATGATCAAAGCCGCTCAGTGAGAGCGCGACTTGAAGCCGGACGTCGGGATCGGGCGAGACGCGGTGCGGCAAGATCAGCTTCAGCGCGTCTTCCTGTTCCCAGGTCTTGAGAATCGGATCGCAGAGCCGGATCGCGGCAGCCAGCACCTTGCCATGGCGTTCCCGTTTCATAACGGCGCCGAGAAGTTCGAGGTCCGCGTAACCGAGTCCCTCCAGAGTCCAGAGGGCGTGCAAACGACCGAGATGATTCGCGCCGGACCGGGCGAGCTCTTTCAACAAGGCGATCGAGGCGGCCGGAGCACGATCGACGAGAAGTCGCTGCGCCGTGTCGCGGTACCAGCCGTTCGCGTGGTTCAATGTTTCGACCAGAAGCGCCGGCGTGGCCGCGGAGAGATCCGGTCCCTTGTCCAGCGGGCGCGTCTTGTGAACAACGCGGTAGATGCGGCCGTATTGCGTGACCTTGTCGAGGCCGCGACTCTCGGATTGCGCGCGCAGATAGGATGTGAGGTGGGCGTGGTGCTGAATGATCCCATGATACATGTCCACAAGGTAGACGGCGCCGTCCGGCCCCATGTGCGCGTTCACCGGACGGAAGATTTCGTCGGTGGAGACAAGGAACTCGGTCTGCATTTTCGCATACGGATTCGTCGCCCGAAGCGTGCCGTTCAACTCCGTGACATCATCGCGTCGCACCAGGTTTCCGGCGGGTTCCGGCACAAACACGTCACCGAGGAACTCCGGCGGAAAATGCGCGCCGCGATAGGAGACGATGCTGCTGGCGGCGGTGAATCCGCGCATGGTTCCGTTTTCGCGAAGGAAACCCTTGTTGTAAGCGCGGTTTGCTCCGGGATTCATCCGGCCGGGCCAGACGGTTTGATCGGGCAAGGGTTGAACACTGTAGTCCGCGCCGCGATGAAACGGGTTTCGAAGCAGGTATTCCGACGCCACCGGCTCGATCCGGAAATGGTCGCTGTTCGAGTTGAAGATCAGGCGACCGAAGTTGTCCTGGCAGATACCCCATTGCCCCTTGAAGTAGGTTGTCTCCTTTTTCCATTCCTCATCCACGAGGCGGTAACGGCTGGTCGCCTTCGCGCTGTAGAACCAGTTGTCCATTCCGCGCGCCAGCCCGTTCGGGGCGTGCTCGACGTTCAGCTTTCCATCGAGGGGTGCGGCTTCGGGCGCGTAGTCTGAATCGACCACGATGCGCGGGCCCGGCTTGTCGCCCGGAAGGATCGGATAGAGATAAAGCCCGGGCGGTTCACAGATCAGCACGCCGTTTTGCGAAAAGGCCATGGCGCGCGGCATCAGGAGATTGTCGAGGAAGACGGTTTTCCGGTCCATGCGACCATCGCCATCATCGTCGTGGAGGATGGCCACCTGGCTGACCTGGCGAATCTCGCCGTTGCCTTCCGCGTCCGGCATGAAGGAACGCATTTCCAAGACCCAAAGCCGACCGGCGGCGTCCCAGCGAAGCATCACCGGATTCACGATCAACGGTTCTGCTGCGACGAGCTGGATCTCGAATCCGTCCGCGATCGTAAAGCGTTTCAGAGCCTCGTCCGGCGCGAGAGGCGGGGCCGGTGGAATTCGCTCCGCCGGAATCAGGGAGACTTGCGTTTCACCCGGTCGGTCGCCGGTCTGGGCCGGCGCGGAACCGAGAAACGATAGCAACAACGTGGAGGCGATGAGCAGATTGAGCTTCATGTTTGCACGGGCATTACGCGGGAAATTTGGCGACCGGTCAAACCAACGCACCGATACGGATCAGGTCCAGTTGCGGCTCACCCGCCTCCCGGGATTTCGCGAGGTCGATCGTGAACTCGGCAATCCAGTCGTTCAGTCCTTCCTGATCCACAAGCACCTGCTGAACCCGCCACGATGTCCGGTCCTCAGCGGGAAGCACATAGGTGTGCCGGCTGTTACGCGCCTCGGGGTCGAGCCGAATGCGGCCGCGCTCGTTGCGAAAATCCTCGGCCACGGCCTGCAAGGTCGCGGCGAACCATACGGGCGTCGCGAATTCCTCCCCGTCTCCGCCGGTCGCGGGCCCGGCCGAGCCGTTTGACAGCTCCGCCATGGCGGCGTCCCAATCACCAAAGCTCAATGCGCGCAGAAAGCTGAAGAT
Organism: Verrucomicrobiia bacterium; assembly: GCA_016779125.1. Taxonomy (GTDB): domain Bacteria; phylum Verrucomicrobiota; class Verrucomicrobiia; order Limisphaerales; family JAYPXF01. The sequence goes on along the minus strand of JADHOF010000080.1, from coordinate 4,095 downwards.
CCGGTTTCGCGTGAGCACGGTGAACGCCTTCACGTCGCGGGTGATGTCGCGATCCGCTTCCTCCGCGCCGGGCGGGCGCGCCTCCGGCACTTCCCCACGCGAACGGTAATCGGGATTCCGCATGCGTTCCCATTCATCGAGCAGGCTGGAATCGACCTGCCGAAGCATGGTGCCGAGATAGGCTTCCATCTCCCGCAGGGCCTCGTTCTTGACGTTGTCGGGCACGGTTTGAGCCAGCACCTTGTAGACACTGTTCACATGTCGTAGGAGGAGACCCTCCGCGCGCTGAAGCTCGTATTCACGGACATAGTCGGCGAAGGACAGAAAGGACTCGAACATTTCGCGAACGATGGATTTCGGGCGGATGTTTTCCTGTCCCACCCAGGGATGGCGTTCGGCGAAGGCGTTGTAAGTCGCGTAGACAAACTCCCGGTTCGGCTTCGGGTATTCAAGCTTGTCCAGTTCCTCCATGCGGTCGAAGTAGTCCATTCCCTCCTGCTTCAGCTCGGCTATTTTCTCCCCCTTCACCTTGTCGAGCTGCCGGCGGAGAATGGCGTCGGGATTCTCCAAAATGGATTCGACCAAGGTCAGCAAAACCAAGGCGAAATCCGGCGCTTCAGGATCCAGCAGCGGAATCGTTTCGAGCAGGTAAAGCGACAGCGTCTGGTTCATCGAAAAGTCTTCCTGCAGATCCAGATTGACCCGCAGCTTTCGCTCCGGCGACGCGTCGGGCGTGTCGACAAACTCCACGATCTCACGGTTCACCAATGAGCGGAACAACTGCCAGGCCCGCTTGAAGTGTGCCTTCTTCGCCGCCGGGGTCTCGTGACTGCCGCGGATCAACATTCGCATGGCGGAGCAGCCATCACCATCCCGGCTCAGCACGTTGAGGAGCATTCCGTGCGACACCTGAAACTGCGAAGTGAGGCGTTCCGGAGGCGCGGTTGTCAGCCGGAGGAAAGTCGCCTTGTCCCAATTGACGAAGTTCTTTTCCGGCGGTTTTCGTTTGACGACCTTCTTCCCCTTTTGAGCCGCCTTGGCTTCCAGTCGCAGGTTCTCAATGAAGTGCTCGGGAGCCTGCGCCACCACCCAGCCCTGATCGTCAAAACCCTTCCGCCCCGCCCTTCCGGAAATCTGATGAAAGTCCCGCGCGCTCAGAATGGCGGTCTTCTCACCGTTGTATTTGCAAAGCCGCGTGAACAACACGGTACGGATCGGCACGTTCACTCCGACCCCCAATGTGTCCGTGCCACAGATCACCTTGAGGAGCCCGCGCTGCGCAAGCTGCTCAACCAGCACGCGATACTTCGGCAACAGGCCGGCGTGATGCAGACCGATCCCGTGGCGCAGCCAGCGTTTTAGATCCGGACCATACGGGCTGGAAAATTTGAAGTCGTGAAGCGACTCGGCGATCGCGGCCTTTTCCTCCTTCGTGCAGACATTGATGCTGGTGAAGTCCTGCGCGCTTTGGGCGGCTTCCATCTGGGTGAAATGAACGACATAGACCGGCGCCTTTCCATCCGTGACGAGATTCTCCAGCGTCTGGGCAAGCGGCGTGTCGGAGTAGGAAAACTCCAGCGGCACGGGTCGATGGGTGGAGCTTACCGTCACCGTCGGACGTTTGTTCAGCCGGGTCAGCTCCGTCTCGAAGAACTCCGTCGATCCCAACGTGGCGGACATCAGCAGAAATCGGGTGTTCGGCATCGTCAGCAACGGAATCTGCCAGGCCACGCCGCGGTCCCGATCCGAATACCAATGGAACTCGTCCATGATGACATCATGGAACCTGGCGTCGGCACCGTCCCGCAACGCGATGTTGGCCAGGATTTCCGCAGTGCAGCAGAGGATGGGCGCGTCCGGATTGACCGTCGCGTCTCCGGTGCTCAGGCCCACGTTGTCCGGACCGAACTCGCGGCACAGCGCGAGCCACTTTTCATTCACCAAGGCCTTGATCGGACAGGTGTAAACCGATCGTCGCCCCTGGGACATCGCCTTGAAGTGCAGGGCCGCCGCGACAAGAGATTTCCCGGAACCCGTCGGCGTGTTGAGAATGACGTTCCGCTCTTCCAGAAGCTCAAGGATCGCCTCTTCCTGAGCCGGATAAAGTTCCAGCCGCTGGGCCTCGACATATTCGAGAAAACGCTCCAGCAACTCATCGTTGCCCGGTTTTCCATCACGGGGAAGCAGGTCATAAAGCGTCGTGGCCACGGCGAGACCATAGGGACGCTCACGGCCGCTGAGAAGGAAAGCAGGACGGGGACGCTCGAAAATCTCCCGTCCCAAAACGGCTGGACTGGAACACCCGGCCCAAATCCCTACTCGTGCCCGCCGGCTTTTAGTTGGGCGCGCGCTTCGGTGGGGCTGATCCCCTTCGTCGGAAGAGCGAAGCCGAGCGTATCCCCGTTGGGTTTGAAACCATTGCCATCGTGATCCACGCGGATCGGGTTGTGGTAGGCGACGGGTTTGATCTTCGCCTGCGCGCTGCTGCCATAGCCGATCGCGAGGTTGGAGTTTTCGCCGGTGGCGACGACAATGAGAAGGGAATCCTCCTTCAACGGCACGGTCAACGTGCGATCAAATTTCACCACTCCGTCTCCGAAGAATTGTGGATGGGTTTCGCGGGTGAAATTGAGATTCTTCGGCTGACGTCCGCTGACGAGCACCTGCACGCGGTCGATGTCGATCCAGTCCGTGCATTGGACTTTGACCTTCAGGTCGATGGAGCCTTTCGCCGTCGTGGTCTCACCGGGCAGTTTGCCATCCAGCGTCTTCACCTGAAGGAACGGTCCCGTCGTCAGAAATGAACGACCGGCCTTGGCGTGGGCGGAGTTTTCGCGCCAGTCGATCTCGGAAGGCTTGTCCGTCTTGCTGGGCATATACATTCGCCACCCGCCCACGCCGTTTCCGTGAACGCGGTGGGCGTCGCAGACCGCCATGGCCACGTAGGGCGCGCCTTGATTCAACAATTGCAACCAGATGAAGGGACGTTGGAAGCGGACGGTTTCGCGTCCCCGATCGAGACTCACTGAATACGGTGCCTGGCCAAGGATGGTCGAGGCGGAATAGTTGTCTGTCTCGATGCCGTCGATCAGTTCACCAAGACCGATGAAACCGCCGTCGAACTTTCCGTTCCCGTCGCGGTCGGTGAAATTGGCAAGCATGTCGGGGTGATTGATCTGAATCCAGCGGGCGGGTTCGCGGCCCTGCCATTCCCGCAGCCGAAGGGCGTTGATTCGAGGATCGGCCTCCCATACCGGCGCGCCACCGTCCTGGGTGCGCGGAACGGGCTTGAAGGGAAAGGTGTTCATGTGGGCCCCGCCACCGGTGGACTCCAATCCGGACACGGTCTGAATCTCCTCGGCGAGCCCAAGCCGCTCGATATGGGGACGCCAGTCGTAAATGCGATTGTGCTCCGTCGTCGGGGCAAACTCGATGTGCTCCGCCGCGAGGTTGATCAGCCGGTCGTCGGTGCCGCAGACATTGTCCCCGCTGGGGGTGGAGTGATTGTGATAATCCGCACTCACCCAGCCGGTGGTATCAACCACGCGGCGAAGGGAGCCCGAAAATTTCACACTCCCACTTTCCAGCAGTTTGATCTGGCGGCGGAGATGGGTGAATTCGATTCCATGGGTGACCGTGACCTCATACTCGCCCGGATCGAGCTGAACCCGAAACTGGCCTTTCTCGGAATGATACTGATCGAGACAGCCGTGGGCGCGCCACCCGGGGCCAAGGTTCGGCGTCTTGGACCCGTTGATCCCCCTAAACTGGGCCTTGCAAGGAATGCCGCGCCCGGACTCGTCGCGAATGTCAAATTCAACCACTGCGGCGGGAGGAAGAACCGCGCTGACCGGAAAGATCGCTCCCGGGGCGAGTGATGCCCGATTGCTGTCCGTGCGTCCCCGTCCGATGTCGGAGGCCTGCCATGCATAGTCTCCGGCAGGCAACCGCAGATCGAAGCCGCCGCGCTTGTCTGGGTAGGCATTGATCGACGATTTGCCCCGGGTGAACGCGATATTGCCGGTGGCGATCGCGTCCCCGCTCCGCTCATTCAATCGCCCTTGGACCCGCGCGGTTTTCTTGCCGGTAAAGGCG
>JADHOF010000079.1 GCA_016779125.1 Verrucomicrobiia bacterium | reverse complement strand
GAAGGACGTCCACATCCGCCGGAATCTCCTCGCTGGTCATTTCGATCTCCTTCACCTCGAAGTCGTTCTTCAACTCGGAAACCGCAACCCATTCCGGGTCACGCTGCATCTGCCCCATCTGCATCTGCATCGGATTCGGCTGCGAGCCGAAGACCGGCAAGGCGCTCATCACCCCGACAACCGGCTTCTCCGGGGACATCACGCGGCTGATCGCACGGGAGAGATCGTATTCGAGCAGGCGTTCCCGCTCCGGCGAAAGGAACGGCAGCGCCACCTTCTGATCAAGCGAGGTGAACGACACGCCGAGATAGATCTTGTCGCCGGTCTGAAGAGGCTGCCCCCCGACTCCGTCGAGATTCGCAGAGTCCTCGGCGTCGGTGTCCGGCTGCGGATCCAGCTTCTCGATCTTGATAAACTTCGGTGCCTGCTGGCGGTATTCATAGAGAAGATCCTCCACCCGCTGGGCATAGTTCTTCAGGTAGACCGGCATGTTCGGGTCGTTCTGCGTGTAGTAGAATCGAATGGTGACCTGGGTATCCACCTTCTGGAGAATCTTCCGCGTGCCATCCGAAAGGGTGTAGACTTGGTCTTCCGTGAGATCCGATCGGACACGGGCGGAAGACAGAATCGCGTTAAGCGCGACGACGATGAAAAACGCCGCGACGACTCCGAATACGGAGAAAAAGAATGTTTCAGCTTTCTTGGTGTTCATACGGCTGGAAAATCAGGAACGAATGCTCTTTAGAACGACGGCGGTGCTGAACAGGGAAAAGCCCATCACCGACAAGAAGAAGATCAAATGGCGGGAATCAATCACGCCGCGTTGAAAATCCTCAAAGTGGGTCATCACGCTGAAGGACGCGACAAAACCGACCAGCGAGGGTGTATCGGGAAACATCTGGGTCATGAAATTCGTCACCGGCGGCCAGCCGGCAAGAATCAGGACCAGACAGACAACCACGGAGATGATGAACGCGATAACCTGGTTCCGCGTGATCGCGGAGGTCAGACAGGTAATCGCGAGATAGGCACCGGCCATCATGAAACTTCCCACGTAGCCGCCGACGATGATCCCGTTGTCCGGGTCGCCAAGGTAGTTCACCGTCATCACGATCGGGAAGGTCAGCACCAGTGCGATACCGAGAAAAACCCAACTCGCGACAAACTTGCCGACGATCGCCTGCCACGGCGTGATCGGCATGGTCATCAGGAGTTCCAATGTCCCCTGTCGACGTTCCTCGGACCACAAACGCATTCCAACGGCCGGCACGAGAAAGAGGTAGAGCCACGGATGCCAGAGGAAGAAGGCCGTCAAAGAGGCCTCGTTCCGCTCGAAGAAGCCGCCCACCATGAAGGTAAAAAACCCGGTGAGCAGCAGAAAGATGACGATGAAGACATACGCGACCGGCGACGCGAAATACGCGCTCAGCTCACGTTTGGCGATTGTCGTGATATTGCCCATTGTTTAAGCCTTTTGCTTGGAAAGTTCGGATTGATCGGTGTCGGACAACGTGATGTTCCAGAAGACCTCGTCGAGGCGCCCCTGCTCGGTGAACACTTCCACGACATCCCATTTTTCAGCCGCAGCCGTCCTCGCCACCGCTTCGGAAACCTCCCCGTTTTTCGGGGCGTCCTTCGGAAAGGCCCTCACCCACACCTTGCCGTCCGTCTCCTCAACCGTGGTCGTTTTTGAGACTTCGTTCAGCGCGTCCAGCTTCCCGCGAACCACGGATGCGCCGATCCCCTTCACCTTGAGGGAGACCGATCCGGCCAGATCCGACTTGGCCTTCAGCTCAGCCGGCGTGCCGTTCGCGACAACCTTGCCCCGGTCGATGATCATCGCCCTCGTGCAGACAGCCTCGACCTCCTCAAGAATGTGCGTCGAGAAGATGATCGCCTTCTTTTCGCCCATGCGACGGATCAGATTACGGATCTCCCGCTTCTGGTTCGGGTCAAGCCCGTCGGTCGGCTCGTCCATCACCAGCACGTCGGGATCGTGAACGATCGACTGAGCAAAGCAGGTGCGGTGCTTGTATCCCTTGGAAAGCGTGTCGACGCTCTGATGAATGACGTTCTGGAGAAAACAAAGCTCGATCACGCGATCGATGGCCTTGCTCTTTTCCGCGCCGGACAACCCGCGGATTTCGGCGGCAAATTTCAGGAAGCCCAGCACCGTCATGTCCGGATAGCTGGGGGCGCTCTCGGGGAGATATCCGATCAGCTTCTTGGCTCCCACGGGATTATCCAGCATGTCGAATCCGCCGACGGACACCTTGCCCGCCGTCGGAGGGATGAAGCCGGTCACCATCCGCATGGTCGTGGATTTACCGGCGCCGTTGGGGCCGAGGAAGCCGAGAATCTCTCCCCGCTCCACCGTGAACGACACGTCATCGACCGCTTTCTTGCGGCCGAAGGTCTTGACGAGGTTTTCGACTTTGATCATTTGGCAATAAGGAATTCTTCAGCCCGACAAACGCCGGACCGATGGTTTTGAGAACCGTTCGGATGGTTAGACAGGAAAAACGAAAAGTGTTCAAAGAATCCCGAAAAAAATTCCGGGACAACGTCGGCTGCCCTGCTACTTCTTTCGCTTGCTCTTCTTCCCTTCGGAGGCGGCTTCCACAAGAGTCTCGTGTGGGGAGCCTTTCAAATACCCTATTTCGACAAGGAAACGGTCCATCTTTCGGATCGTGTCCAGGAAGATCTCAGCCCCCCCTTTCGATTCGTTGAAGAATCCGTGCGGCTGGCCTTCATACAGGTGGAGATCACTCTTGAGCCCAAGCTCGCGCATCCGCGCCTGGAAGCGCTCTGCCGTCGCCACCGGAATCAACGAATCCTTCGTACCCAGGAATACCACGGCCGGCGGATCATCCTTCGTGATGTTGTGCGCCGGCGAAATGCCTTCCCAATGGTCCTTCACGCGATCGTGCCCGTATCCCTCCGGGCCGTTGTCGTAAACCGGATTGAAAAGCACCAGCGCGTTCGCCTTTGAAGACACCGTTTTATCGACCGCCCCGTCGTCGAAGCCGTCGATCATACCCGTCGCCGCCGCGACATGCCCGCCCGCCGAGCCGCCGCCGGCGGCGATCCGACTGGGATCGATCCCCAACCTCTTCGCGTTAAGCCTCAGGTAACGTACCGCGGACTTGCCGTCCTCCACACACGCGCTGGGAGGAGTTCCCTGCCGGGACTTCACACGGTAATCCGCGACCGCAGCCACCATTCCGCGGCTGGCCAGATAGCGGCTGTGCTGCTCGAACTGCCCCGGGGAACCGCCATTCCAGCCGCCACCAAAGAAAAACACGACTGCCGGGCGCGAATCCTTCCCGGGTCGATGCCCTTTCGGTTCAAAGAGGTACAGCTTCAAATCGTCACCGGACGCCTGCTTGTAGACCTCCATTTTCGCGTCTTTGAAATCCACCACGGCAGGTTCAGCCGTTGCTGAAACACACGCGGCCAGGAAAACCCCCATCATCCGTCCGTTCTTAATTTCACTCATGTGCTATTTCTTTGTTTTCTTTTTCGTCTTCGGCGCATCCGGATGCAAGGGCGCGCCGCCAAGATATTTCGTATCGTCAAAGACCTCCTGCCCGCGGCCCAAGATGCGGGGATCGTCCGTCGCCTTGAGATCCGCCTCCAGTTGGCGATTCAGATCCTTCAACACCGTCTGGTATTCCTTCTGGTCGGCCACGTTGCGGAGTTGATCCGGATCCTTCTTCAAATCATACAGTTCAAACTCAGGGCGCTTGCCGAAAGCCAGCTCGTATTTGAAGCGGTATTCGTCATCGCGATCGCGGTTGTCGACCATATAGGTCTTGGTGGGACCATTATCGCAATCGGCCAGCCAAGCCCCCGGAATGAATCCGCTCTGCCAATTGGGGGTTCCCGCCGGCCAACGGTCGGGGCGGAAATTACGAATCAACAGAAGGTCGTCATTGCGAATCGCGCGCATGGGCGTGCCGCCGCCGTCCGGATCTTCCTGAGCCGCGACGTGGCGCTCCTTCCCGGTCAACACGTAGCTGCGGGACGAATCAACCCGGCCGCCCATCGTGGAAGCGAAGATGTTTCCCCAGCTCCGTCCCGTCATGGCGGAGGGCACCGGGACGCCCGCCACATCCAGAAAGGTGGGGGCGAGGTCCGTCGTGCTCACGAAATCAGTCACAACCCGACCAGGCTTCCGGATTCCTTTTGGCCAACGCACCGCCATCGGCACGCGAGCCCCTGAATCATAGAGGTTCCCCTTGCATCTCGGGAAGGGCATGCCGTGGTCGCCGGTCATCACGATGATCGTGTTCTCGGCAAGACCTTCCCGATCAAGCAAGTCCAAGACCTTCTCGACGTCGCCGTCCCATCGCTCGACCTCGAAATAATAATCGGCCACGTCACTGCGAACGGTTTCACTGTCCGGGTAATGGGCGAAGAGCTTGATCTTCGAAAGGTCCATTCCCTTCGCCTTGCCGCTTCCCGCCGTGTATGGGCGATGAGGATCGCTCGCGCCAAACCAGAAACAGAAAGGCCGATCCTTGGGGCGGTTCTTCAAAAACTTCTCAAAGTCGCCCGAAACCTCCCCGGCCGGATGCGTGTCCCAACCATCCAATCGGCCGGGCCCATACGACTTCCTCCAGTGCCCGGTGTGGTAACCCGCCTTCGCCAACACGTGCGGATAGGTCATGTGCCACGTGTCCAGAATGCTCCAAAGATTGCCGCCGTAACCAAGCCGCCAGTGATACTGCCCGGTCAGGATCGCGTTCCGGGACGGGGTGCACGACGGGGACGAGATGTAGGCGTGCTCAAACAGGATCCCCTCTTTCGCGATCCGATCGAACGCCGGCGTTTTCACCACCGGATCCCCATAGACGGACGCGTGCGGCCAACCCCAATCGTCCGCAATCGCAAAAATAATATTCGGCCGCTGATCAGCCCGCGACATCACCGCCAACAATCCCAGCAGGGCAATGAGCACCGTTTTTGAAAAACTCTTCATAAGGCGTGACTCCATGAAATCCTTTTGGTTCAGGCTCGAATCAGGTCGACCGCGCGATGTTTTCGCGCCGCGTCACCCAGGCGCCCCCGAGCCCCCATTGCTTCGAGCATGGTGTTGTAGACGTCAACGCCTTCGGCACGGACATCCAGTATCCCGCCCGTTTTGAAACGTCCGTTCGCGCCGCTGATCGCGTGAAAGACGCCCGACAGCTCCCGCTTCACATTGGAATGCCGCCCGTCCCCCGATTCGGTCGATACGGTGATCATCGCGTTTTCAAGAATGGTCAGACCATTGGTGTCCCGGGCGTCCTCCTCCGCGAGGCTTCCCAGAAAATAGGCAACCTCCCGCATCTTCATGTGCGCATGCGCCCTCAACGGCTCGTTTCGCTTCCGCTCGTCGAACTTGTGCCACCATTCGTGACTGCAGCCTTTCGATCCCCCCGCGTTCAATTGACGGGCATCATCGAAGTCAAACACCTTCCGCCCACCGTATTCATACGCGCCCTTCACCCGTAGCCGCTCGCCTGCCGCGAGGAAGGTCAAGGCCCCGAATCTCACGCGATCTGTCTTGATCGCCATCGCGTAGAGGTCGGCCATGAGACGCCATTCGGATGTGAGATCGTCCAAGGTGATATCGATCCCCTCGCCTCCGGGATCCGCCAGACCGCCATGGGCAAGCTTCGATGGTGCCGGCAGTTCGGGACCGTTTTCCGCATTGCTTTTCATGCCGTAAGCCCGTTGCTCGTATTCCCGAATGCGGTCGAGATGATCCTTCAGACGTCCCTTCGAAGCGGTGCCCAAGGGGGAGTTCGCGCCGGTGTAAAACTGGTATTGCGCGACCATCGCGTCCAACACGCTCCGTTTCAGCCGCGCCTTGCGTCCGCCTTCCTCCGTGCCGGGAATCGCACCAAAGACGCGTTCAAACAAATCGCGCGGGCGCTCCTGCATCAACCCGGCGACCGTGCCATCGGGGTTGTAGCTGTGCACATAACGGCTGATGCGGCTGCGTCGAAAGAATGTTCCGGCCACCAAGGTTGGCACCATTCCGGCAGGCAATCCTTTGGGGTAATGCTCCCGTCGTACCAGTTGATCGATGGATGCACCACCCGACTTGGCTTCGCCATCCGGTGGTTCCGCCGTAAACGCGCCCGAAGCACCATCAAAATGCGCGTTCACCCCCTTGGCGTCGCACCGCACCTGATCCACGTGCCGCAGAATGGCCAACTTGTCGCGAAGCGGCTTCAGTGGTTCCAGCACCCCCTCGAAACCTTCCTCCTGCAAGGGCGCGGGAATTCCCAGACCGAAGAACACATTGAACGCTCGAACGGGCGCGTCAGCTCTCTTTGCAGCCGCAGGCAACATCTCCTCAAACAACGGCAGCGCCACCGCAGCCGTCCCGAGGCCGCGCAGCATCAGGCGGCGACTGATTTGTTGGGCTTTCATGATCGAACAGGAAACTCGGGCAATTTCCCGCTGATGCAAGCAATTCGTCAATCGTGGCAGAGGACGGTCAATTTCTTCGGACCGTGCGCCCCCAAGACCAGGATCCGTTCAATGTCCCCCGTCCGGCTCGGACCCGTGATGAGCGTCATCATGCTGGGAAAGCCGTCACCAAAGCGTTCTTTGAGAAGAGCAAACGCGGCGGGCAGATCGCGCACCATTTGTTTCGAGTGAGCCAACACCACGTGATGTGGCGGCAAAACCGACAAGGCCCGTCCGCCTCCGGTGCGTGAGGTCAGCACGATCGTGCCGGTCTGCGCCACCAAGGCATCGCAGACGCTGATGCCGACGTCACAGGATTCCATCTCGTTCACGTCATAGCCCCCGTCCGTCCACAAGGTCGGCAGTCCGAGCTTGCCGCAGGCCATGTCCGTTAGGTCCGTGTGATGGGAGGCCACCTTGATCCAGCCTTCTTCTTTCGCGACGGAGCGCAATTCCCGGATCATCGTCGCCTCGTCAGCCACATGGCGAAAGTCGGTCTTGAGATCGGCGGACGCTTTGGCAAAGGCTTCGAACTTGGCTTTCTTGGTGTTGCCGACGGCAGGCAGCCATTGCGAAAAGGTCTCGCGCTCCGGTCCCGCGAAATTTTCAACCACCTCCCCATGATGCCCGGGCAGAGGTGCCCTGCCCTTCAATGCCTCGCGAATCCGTCCGAGAATTCTTTCGCGTTCACTCATCGGTTCCGTTCCTTCCACCATTCTTTGAAACTTTGTCCAGGCATCGGCGGCAGATCCCGGGTCTTGGTCCAGGCCCGTGCCGGATCATAGATGGTCCCGGAAAAGAAGCGCGCAAAGGGATACGCCAACCGCCCGATACGTTTGCCCAGCCCCCAGAATCCGGGCGTGTTTACCGCGATGGCGTAGATTCGATAGGCCAGGCGCTCCAGCACGGACGGCTTGCCGGCCGAGGCGTTGCGACGGTTGTGCAGGAGGTGGTGGTGAAGATCGATCTTCACCGGGCAGGTCTCCGTGCAGGCACCGCAGAGCGACGAGGAATTGGAGAGGTGCTTCCAGTCCTGTAATCCGCGCAAATGCGGCGTGATTACGGAACCGATCGGCCCCGAGTAGGTCGTGCCGTAGGTGTGACCGCCAACATTGCGGAAGATCGGGCAGACATTCAGGCAGGCACCACAGCGAATGCAATGCAAGGCGTCACGCTGCTCCGGATCGGCCAACAGCTCGGTGCGACGGTTGTCGAGCAGGACGACGTGGTATTCCTCCGGGCCATCGCACTCGTCGGCTTGCCGGGGACCGCCATACATCGTGTTGTAGCAGGTGATCTGCTGCCCCGCTCCGGCCGTCGCCAGCATGGGAAGGAAGAGCGCGAGGTCCTCCAGCTTGGGCAGAACCTTCTCGATTCCCAGCAAGGATATCATGGTCTTCGGCAGCGCCGCCGAGAGCCGCGCGTTGCCCTCGTTCTCAGTCACGGAAATCATTCCGGTTTCCGCAATGGCGAAGTTCGCGCCCGTGATTCCGATGTCCGCCGTGATGTATTTCTCACGGAGGGCATCCCGCGCGATCATGGTCAATTCCTCGGGACTGTGCGTCTCCGGACTGCCCAGTTTGTTGTGAAACAGGTCGCTGATCTCGGCGCGAGTCAGGTGCATCGCGGGGAAAACGATGTGATACGGAGCCTCTTCGCGAAGCTGCACGATGTATTCACCCAGATCGGACTCGACCACCTCGAAGCCCAGTTTCTCGAGGGCGGGGTTCAGGTGAATTTCCTCGGCGGTCATCGCCTTCGATTTCACCACGGACTTCGCCTGCTTCTGCTTGATGATCCCACCAATGATCTCGCGGGCCTGCGACGCCGTGCTGGCCCAATGAACCTTGGTGCCCCGCGCTTCCAATTTCTCCGCAAACTCGACGAGATGGGTGTCGAGGTGATTGATCGCAAAAAACTTCGTTTCAGCCGCCGATTGTCGCGCCTGCTCCCAGTCCTGAAATGCCCCCTTCCTGACGTCCCGGACGATTTCGTATTTTCGAAGCGCCGTCTGAATGAGGCCGCGATGCCGCAGGTCCCCGGCCTTGGCCGTGGCGTCCGTCTTGAATTGTGATACAGGCGAACTCATCGTTGGGCCAGAACCTCCGCGAGGTGAATCGTTTTCAGCGGGTTGCCTTGTCGATCCAGCAGACCCTGCAAATGCATCAGGCAGCTGGAATCGTTGGACACCATCCAATCGGCCCCCGTCTCGTTGGCCGAGGAACACTTCACCTCGCCCATCGCGGTTGAAATCATCGGAAACTTCGCGGAGAAGGTTCCACCGAATCCGCAGCACGTCTCGGCTGCCTCCATCTCGACCAGCTCAAGTCCTTCCACCTTTTCGAGCAGACGGCGCGGTGAGTCCTTCGTCTTGAGTTCCCGCAGGCCGTGGCAGCCATCGTGAAAGGTCGCCTTCCCCTCGAATTTCGCACCGAGGTCGGTCACACCAAGACGTTTGACCAAAAAATCCGAAAACTCCCATGTGCGTGCCGCCAGGTCGTTCGCGGCCGCCTCCTCGGGTTCCCCTTTGAACAGCTCCGGATAGAAGACCTTCAGCATCGCGCCACACGACCCGGACGGAATCACCACGGCTTCGGCTCGTTCGAGCTGTTTCAGGACCTTCCGGCAGATGACGCGAGACTCCTCCCAATAACCGGAATTGAAGGCCGGCTGACCACAGCATACCACCTCTTCAGGACATTCGATCTCATGCCCGAGGCGTTCCAGAATCTCCACGATGCTGATTCCCACCTTGGGATAACAGGCATCCATAAAACAGGGAACAAACAGGGTAACCTTCATAGTCTTCTCACGGGGGACAGTGCTTACCCCAACCGATGCCCCCAAGGCAACTTGCGAATTCCGCTCAGGATCCGTCCGCCCTCGAAATCACGCTGATTCCATGCCGCGCGGCCTCCTGCCAGAACTCGTCGAAATGCCGTTTCCAACCCATCTCGTCGTCGGTCAACTTTGCCGACCAAAAGCGAACCTCGTGATGAAACAGAGGATCGTCTGTCATCCAGGAAACGGCTTCCAGCATCACGGTTCCTATCCGCTGATCGTGGTCGTCGAAGTCGCGAATCTTCCGATAGGCCTCCTGGATTCGTACGAACCGCGCCGGTGTCACGATCTTCATCGCGTCAACATGCTCGCGGTATTCGTCCCCGGGATTGATCGAGTCGCGAATTGCAAGAACGCCTTCCCATCGGGTGATGCGGGATTCAACGCAACGCAATCCCCAGTCCATCATGGCGGCACGTTTCGCCGCTTTCGATTTCGCGGCATTCACCGCCGACCATTCCGAGACTCGCCTCGCGAAAATCTCCGCGTCCTCGCCCCGTATCTCCCGAACTCCGAAGCCGTCCCAGTAGGCAAAGTATCCGTCCATCGCGCGCTTGGGCTGCAGGTTGAACAAGAAGCGTCCCGACAGCCGACGGTTGACGAGCAGGTCCTGAAAACGCTTTCCCTCCTCAACCACACATACACTGGTATCCACCTTTCCCCGAAGCACCCGGTCAAGCGCGATCTCGACGACTGTTTCAATGGGATTCCCCCGATCATCCGCCCTGAACGACAGTTTGGAGATCGTGCCAAAGCCGATGATTTCCCCCGGTATCGGTTTCGATTGGATCGCCCAAAATTCGATTCCCGACTCCGGGTGAGGTTCGGCCAACAAGGCGCACAATCCTCGCAGCAGAACCGTTCCTGTAACCAAGGCCTTCACTCGGAAGTGTCCGCCGCGCATCGAAAACCGACATTGCTCCCGGAGCTGTCCGGCGTGTTGCCGATTCGGGCCGAAATGCGATAACGATTGCAATAGGAGTCGTGACACAGAAAGGACCCCCCTTTCTGAACGCGTCGATCGCCACTTGTGGGGCCTCGCGGATTCTTCTCTTCATCCGGATTTCTCACTGAATGATCGGGGCTGAACCAATCGGCACACCATTCCCAAACGTTGCCGACACAATTGTGAAGCCCAAAGCCGTTCGGCTCGTATTGATCCACCGGACAGGTTCCTCGAAAACCATCCGCCCCGGTGTCCTCGTCGGGAAATCGTCCCTGAAATATATTCGCACGCCACCCGCCGGATCGGAATTCATCCCCCCACGGATAGATCTTCCGGTCCAGCCCACCGCGCGCCGCGAATTCCCACTCGGCCTCGGTCGGAAGCCTCTTGCCTGCCCAAACGCAATAGGCCGAAGCGTCATTCCAAGAAACATGCACAACAGGATGATCCATTCTCCCGGCGATTCCGGATGACGGCCCCTCCGGATGCCGCCAATCAGCACCCGGCATCGCCAACCACCAGGTCAATCCATCGACCGCGCGGGTTTCCTTCAAGCGTTCGCGCCGCTTCTTCGGCACCTGCAGATGAAACACGAAGGACCAGCCGTAGCGCTCCGAGTCGGTCCTGTAACCCGTCGCGGCAACAAACGCCCCAAAGTCCCGGTTCGCCACCGCGGTCAGATCGATTCGAAACGGGGAGAGGCAAACTTCCCGCACCGGCCCCTCGCCGTCTTCCGTCCAGATTTCGGGCCCGTCGCCCCCCATGAAAAATCGGCCACCGTTCAGATCTGCCATCGGCCCGGAATCAACCGCCGAGCCTCTGATCACCACGCCTGCGTCACCCTCCTCGACCCCTCCGTTCCCGGAGGAGGGAGATCGACTCGGCAGGCAACACGGCTTGCGGCCCTCGTCCATTCAGGAAAGCGGCCCCCTCATTTAGCCGGCTTGGTCGTGAGCGGAAAATTGTCCGTCCGAAAAGGATGGGCGGGCAGACCGCTCTTGTTCCGAAGATTGACGACAGGGTAATCCGCCCAACCGAAACGGACGCCGGCAGGCCGCTTGATGTTGGGATGCGAAACCACCACCGTGTTCCCGACAATCTTGGCGTTTGCCCAGACGAACACCCCGTCCGAACCCGCGATCGAAAACCCGGTCACTTCGCCTCCATCGGCCACCAGACCATCGCCGGCGTGATCGAAGAAGATGTTCACCGCCCCGTCCTTGACCGTGTGCCGGTTGTAGGTGGGCCCCGAAGCCATCACGTCCTTTCCGTAGGTTTCGCCGAGCGCCAATGCGGCGAGACGAGCCCCAACCGGCCCCTTGTTTGTCGGATGAATGTCATCCTTCATGCCAACATCTGTGATCGTCACGGTGCCGACATTGGGAAGCACCCGACCGGCATGGATCTGGGCCTCCCGCAATTCCGCCCAGGTGCTATCAACCGGCTTCCTGACAATCTCCTCAAGCTCCCGCTTGCGATTGAAGTCCCACGGAGCCAGCTCCACTGCGTAAAATGGGAAATCGCCCTGCTTCCATCCATCACGCCAGCTCTGAATCATCAGCGGAAACAAGCTCCGATACTGATACGCCCGGGAGGCGTTTGCCTCGCCCTGATACCAGATTGCCCCCTTGATGGCGTACGGCAGCAAGGGATGAATCATCGCATTGTAGAGAGTGGCCGCCCGCCTCGGCGCCCGCGGAGCCGCGCCTGAATACTTTTTCCCGCCCTTCTTCGCGTCCGAAACCTTTTCCCGATACGCTGCCAGAGCCTTCTCATAGGCGGCTTTTTTCGCCGGATAGGAGTCCACAAACTCACGACGCAGATCTCCCTTGGATCGAAGCCCGTTCTCGCTGGCCCAAAGTTCCGCCGGAGTCCCGCCCCATGAGCTGTGAATGATTCCCACCGGCACATCGAGGTTCTTCTGAAGGTCCCGCCCGAAATAATAACCAACCGCCGAAAATTCGGGCGTGGAATCGGGCCCCGCCACTTCCCATGTCGGACGCCGCCCTAGGTGCTCGCCCTCGATGTCATCACGAGGCTGCTCGGCCGAAGTCCTCGGAACGTAAAAGAGCCGGAGATTCGGATTTGCAGAAGCAGCGGCGTCTCGTGTCCAATTGTCCGACTTCTTCAGCGGCCACTGCATGTTCGATTGACCGCTCGCGATCCAAACCTCTCCCACGACCACGTTGGTAAACTCGATTGAACCGTGATCCGACATCACCGCCAACACACCCGGGTCCCGGGTCGCCTTCATCGGCTTCAGATTCACGGACCATTTTCCTCCCGTCGCCCTTGTTGTAATTACTTGGCTCTTGAACTGAACCACCACCAACTCGCCATCGTCTGCCCACCCCCAGACTCTCGCCGCCCGCTCCGATTGAAGCACCATGCTGTCGGAGAACAACACAGGCAGGCGAATCGCCGCGCCCGCCCGAAACGACAGACCGGCGGCGCAGATCAAGAAAATCAAAGTCAACGGGACACGAAACGGCTTGAGCATCCCCGAGTTCAATCCGATGCCCGGACCGAGTCAACGAGTAACTGAGAATTCACGCCAGACCACGATTGGCGCGCCACATAAGCCAGCCGCCAATTCCGGCAAAAACAAAATTCGGAGCCCATACAAGCAAGTGCGGCATGGCCGCCTCCTTGACCTCCAACGATTGAGCCAATGTCACAAACGCGTAATACGCAACCGCAACCAAGAGCGCCAACGCCAGCCCGACGCTCGTCTCACGCCGATGCGCTCGAATTCCAAGCGGGATTCCCACCAACACAAAGGCGAAACAGGCGAAGGAGGACGCAAGCTGCCGATGCAGATGAAACCGAACCGGTCCGACCGGCAGCCCCTCCCGCTCAACCCGTGTCCATTCGTCGCGGAGCTGCGATCGCGTCATCTCGCTCAGGTCCGGCACCACACTCCTTTCACCCATCTTTGCAAGCGGAACCCGCTGCGTCGTGCGTCCAATCTTCAGCGTTTCCCATTCCCCGACGCCATACTCGCCCTCACCCTCGGCCGTTCCCGATCCCCGAAAAAAGAAAGTCGCGTCAACGAGATTAAAAACCAGAGCCCCGCTCTCCTGATCCATGGCGACACTTCCCGATCCCGCCTCTATTCGCTGGGTCAGACGTCCCGTCTCCGCCTCATATCCGTAGAGAAGAACATCGCTCAACGTTTCACCCCTCTTTCCTCCGATAAAAATCGTCCAGCCGGGAAAATCACGAACATAGCGACCCGACACAATGAGATCGACCGGGGAACGGATCAGATCGCCCGCGATCGACTTCGACTTGATCCGGCAAGACGGAGCCAGATCTGTGTTGATCACGAGCGATATCAAACAACACACGATCGCAAGCCCCACGACAGGCCATGATGCGGAAGCCAAACTCACCCCACCGGCACGAAGCGCCACCACTTCCTGATCCGCACTCAATCTCCCGTATACCAATAGGATCGACGTGAGAAAACCAAGGGGCAGCGCGAAGGAAAGAAGCCACGGAACTTGCAGGAAAAGCACTCGCGCGACTGTGCCGATCGAAACCTGTCGACTCACCAACAACGCCAACACCTCCTTGAAGGCGTTTCCCAACAACAAGATGGCGATAAAAACCAACAGCGCGACCACCAGCACGGCCACAATTTCACGCGTAAGATAGCGATGTATCGTAGACATGGATTCGGCCTACGCCGTCAGGCTGAACAGTCATCATCGCCGATGGACTATTCCTCGACCCGCACAGCCCGGTAGTAGCGATTGGTCTGTGAGCTGGACGCGGCGTCCTTCCATTCAATTTCCCCGTGCATGCTCTGCACCGTTCCAATTTCAGTCCAATCTTTGAGGTTCGACGACGCCTGAATTCGGAAAGCCCGCCCGGCTTCACCGTTGAGGCGAACCATGACACTCCGATCGGCCAACACACCCGGGATTGACAGCGACGGCAGCACGCCACCGGCACCGACACCATTCAGACGGGCAATACGACCATTCTCGGTTCCGTTGACGAGGGTGAACGCGCCACCAATCAGAACCTTCAGGTCCTTCTGCAGGATCAACGTGTTGACCACATCGTTCGCCCCGTTACCGACAGAGCTGAAGCCGAAATCGAGGCTTCCGTCAGGATTGTAACGCACGATGCGGTTGATGTTCGTCGTCGCTGTCCCCGGAGCCTGCCCCGGCAGGGCCGGCAGGCCAGTCCCTCCGATCAAGGTGAAGTTACCGCCTGCCACAATTCCCCCGTTCGGCTCGGCGGCGATCGCAGAAACTGCCGAATCGAGCGCCGGCATAAACGAGGCGTCAATGACACCGGAGGTGCTCAATCGGGCGAGACGCCCTGCGGGCGTGCCGTTGTAGCTTGAGAAAAGACCACCGATCAATACCCGCCCGGTCGCGTCCAGCTCCACGTCAAATACCGACAGATTCGGGCCGCTTCCGACGACGAATGAAGT
>JADHOF010000078.1 GCA_016779125.1 Verrucomicrobiia bacterium | reverse complement strand
GAGTCGCCTGAAACTGATCATCGCGCTGGAATCGGGGGAGCAGAGTGTGAATGAGCTGGTGGCCGCGACGGGGCTGACGCAGGCGAATGTTTCCCGTCATCTGGCCGCGCTGACCGCGGGCGGAATTCTGAGCCGGCGCAAGGAGGGACTGAACGTCTATCATGCGATTGCTGATCCCGGCATTTTTGACATGTGCGAAAGTGTCTGTGGCAGTCTGCAGAAGAGTCTGGGGGCGCGGGCGAAGGTGTTTCGTTGAGCGGACTCACCGGGCGGGGATGGGAGTCGTTTTGCGGATGGGTTGATGGATGACAATCCGGGTGTGGCCTTTTCCAATTGGGGGGCAGCGTGAGCGTGGATTGGGAGCCACGCTGGAATGGGGACGGAGTGCCCCATCAGGCTTATGAGAAAACGCATCCTGTTGATTCCGCTGGTCGTCATGTTCTTCACCATCGGCGCTCAATTGCGTCCGGCGCCGCCGATGCTCACGGGTTCGGAGTTGATGAAGGCCAAACTCGTGGCGGCGCAGAAGGTGTTGGAGGGCATTGCGACCGAGGACTTCAATCTCGTCGCCAGAAATGCCGAGTTGCTGCAGGGCTATAGCCGGGCGGCGACGTGGATGGCGCAGCAGTCGCCCGAATACGCACGGTATACCGAGGATTTTCGTCGTCACGCATCGGCTTTGGCAGGCGAGGCCCGCAGGCGAAACGTGGACGGGGCCACGGTTGCGTATTTCCAGCTGACCATCAGTTGCGTGAACTGTCACAAGCTCATCCGAGACCGTTGATCAGCTGTGTTTCGCGATTTGGCAAAAAGGGGTGATTTCGTAACAAGTTTTAGGAATCGAGACGCAGTGGGATCGTGTCCAATTAGGCGTCCTCATTGAGGGTGCAAATCGAATCAACATCATGAAAACGCTTAAAATTACCATGGCCGCCGTCGGGGCGGGGATGATTGCAATGGGTGCGGTGGCGCAGGATGCCCCGGTCGATTGGA
The DNA here is from genome assembly GCA_016779125.1 of Verrucomicrobiia bacterium. Taxonomy (GTDB): domain Bacteria; phylum Verrucomicrobiota; class Verrucomicrobiia; order Limisphaerales; family JAYPXF01. Next base: position 13,761 of record JADHOF010000078.1, on the reverse strand, counting down.
CGGACATGACGATTTCGCCGGTTTTGAATCCGGTGTTTTTCGAATCGCCGCACATCCGTTCGGGTGTACGTCCGATCTTTATGCACCAGAACATCCACAAGAGCTTTGCAACGGGCGGCGGGGACCTTCAGCTCTATGCCGCCGAAGTGCGATGGGCGGTGAATGACCGGCTGGCGATCATCGCCACAAAGGATGGTTATGTGGACGCAGATCTGGGTGCGTTGAGCGGCAGAGGTGGTTTTGCCGACATCTCGCTGGGGGCGAAATACGCTGTGATTGATGACAAGGAGAAACAATTGATCGTGACGCCCGGCTTGGAACTGGAACTGCCCTTCGGCAACGAGGAAGTCTTCCAGGGCAGTGGGAAGGGCGAGTGGGATTTGTTTGTCGCCGCTGCCAAGGGCTACGGAAAATGGCACGTCACCGGAAACGTGGGCGCCCGCATCCCGAACGACATGAGCAAGAACACGGCCCAGCTGCACTACAGTCTTCAGCTCGACAATTATGTGCACCGCTACTTCATTCCCTTTGTCGCAGCGAACGCGTTCACGACTCTCAACGGCGCCCGTACGGCGGGCATTCCCTCCATCTTGAACACCGAGGGATTTGATCTGATCAACTTCGGTAGCGGCAACGCCGCGGGGAAAACGCAGGCGACCTTGGGGCTCGGTTTCCGCAGCCGCCTCCTCGCCAATCTGGATTTTGGTTTTGGCTGGGAAAAGGCGGTTGGAGCGCCGAAGAGCATCATCGACGACCGATTCACGATCGATTTCATCATCGGCTTCTGAGCCGGCACCGCTAAGCCACGATCCGAATATCTGAAATGCCCGCTTCGGACTCCCGGAGCGGGCATGTTTTCAAGGCTTTTGCCGGGCGAGGAACTCGACGAGATCGCGCGTGTCGCGCCGTCCGAGCATGAGATGCATTCCGGCGGGCATGCCCGAGAGGCCCTTCTGGCGGGAGAGAATGTCCGACTTGCGGATCACGACCTCCCCGTCCTCGTTGGAGACGAGCACGAGTTCATCCTCGGTTTCCCGTCGGATGACGCCCGCGAAGTTTGCATCCCCCTTCACCGTCACCTGCACGTTGTCAAAGCCTTCGGCGATCTTCGCGCTGGGGTCGACGATTGATTCGAGGAGATACTCGCGGGGATGCCGACCCGCGATGCCGGTCAGGTCGGGGCCCGCGTCGCCACCCGAGCCATTCAGCTTGTGGCAGCGTGTGCATTGAACGTCTCTTCGATTCTTGAAGATGTCTTCGCCCCGGATTGGATCGCCACCTTGAAGGGCCGGGCGCCAGGTGGAGAGTTCGTCACCCGGGCCGGCGTCGTTGAAGGAATTCACCAGCGCCCGGACGTCGGCATTCGTCCGGAGTTCGGCTGCTTCGAGCAGATCGAGTTGCAAAGAGACGGGCAGTTCACCGGCGATGAGTTTTTTCATCCATCGGGAAAGCAGTCGATCCGACAGGCCTGCAGGGAGCCGCCCGAGGGAGGAGAGGGCGATCTGCTTTTCGCGAATGGAGCCGCGATCCAAGGCGAATTCAAGGTGGCGGAGGGCTTCGTTGCCGTTCAGGTGGACCGTCAGCGCCAGCGCCGTCTCGCGCACTTCGGCGGAGGATTGTTCGAGAGCGAACTGGAGGGCCTCGTTCAAGCGCCGGCTTTTGAGCGCTGCCAGTCCGTTCAGGGCGGCCGCCCGGACGGTGCCGGCCGCGTCACGGTCGCGGCTGACGTAGAAAAGAGTTCCCTGTGCCGTGGCGATCTTGAGTCGGACCACCGCGTCGATGGCGGCGATGCACACCGGTTCCGGCGCGGCCGTGAGGAGGGTGTCGAGAAGCGGTGTCACGGCGGATGCGGCTGCCCGGTCGTTGCGCCAGCCGAGTGGGCGGTAGATGCCGACAATCCGGTCCCGCTGATGCGGCGTGGCCCATGTGGCGAGGGCGAACAGGGCTTCGGCCCGGAGGGCGGGCGGAACGTCGGACCGCGCTGCGTATCGGGCCAGTCGCGTGGCTGATTCGGGACTGCCCGTTCTGAAGTTCGCGTTGATCGCGCGCAGGTGCAGGAGATCTCGAAACGGGTCAGGTACGGCCGGAAGCTGGTCCAGCAAGGCGGCCAGCTTGGGCATGGCCTTTTCGATCGGAGCATCGTTGATCGCCCGCGCGGCCTCGACCGCGAGGCGAAAGTCGTCGTCGTGAAGGAAGGTTGAAATCTCGGCTCGGCCCAGCTTTCGCATCGCGAGCAGAGCCGCCATTCGAACGGCGGGGGATTCGTCCCGGGCCAGTTCGTTGAGTACGGCGAAGTCCGCGATGCCGACGAGAGCCATGACGCTGGCATGGCGCAGATAGGGGTCGGGACCTTCCTGGTTTCGAAGCATGGCGACGATCGCGGGAACGGCCTTCTTGTCGCGGAGTTTTCCAAGGGACATCGCGGCTTGGAATCGTACGGGCGCTTCCGGGTCCTTCAGGGCTCCCAGAAGGCCGCCGCCGCCACGGCGGAAGTTGGTGTCGCCGATCACCTTCGCCGTTTGTCTGCGAACCTCCATGTCGTGATCGCTCAGCAGGTCCTGAATGCCTTCCACTGCGTTCGGGCGTCGTTGTCCGATGATGCCGAGCGCCCAGATCGCGTGGACGCGGGCGAGCCGGTTGGTGTCCTGCCGGGCGACGCCAACCAAGCCCCTGATGGATTTGGGGGCGCGGGCGGCGAGTTCGAAGTGAACTTCCTGGCGGACCCGTCGATCCCGGTGTCCCAGCAGGCGAAGAAGCTCGTCGGATTTGATGGTCTCGAATCCGGCTGCCAGCAGGGACTTGGTTTCCGCGACGATTGGCTCGGCGGCCGCTTCCGGATGAATGATGCGGTAGATGCGGCCTTTGCGCGTTCGGGTCCAGCCCTGCCCCCAATCCGCGAAATAGATCGACCCGTCCGGTCCGAACTCAAGGTCGGTCGGCTGCATGTTCCCGCTGAAGCTTTCGCTGGCGTCGAGCGCGAAGGAGGCTCCCCGGGGTTTGACGGAAAACGACTGGACCTTGCTGTTCGCAATGTTGCCCTTGAAGTGGCAGAGGAAGAACCGGTTGTTGTATTTCGCGGGCAGACCTGTCCCGGGGTAGTGGCTGAGACCGGAGGGGCCGTTTTCGATGTTGGCGACCGGTGGAAGATAGGCGGCGGGGCGCACGCCCGTGTCGATGATCGGATTCGAGACGGTGTCGCCGTTGTATTCGGCCTGACGGGAATCGTGGGCGACCCAGATTTGCTCGCTCATCCAGGGGACCCAGGTGAAGCCGAGCGGCGCGTGTTGGTAGCCGATGCGCCAACCGCTGTCTCCGCCTTCGACGATCTGCACGAGGCGTTCCTCGTCCCCGTGATCGAAGTCGTTGTCGCCGGTGAACAGGTTGCCGAAGTCGTCGAAGGCGAGTTCCTGCGGATTTCGAAGGCCCCGGTGGACGACCTCCAGTCCGCTGCCGTCGAGGTTGCATCGATAGACGCAGCCTTCGTCGGGGTAGGCCAGGAGCTTGAGTTCCTGTGTGATGACGGTGGATCCCCGGTCGCCGATGCTGAAGTAGAGTTTTCCGTCCGGGCCGATGATGAGGCCGTGCATGTCATGGCCCGTCAGGCTGAAGCGGACGCCATAGCCGTGGCTGAGGGAACGACGGGATTTGGCGTGCCCCTGCTCGTCGATGCCTTCCAGCTCCCAGAGGTGGGGAATGTTTGTGAAGTAGACCTTGCCCTTGCGGGCCAGAACGCCGGAAGCGATTCCATCCAGCGCGGTGTCGAACTTGTCCGCGTAGACCGATGAAAAGTCGGCCCGGCCGTCCCCGTCCCGGTCTTCCAGCAGCCGGATAACCTCGGTCTCGACACTCAGGTCGGGGAAGTCGGTGGGGAAGTTGCGCGACGACATGCGAAGGCGGTCCTCGACGGTGCGACAGGCAAGGTCCTCCTCCAGCATAAACATGTAGTGGCGGATATCGAGGACACTGGTTCTGTAACGATGGGTTTCGGCCACGAACACGCGGCCTTTTTCGTCCAGACAAAACGCGACCGGGTTGGCGAGCATCGGTTCGGCCGCCCAGAGTTTGAGTTCGAAGCCCTTGGGAACGGTGATGCGTTTGAGATTCGTTTCCGCTTCGGGGGACGGTTCGGCGAGGTCCGGTTCGCCGATTCGCGCCCACGGGAGCAAGCGGTGCTCGTTTGCTCCGGGGCCGCTGATTTCCGCCGCTTCGGACGGCAGGGCGAAGACGGGGAAGACCGCAGCCAGAACCGTCGCTTTCAACAACTTGCGCATGGCGGAAGTTATCCGTGCGCGCCTTGAACCGGGCAAGCAGACAATGGTTCTGGTCCTAGTCCTCGACCGGAAGATCGGTGGAAGGTGTGGGCTCGTCCGGTCGGCCCCTTTTTGCCCTGCGCAGATGCACCAGATAGCCGGACCCAAAGCCCACGGCAAAGGTCGTCAAGAGAAGCAGGGCGCGGGGCATTCGGATCGACAGCCACAGGACGCTGGTTTCGACCTCGTCCGTGTTCTGCAGGATCACGATCAGCACCAGAATCACCGCCACCGAGATTCCCGTCAGTTTCAAGTTGGCTTTGATGCCGTCCGCCATGTGGTGATCCTTGCCCGACGAAGCGCCCTCCTTCAACACCTCATCGGCAATTCATTCTTTCCCCGTCCCGTCTCGCTGACTAGCTTGGCCGCATGGCCATTGTGGTGACCCTGCTGATTGTCGGATTCCTGCTCTTGCTGGCGGAGACGATTCTGCCCGGTCTGGTCGCGGGTTCCCTTGGGATGGTCAGTTTGTTCGCCGCCGTGGTGACGGCTTATTCCGAACTTGGCGTGGACGCGGGGCACCTGACCCTGGCCGGTGTTCTGGGCGGGCTGGGTGTGGGGACCTTTTTGTGGTTTCGCTATCTGCCGGGCAGCAGTCTTGCGCGGCCCTACATCAGCAACTCCACGATCGGAGGAATAGACAACACCCGGACGGATCTGCTCGGAAAATCGGGCGCCGCCAAGACCGCCCTGCGTCCCTCCGGTATCGCCCTGATCGAGGGCGAGCGGGTCGATGTCGTGACGGAAGGAAACTTGATCGAAGCCGGCACTCCGGTAAGGGTCGTTGCCGTCGAGGGACTGCGCGTCGTGGTGCGCTCCAGTTGAAATCCTCCTGACCATATTTTTATCAACCGAAACAAATGATGACTCACTCAATCCTCTTCGCCGCCCTGACCGGTACTCCGGCCGTCGTTGTCTACGCCATCGCCGGCTTCATCCTCTTCATCGCCGCGATCTTGTTGCTGAACTTCGGCATGATCTGGGTGCGCGCCTGGTCCTCCGGTGCGCCGGTCGGCATCATGGAACTTGTCGCGCTCCGTCTGCGGCGCGTGCCGGTCGGTCAGGTCGTCGATGCCCGGATCACCGCCGTCAAATCCGGCATCCCGCTCGATATCGACCAGCTCTCCACCCACTACCTCGCGGGTGGCAGCGTGGACGGTGTCGTGCACGCGCTCATCGCCGCGCAGAAGGCGTCCATCACGCTTGTTTTTGACCGGGCCTGCGCCATCGATCTCGCGACGAAAGGCACGGGTAAAACGGTTCTCGAAGCCGTAAAAACATCGGTTAATCCGAAGGTCATTGACTGCCCGAATCCTTCCAGCGGCAAGACCACGATCGACGCGGTTGCCAAGGACGGCATCGTGGTGAAGAGCCGCGCCCGGGTCACTGTGCGGACGAATCTCGACCGTTTTGTCGGCGGTGCCACCGAAGAGACGATCGTGGCCCGCGTCGGGGAAGGCATCGTCACCACCATTGGTTCCGCCCAGACCTACAAGGACGTTCTGGAGAATCCGGACAGCATTTCCAAAACCGTGCTCGGCAAGGCCCTTGACGCCAACACCGCCTTTGAAATCCTCTCGATCGATATCGCGGATGTGGACCTTGGCGAGAACGTTGGCGCGAAACTTCAGGCCGAGCAGGCCGAGGCCAACAAGCTCATCGCCCAGGCGCAGGCCGAGGTAAGGCGCGCCGCCGCCGTGGCGACGGAGCAGGAGATGATCGCACGCGTTGCGGAGATGCGGGCCCGCGTCGTCGAGGCTGAAGCCCAGGTGCCGCTCGCCATGGCCGAGGCCTTCCGCAGCGGAAACCTTGGCGTGATGGACTACTACCGCATGCGCAACATCCAGGCGGACACCGAAATGCGCGACAACATCGCGGGTGAGAAGGACAGCGAATAAGCCCGGCCGATCGCATGATCCTCGAATCGACCAAGGCAATGGAATTGGTGGTCCCGCCTGCGCTGCTGGCGGTGGACCTTGATACCATTGTGTTCCTCGTCGTGGTCAGCGTTTCGCTGCTCGGTCGTCTGTTCGGAAAGAAGGACCCGGAAGGCGCGGGCGAACTGATCGAGGGGGATGACTGGAACGAGAAGGAAGCGCGCCCTTCAGCGCGGGGAACCACCGGACGGCAAGTCCTCGATTGGGAGGCTGAAATGCGACGCCTTCTTGAAGGGCGCGATCCCGAGCCCGAACCTGTCGAAGCGCCACCGCCGCTGCCGGCTCCGGCAATTGTGCGCGTTCCCGCCCCGGCACCGCAGTTCGAAGCCCGACCGGTCAACGCGTTTGCCAACGCCGACGAGGCGTTTCGGAAAGCGCGTGAGCTGAAGGCGAAAGCCGCCGCCCAGATGGCTGCTGTGGGAAAACTGCCCACCGCGAAGAACGCTCGCAAAGGTCACCGTCGCAGTCCCGCCGCGCGGGCCGTCATCGGCCAGTTGCGTCGTTCGGGGACGGCCCGGCAAGCCGTGATCGCCTCCACGATACTGGGAGCGCCCAAGGGGTTGGATTAAGCCGTGGTTGCCGCTTAGCGGCACTGGGCGTGATGTCGGAGGGCGTGGTCGATCAGGACCAGTGCAGTCATTGATTCCACGATCGGAACGGCGCGGGGGAGCACGCAGGGATCATGGCGGCCGCGGGCCTTCAAGGTCGTGTTCTTGTGGTTGATATCCACGGTGTCCTGCTCAACCAGCACGGTTGCGGTCGGTTTGAACGCGACGCGAAAGTGAATGGATTCCCCGTTGCTGATGCCGCCCTGAACACCGCCGGAGCGGTTTGTCGTGGTGTAAACCTGTCCGCGCTTGGCCCGGAAAAGGTCGTTGTGCTCCTTGCCTGAGAGCAGCACGCCGTCGAAGCCGGAACCGATATCAAATCCCTTGCTGGCCGGGAGGCTCATCATCGCCTTGGCCAGATCCGCCTCAAGGCGGTCAAACACCGGGTCGCCCCAGCCGACCGGCACGCCGCGCGCCACGCAGCCGACAATGCCGCCGACGGAATCGCCCTGCCTGCGCGTGCGCTCAATCAGTCGGATCATTTTCTCGGCCAAGCCGGCGTCCGGACAACGGACAATGTTTGCCTCAATGTCTTCCACCCGGACCGTATCCGGATCCACCGCCGCCGCGATTTTATGCACCTGTTGTACCCAGGAGAGGATTTTGACCCCGAAGCGCTCCCGTAAGATTTTCTTCGCGATCGCGCCGCCGGCGACGCGGCCGATGGTTTCGCGGGCACTGGTGCGCCCGCCGCCCGGCCATGCGCGGATGCCGTATTTTTCCTGATAGGTGTAGTCGGCGTGGGAGGGACGAAACTTGGTCGCCATCTCCGTGTAGGCCTCGGATCGCTGGTCCGCGTTGTGAACCACCATCGCGATCGGTGTCCCAAGCGTTTTGCCCTCGAAAGTGCCGGAGAGAATTTCGACATGATCCGCCTCCTTGCGCGGGGTGACGATTTTGCTTTGACCGGGACGCCGCCGATCCAGCTCGGGTTGAATGTCGGCCTCGGTCAGATCGACGCCGGGCGGGCAGCCGTCGACGATCACGCCAACCCCTTTGCCGTGCGATTCACCAAAAGTGGTGATGCGGAACAGATGACCGAATGTGTTGCCCATCGGGCGAAGGATGCTGGAATTGGCGATTCAGGTCAATTGACCGGGACTAATTGCGGGGATAATCCCGCCAAAGCCAGCGCATCGTGTCGGGGAAAATTGCCCCGCCGTGCTTGCCGCTGTGTTTTCCGTCGCCGAAGACGAACTTGTAGTCGTAGCCCTTGTAGCGGAGCGACGCGGCCATGTCCTGATTCGAGAGCGGCCAGCTTCCGTGCATGTTGTCGAGATCGTTCTCGCCGTCCTGAAGGAACACGCGCAGCGGTTTCTTGTCGGCCTTGCGAACCAACGCCGGATAAACGTGGCCGCCGCGGATGTTGGTGAAGCTCCCGATGTGGCTCACGACTTTGCGGAAGGCGTCGGGGCGTTCCCATGCCACGGTGAACGCGGCGATTCCGCCGGAGCTGTTGCCGCAGATGGCGCGGCCGTCGGGATTGTCCGTGATGCGGTAATCCTTTTTGATGTGGGGGAGCATTTCCTCGATCAGGAAGCGGGCGTATCGGTCGCCGAGCGAGTCGTATTCGAAGCTGCGACACTTGCGGGCTTGCTGCCCAGTGGTCGCGGGGGGGATCGTGCCCGGCTGAATGAAGAGGGCGATCGTCACGGGCATTTCGCCGGCCTTAATGAGATTGTCGAAAACGATCGGTACGCGGGTGTGGCCCTTCTCATTCACGAAACCGCCGCCATCCTGAAACACCATGAGGCAGGCGTCCTGGCTGCCGTCATACTGTGCGGGCACGTAGAGCCAGCAGTCGCGTTCCGTGCCGGGGTAGACTTTGGTGCTCGTCCATTTGAACGGCGTCACCTTGCCGACCGGCACGCCCGGTTTGCGCTGGGCGTCCGGGCCGGGCTGGTAGTCGTCGATCGCCGGCAGCGAGACGGCCATCGAAAGCAGGGCGACGAGCAGAATTGGTTTCATGGGAGGGGACTCTTCGAAGAGACGGTTCCCTCTGCAATGCAAAACTATGCCGAAAGCAGTTGTCGCACCCGATCCGCCAGGGCGGCACCCAAGGCTCCGTGACCGACCTTGTCGAAGTGAACGCAGTCCGTTGCTGGAACGGTGACGTGGTCGGCCGCGTTTATAAAGGGGACGCCGCGCAGCTCCGCCTCCCGTCGATAGGCTTCGCAGAATCCGAGCGACTTCGCCGCCGCGCCGTCGAACTTCGGGCCGAAGGGGCAATTGGCGTCCGCGACCAGCGCCGGGGCGACGAGCAGTACGTGTGGTGCCTTGCGACCGGGCCCCGCGTCGCTGACAAGAATTCTGTCCACCAGCACGCCGGCACCGAGGGCGATCGTCTTGGCCGTCTGATTCAGGTGAGCCTTCAGGTCGTTCGTGCCCAGCATGAGGATGACCAGATCGATCGGCTTTTGAGATTCGAGAACAACCGGGAGATGTCGTGAACCGTTTTTACAGACGGTTTCGTATGGGTCGTCGAAGACGGTCGTGCGGCCGTTTTGCGCCTCCTCAATGATCTCGAAACCGTTGCCCAGTTTTTCACGCATCACGCCGGTCCAGCGGATCTCCGGCGGGAAACGTTCCACGACGCTCGCGGGCACGTATCCCCAGGTGTTTGAATCGCCGAAACACAGGATTCGTTTCATGCGCGTAGCCTAGTCACGAGCGGGGCGCGCGCACGAAAAAAGCCCGACACGATCGAAATCGCGTCGGGCTTGCAAACTGAACTGAACGGGTCAGACCGACCAGTCGCCACGATACTCACGGGTGAGCCATTTCGGGTCTCCGCCCTTCGCGAAGGTGTTTTTCTTCGGATCCCACTGGATCGCCGTCTGATTGTAATAAGTCTGATTCAGCAGATGGCAGGCGATGGCCGAGCGCGCTCCGATGATCTCGTGCGTGCTGGGCTTCTTCCGGGTCTTCATCGAATTGAGGAAGTCAGGGATGTGGCTTTCGCTGCGATAGAGTTTCACCTTGGCGTCCTTGAGGAAATCGTTCTCGAGCTTGTCGAGTTCCTTGTTGAGATCGACGTTCTTGTCGTTGCGTTCCGTTTTGCCGGCGACCAGCTTGTCGCCGAGCCAGAGGCCGATCACGCCGCGATGACATTCCACGCGGCCTTCGGTCCCATAGAAACTGGCGCCCTTTCCGGCCCCGTGCAGCATCGGGATGTCGCCCGCATAAACGAGCTGGGCGCCGCTCATGGCCGTGGGATCCGCGTTGGGAATCGTGGCGACCGGGCCGCTGTCATCCATGCCCAGGCCCCACTGGACGATGTCGATCATGTGTGCACCCCAGTCGCAGACCATGCCGCCGCCGTATTCCTTGTAGTTGCGCCAGTTCGGGAAGTGATTGTGATCGCCGCGCGGACTCAGCACGGAGCTGTAGCCCCGCATCGGACCGGGGCCGACCCACATCTCCCAATCCAGTCCGGGCTCCGATTTCTCGGTCGGCAGATCGCAGGGGATGCCCGGTCCGCCGATGTTCACGGCCGTGCGTTCGACCTTGCCAATGACGCCGTTGCGTACGAGTTCGCAGGCGACGCGGAACTCCCGCGAGGAGCGCTGCATGGAGCCGGTCTGCAGAATGCTTTTGTTTTTCTTCACCGCCTTCATCACGGCGATTGACTCGTGGATGTTGTGGGTGAGCGGCTTTTCGCAATAGACATCCTTGCCCGCGTTCAACGCCGCGACGGTCTGATAGGCGTGCCAATGGTCGGGGGTTCCGATGCATACGGCGTCGATGTCCTTGCGGGCGATCAGCTCGCGAAAGTCGGCGTAGGCCTGGCAGTCCTGATTCTTGTATTTGTCGTCCGCGCGCTTCTTTGCCGACTCACGCCGGGTGGTGTCGCAATCTGACACCGCGACGCAGACGGCGGATTTCTCACCCATGAAACGGCTCTGGAGACCGCGGGCCTGCTTCCCCATGCCGATGAAGCCGACCGCGATGCGGTCATTCGGCTTCACCTCCGCCGACCAGATGCCGGACGGCAGAATAAACGGCGCGGCCGCAAACGCGGACGCCTTGAGGAAGGAGCGACGGGAACTCGACGAGGGCTTAATCATGGCGGGAGCGTAGATAAGAAATCGAAATCGCCAAGTCCGCGATTTGGCTTTTCTGATCCGATCAACGCCCTCCGCGAAGCGCCTCGACGATTGATTTGCGAATGCGGTCGCCTCGCAACCCCAGCGCCACGATTTTCCCATCGGGACCAATCAGCATGATCTGCGGAATGCTGCGGATGCGAAAGGCTTTCGTGACGGATTCGCTGCCCCATGGGCCCAGATAGACGTCCATCCAATCCAATTCGTTGTCGGCCACGTATCGCCGCATCGCGTCTATCGAATGGTCCAGGTTCAACCCCACAATGGTGAGGCGCTCGTCGTCGCGGAATTCCTCTCGGACGGCTTTGATGTTTGGCGTTTCGCGCAAGCAGGGGCCACACCACGTCGCCCAGAAGTCCAGCAGCACATAGCGGCCGCGATAGTCCGCCAGTTTGAATGGCCTGCCGTCCGTTGTCCGTGCCTCGATCGCCGGAGCCACGTCTCCTTCTTTGAGGTAAAACTGGATTTCATGAATCCCCAGATCAAGCGCTTTCCCCGTTTGTGACGTCGCGTTTGAAACTTCCACCGGAATCGACGTGAAGCCAAGACGGTTGCGATACGTCGTGCCTGGAATAGGTTCTCCGTACAACGTGGCCCGAAGGCTGTATTGTCCGGTCGGCACGTTCTCGGCTTGAAAACGGCCATCCTGATCGGTCTCCGGTTTGAAATGAGGATTCACGTAGCCCTGTTCGGCCAGCAATTTGTGACGCGCCGGATCACCGGTAATTGTCTGTCCCATTGGTTTCATCGGCGTAAAGCAAATCAGTTCGACTTCGATGTCACCACGAACACCGTCCTTCTTTTCCGGCACCACGATCTGCCCTGTCACTGTGCGAAAACTCGGTCCGACCTCCAGGTTCACACTTGCGGTCTTTCCCGCTTCGACTGTCGCCGGAACGCCGTTCAGATGGATCCAGGAACGTTGCCCGCGATCGCCGGTTTCGACGAGCCGAACCAGGCGATAGTCACCCGGCGGGAGCTTGGAAACAGTCAGGCGTCCCTCGGCATCCGTCTTCAACGGAAATTTCTCGAACTGCAGGTTCACCGCCTCCGCTTTGCGGATTGCTGGAGTGAGGCTCATGGATTCGTTCGGCAATGGCTTGCCGTTCTTCGTCAGCGTAGCGGTCAGTCGCCCCCACGGCATCAGTTGGATCGTGCCAGCGTTCTTGAAACCCTCCAATGCGATCTCGGCGTAGCCGCTCTCGTGTGCGGCAATGATCCGGGTTGGATTCGCCCGCAATGAAAGGTGAAAGCGGCCGTCGCCGGCGGACTCGGATATCGCTGAGCGCGCGCCGAAAAAAGACGACAATGCCCCGTCGCGCAGCATCAGCTGCTCGCCCTGACACTGAAGTGCGACTTGCGCGCCTTTGGCGGGGCGCCCGTCGGGCTGGCGCACGATGCCTTTCGGGATCTCTCCCCGTTCCAGGCGGAATTGCAATGTTTCCGGCGGTGCGTTCGCCGGAAATCTCACCGACAAGGCAGGCACGTATCCTTCCGCCTCCACCTTCACAACCCCGTCTTCATCCGCCGAAAGACGGTTCAGCTTGGTGGTGAAACGTCCGTCCTTCCCGACGATCGAATCAATCCCGGAGAAGTAGGTCTGGCCACCGCCGAAAGCCTGACCGACCGCCACGTTGAACAGCGGTATCGGGCTGCCGGTCGCGGCATCCACGACGACGCCTGCCACCGTTTGCAAGGCGTTCATTATGACGATCAACTCCTCTTTCTGTCCGGGTTGGATCATCTGGTGACGGCGCTGCAAATCGTCTTTGGAGAAGCTGAACGACAGCGTTTCATCCGGTGCCGCCTCCCAATAAAACCGGCCATCGGCCGCAGTGGTGAATTGAAACTCCAACGTTCGCGGTGTCTGCATCCGGTTGACGCTGATCCTTACCCCTTTCACGGCGTGGCCGGATGCGTCTACCACCTGACCACTCACGACCGTTCCGGGCTTTAGCGTCAGGGCCAAAGATTCGTTTTTCCGGTCCACCGTCACGGAGGCAAATGCCGGTGCCTTGCCGGGCGCGGACACTGTCACGTAATTCGCCCCCAGTGGCAGGTTTTCCAGAAGAAAACTGCCGTCGGATCCGGTGACTGCCTCCGCTTTCGTGCTGTCGTAAAGAGACTTGCCAAAGAAGATCTTCGCGCCGGCGACCGGCTTGCCCGTTTCGTCGTTCACCGTGCCGCTCAGTTTCGAACCATGGGGAATCGACAGCTTCGCAGTGCCGTCGGCCAGTTCGGTCGATGTCACGTCGCTTCCCATTCGAAAGGTCGTTGTCGGGAAGCCGGGATGTCCCACATGGATGCCGTAACTCTGATTTCGCGGGTCCACGCCCGAAAGTTGCCAGCGACCCTCAGGGTCTGTGCAGGCGACCAGCCGGCCGAACGTCACGGACGCGCCCTCGACGGGTTGTTGTGCGGCATCCACCACCACGCCGCCGATTGTTTTTCCGCGATCCAGGCGGAACTCGACGGACTCTTCGATGTTCCCTCTGAAGGCTTTGTACTGCGGCTCATATCCGTCTCCCCGAATGAGGAGAGAGACACGGGTCGTTTCCTCCTTCCAGTAGCGGAATGTCGCCTGTCCCTTGGCGTCCGTGATCAGCATCTCCGCCACCACGCCGGCTCTGAGCGTGAAGGTGCCCGGATCCACCACGACGTTGGGCAGCGGTTTGCCGGTGGCCTGGTCCAGCACGGTGATTTCGATCTTTCCGGTGAACCGGCGTTTCGGCTGGTCGAAGGGGATTGAGGGTGTTTGTTGCCTGGTTTCGTCCCGGGCCGCGATGGTGGCTGCGACCAC